>CAJFUP010000068.1 GCA_904420225.1 uncultured Lachnospiraceae bacterium
GGATAATATCCAGGTAAGACAGTGCCGGTTTCACCATGATGATATCAGCCCCTTCCTGCACATCCAATTCTGCCTCTTTTATGGCCTCCCTTCTGTTGTGGAAATCCATTTGATAGCTTTTCCTATCCCCGAAAGCTGGAGCCGACCCAGCCGCTTCCCGAAATGGACCATAAAAAGCAGACGCATACTTAACCGCATATGACAGTATGGGAATATCCGTGTGTCCATGGACATCCAGCGCTGCCCGGATGGCTGCCACCCGACCATCCATCATATCCGATGGAGCTACCATATCCGCCCCAGCTTCCACATGAGAAAGAGCAGTTTTTGCCAGCACTTCCAGCGTTTTGTCATTGTCCACCCGGGTTCCGTCCAAAATTCCACAGTGGCCATGGGAGGTATATTCGCACATACACACATCCGTAATGTAGAAAAGCTGTGGACACTCTTTTTTTGCCCTGCGCAAAGCTGTCTGGATAATGCCGTCCTCCGCCCAAGCGCCGCTTCCCCTTTCGTCCTTATGGGCTGGGATTCCGAACAACATGACGCTTAAAACACCCGCATCTGCTGTTTTCTCCAAAATTTCCGGCAGCCGGTCCACACTGTAGCGATACTGACCGGGCATGGAGGGTATCTCTTCCTTTCCCTGAATGTTTTCTCCCACAAAGATGGGATAGATCAGGGAAGATGCATCCACTCTGGTTTCCCTCACCATGCCCCGAAGGATTTCGTTTTGTCTCAGTCGTCTTGGTCTGTTTATCATTTCTGTTCTTCCTTTCTGTCAATTTGCGGCTCTGTCCTGGCGTCAGCTCTTTTCATGCGCTCCCAGACAGACACCAGAGTCTGTGCCATGGACTCCAGCGATGCCTCCTGGGCAACACTCACAGAGAATCCGTGTCTTCGTGCCTCGGCCGCCGTCTTGTCACCGATGCACACCGCCGTTTTTCCCAAAACTTCCTCCCGTGTTTTGGCGCTCATGAATCCGCGTACCGCCGAGGCACTGGCAAAGGCAAAGAGATCACAACTTCTTACAGTCATATCCGTCTGAGGTATGCTGACCGTTTCATATAAAGGGATTTCCGTCAATGCCACTCCTCTCTTTCTCAATTCCGACACCAGACGGCTTTCCCCGTGAAGGGGAACAAAAACCGCCACGCGTTCCCCCTCTCTCACTTGCTTTTCCAATCCCTCTGCCATGGCCATGGCGTCAAAAACCGCAGGCACAAAATCGGGAATCACCCCTCTGGCCTCCAGAGCCCTGGCCGTAGCTTTTCCCACCGCAGCCATTTTGATACCGGCCAACTGCCGTAGATCCATCCGTTTTTCCTGGAGATAATCAAAAAATACCGTCACCGCTGTCTCACTGGCAAAAGCCATCCACTGATGGGCAAGCAGACTCTCCCTTTCTTTTTCCAGATACGGGAGGGATGTCAGCGGCCTTGTCTCTATGGCGGGGACTTCCAAGACTTCGGCCCCCAGATCATAAAGCATGACGCTGAGCCGGGACCCTTTCTGGGATGGCCTGGTAACCCACACCCGTGCTCCCTGCAAAGGCCTCTTCTCTGCCCAGGAAAATGTATCTGCCAGGCCGCAAACCTCGCCCACCACTATGATCCCTGGTGTTCCTATGCTTTCTTTTACAGCTAATTGAGGCAGAGTTTCCAGTGTACCCGCCACCTGCCTCTGGCCGGATGCCGTTCCCTTTTCCAAAATGGCCGCTTTGGTATTTCCATCCATTCCTGCCTCCATGAGTCCGGCGCAGATATGTTCCAGCTGGGCCACCCCCATGAGGAAGATCAGGGTAGTCCTCTTCAATGCTGCCAGCCCGGCAAAATCGATTCCCTCTGTGCCTTCTCTTCTTTGTCCCGCCACAATATGTACCGAAGAAGCGTACTGTCTGTGGGTCACAGGGATTCCCCCATAGGCTGGAACCGCCAGAGCCGAGGTGACTCCAGGCACTACTTCGTAAGGGATCTGCCAGGTTTCCAGGAGTTCCAACTCCTCTGCTCCTCTGCCAAACAAAAAGGGATCTCCTCCCTTCAGGCGCACCACCCGATATCCCTCCAACGCTTTTTCCAATAACAGTCGGTTAATGGCCTCTTGTGTCATTTTGTGATTTCCCGCCTGTTTCCCTGCGTCAATGCTCTGGGACGTTTTCGGGATCATCTGGCGCACCGGATCGCCGATGAGATGGTCATACACCACCACATCTGCCTGTTTAAGCACATGCTGGCCTTTCAGCGTCATCAAACCCGGATCCGATGGCCCAGCTCCCACCAGCCACACCTTTCCCTTTCTTTTCATCCGCTCCGCCAGCCTGATACCGATGTCTTTTGCATCCTCTGGCCTGCCCCAGACGGATTGACGCCAAAAATGGCCGCTGCCCTCATGACAATTGAGCCCTTCCAAATGCAACATCCCGTCCTTTATGCGGGCAAAAGCTGCCACTGGAGACGAACATCCGCCTCCCAGTGTCCGGACAAAACTCCGCTCCGCCAGCGCCTGAGCCATGGTATCCAGATCATTCAGCTCTTCCATAAATTGAGGATCAAACCCTTTACGGCACTGTACCGCCAAGATCCCCTGCCCCGCCGCAGGAAGCATTTCATCCGGTTCAAAATACCGAAGTTCCCGATCCATCACCCCGGCCCGCTCCAATCCCGCCGCCGCCAAAATCAGGGCATCATATTCTCCTCTATCCAGCTTTTCCAGCCGTGTGACTATATTTCCACGCACGCTTCTGATCTCCAATGCCGTTTCTGCACCCTTAATTCCGTTTTCCTCATGCAGCCGTGCCATCTGTATCTTTCTCCTGGCGCTGGAAGTTCCAACTACAAAAATGTTTCTGTCATGGCCATTCTGTTTCTCCCACTCCCTGCGGTATACCAGACAGTCTCTGGGATCCCCCCGTCTGATGAACGCACCAATGGGAAGCTCCTCCTCTTCCTCCATGGGCATATCCTTTAGGCTATGGACCGCCAGATCCACTCTTCCTTCCCGCAGAGCCTCATGTAATTCCCGGACAAACAGTCCCTTTCCTCCCACCTGATCCAGAGTTTTATTTAAAATCCTGTCTCCTGTGGTTTTCATAGTCACCAGTTCCAGCTCCCAGTCCGGCCTTATGGCACGTATTTGATCCATGACCAATTCCGTCTGTCTCACAGCCAGCAAACTTTCCCGGCTGCCAATGCGCAATTTTCTTTTCATTCGCGCTCCTCTCTTTTCTGTCCCGTGCTTTCTTTACATCCAGACCCTCATCAAACACACCTATCTGCCAGAACTTCTTTCACTTTCCCCGTAATTCGAGCCGCTGTCTTGTGATCCTCCCCGCCTGCGTGAATACCAACCACCACATCATGTTTCACACACAGGCCTGGAAAATGGAAATCACAGGAATTTCTGTCATCACAGCGGTTAAAAAGTACGGAGTTCTCCCTGGCCTCCCTTTCGGCTGCATCATTGACCTCCCCATCGTCTGCGGTGGCCAAAACCATCATTGCGTCGGCCAGATCGCCAACCTGGTATGAGCGCAGAAAAAGCTGCACCCTTCCCTCTCTGGCCCACTTCTGTATCTGTTCCACAGCTCTCGGTGCAATTATCGTGATGTGAACCTGAAAATTAAGAAGAGAAGCCACCCTTCTCTCCGCCACTTTCCCGGCCCCTATCACCACAATATTCCAATCATGGATGTCCACAAAAAAAGGAAAATACCTCATTTCTCGTCTTCTCCATTCTATATCGACAATACTATGGATTGCTGTGTATTATTTTCTTCCGTCTCCTTCCCATCACCCAACGGCAAAGCCGCGGCGCACTCTCCCATGGATTGCGCTTCCATAGAGATTGCGGACTTCAAAAGAGCATTGAGACTCAAAGCAAATACATGGCTGTCCATCTGCTCTCTCATCCCCAACAATAGACGCGTCATGGATTTTTCCACCGCCAGTTTCACATTTTCTCTCAGCTTTGTTTCTTCTTCCCCCTCAAGAGGAATAGCCTGAAAGACTCGCGTCAGCTTAGCCTCTGTCAACTGAGCCACTCGGTCACCCACAATGCTGATATCCGGCATAGCCTCCCGGCAGGTATACCACCGTTTAAATTCCTCCATCTGTTCTTCTATGATTCTCTTGGCTTTTTCCAGATTTACAGGATCACAGACAACTCCAATGCCCAGCTGATCCATATCCAAAAGATGGATGCCTTTCCATTGGCCAATGCGGGGATCCATATCCCGCGGGACAGCCAAATCGATATAGTAGGCTTCCCGGGAAAATGTAGGATGAATGGGAAGCATATCTTCTTCCGTCAGCGTATAGTGAGGGCTTCGGGTGGCGCTGATCACAATATCCATATCCGGAAGATACTGATACCGATCTTGATACAGGATTACATGGACGCCATCTGGTATCACTGCATCAAAATTTTTATATTGACGCAGCGTCATGGTCACCTTAGCCCCTTCGTTTTTCAAAAGTTGTGCCGTTAGTCTGCCCATCTCACCGTTGCCAATGACCAGCGCTTTCTTGTCCCTGAAGTCTGACATAAATCGGCGCAGCATACGAATGGCTTCCCCCGGAACGGAGCGGATTTCTGGTGTGAGTCTCACAGAAGTTTTCACCCTTTTGGCTGCCGTTACGCTTTGGCGAAACAAGGTCTCCAACACAGAGTCGATATAATGCCCTTCCCTGGCTGCCGCCATGGCCTGCTTCAGCTGGGAAAGAATCTGATCCTCTCCAAATATTTGAGAGTGTATGCCGCATCCCAGCTCCATCAGGTAACGTACCGCCGTCATGCCGCTTCTCTCCCGAAACAACTCAGTGTCATCTTCTTGGATGGTTTTCCCCTCTTCATCCCCATTTAAAGAACGCAGCCCCTGGAACAATAAAGAGTAGGCCGAGGCTTTTGGGTGGGAGAACCAAATTTCTGTCCGATTACAGGTGGCCAAAATCACACATCCAGCCGCCAAACCGCGCTCCACAAAGAACGCTCCCAGCTTTCCTGCCTTTTCCTTTGTCAACGCATACTGCTCTCTCTTCTCTACTCCTGCTGTATGAAAATCAATTCCTGTCATCGAAACCTTCATGCAAATCTGTACCTTTCATTTCTGGCTTCACTCTGCATCCTTTCTGTAATGCCAGTTGGCAGAGTATCCTTTTTATATCCTTCTTATCATACCACGCCAGTTCTTTCTTAACAAGATGCACCGACTGCGCTTAAGGAGAAATTCTGAAATTTCCTCGCCCTTCTGCTCATAAGAAGGAATCGGGAGCGCAGATCCATCCGCGCTCCCGATTCCTTTCTTAATTTTCTCCTAAACACAACATTTCCAGCGCAGCCTGCGGAAGCAGACATTCCTTTCTCCTGAGCACCCTACATTTTCCTGGATGCAGCGTTCTCACCCATTCCGGCTTTTCCAGAAAAAAGGCCTCTTTCCCTGGCAGGAGTTGACGCTTTTCCTTCTCCAGAATGGTTATTTGTCCATTACCTTCTTCTGAAATAATCTGTTCTCTTCCCTCATCCATACTGACCATACGATATCCTTCATGCGTAATATGATAATAAAGATCGAAAATTACAGACTCCCTTTCTGCCATCCAATCCAAATCATTGGCAAGAATCTTCTCGCATTCCTCACGGGGAAGCCAAACCGTTTTACTGAATACTCTTCCGCCATTCCAAATTCGTTCTTCCAGGTGGATACGGTCGGCATCAAAATTTCTCATTATAATCAGAAATTCGGCCCTAGTGCGCTGTCTTTTTCTATCCGGATCCCTAAAGTAAATCCGCCGAACCACATCTTCCTTTTGTTCTGCTATATAATCTCCTCTTTTGACTGCTTTCTTTTCATTCATCCAAGCGTAACTTTCCAAATAAATGCGATAACTCATATACTCTCCCGTCTGCCGCTTCCGCCATCCATTTCCAGTCCGAAAAATGGACAGCTGGTAATTCATGCCACAAAATATGATCCTTCCCATTTTGTTACACTTCTATTTTATATGCGATTTGTGACAGGAATATGTATAAATTCTGTTTTTCTTTTGTGCATTTCTTTCGTTTTTATTAACAGATTATAAAAAGAATTCCCAATAAACAAAGTTCACCTTACGTTCATAAAGTATTCAGTTTTTTTCCATATAGGTGTCACAATTGGGCAGTATAGTTTAATCATCAGCTAGTTGAAAGAAGAATCTTTTGTTTTTTCTCATAATTGCCTTGCCGTATGGCAAGGCCCTCCTTAACCAATAATGTTTATTTTTCATAAATCAGCAGGTATCTTATGATACCTGCTTCCTCCTTTTTTAAGGCATTTCCATCCCAGACCAGCGCCAGACTGACTCATGGATGAAAGGTTTTACTGACATACGGCCTCAATAGCCCTTAATTCCTCCTCAGTAAAAGAAGTGTGGCCAACAATTTTTACATTTTCCTCGATTTGTGATGGTTTTGATGCCCCAATGAGAACACTGGTCACTTCCCCATCTCTCAAGATCCATGCCAATGCCATCTGCGCCAAAGACTGTCCCCTTCCTTCGGCAATTTCTCTAAGCTCTCTGATTTGTCCCAATCTCTCTTCCGTCACATCGCCTTCTTTCAAAAAGCGGCCGTCCTTTCGAATACGACTATCCTCCGGAATTCCATGAATATATTTGTCAGTCAAAAGCCCTTGCGCCAATGGGCAAAAAGCAATAATACCCACGCCGTGTTCTGCCGCCCAAGATTTCAAACCATCCTGCTCTATATTTCTCTCAAACAAGGAATATTTTCTCTGATTAATGATAAATGGTGTTTTTAATTCCCTGAGGATTTTCACAGCCTCCTTGGTCTGCTCCTTATTATAATTGGAAATCCCCACATATAATGCCTTTCCACTTCTTACCATTGAATCCAAGGCCAGCATGGTTTCCTCAAGCGGTGTTTCCGGGTCTGGTCTATGATGATAAAAAATGTCCACATATTCCAATCCCATACGCTTAAGACTCTGGTCCAAACTAGCTGTCAAATATTTTTTAGATCCCCAATTTCCATAAGGCCCTGGCCACATATCATATCCGGCCTTCGTGGATATCACCAGTTCATCGCGATACGGCTTAAAATCGTCCGCTAAAATTCGTCCAAAATTTTCTTCGGCACTTCCCGGCACCGGGCCGTAGTTATTGGCCAAATCAAAATGCGTGATTCCCAGATTAAATGCTGTTCGACACATGGCTTTCATGGTTTCAAAATTCCCATTGCTTCCAAAATTGTGCCATAATCCCAAAGAAACCGCTGGAAGCTTTAATCCGCTATTGCCGCAGCGAAAGTATTCCATTTTCTCATATCGTTTTTCATCTGCAATAAACATTTATTCCGCTCCTTTCTTTTGATCTCTTTTATTTTAGCAGCAAATGAATTGTTTGTACAGTGTATAACAAGAAAAGAGACTGTTTTTCAACAGTCTCTTTTCCCAATTTTGATGTGCCCAAAGGGATTCTAACCCCCGACCCACGGCTTAGAAGGCCGTTGCTCTATCCAGCTGAGCTACGGACAC
>CAJFUP010000069.1 GCA_904420225.1 uncultured Lachnospiraceae bacterium
GCCGCATACCAGCGCCTCCCTCCACGTATCCCTCCACCAGGATGCCGGATACTGCATGACAAGACTGTCTCTTGTGATAGATATTTTCTCCAATGTTTTTTCCCTCCATTTCTAGCTTTTTCAGGGAACAAAGAACCTTTTCCCTCTCATTTCTTACTTTCAGTATACGGTCAAAATGACGAAAATTTTAGAGAAATTATGGACAGCTTTCCGCCGATAATGTCGCATTTTTATGGGATTCCTTGACCATCATTCTCTCTTTTGCTACAATAAATTTATTCCAGATCAATGCACGGAAGGAGGGATACCTGTGCCATCAGAATCGTTTCCCATGGATATTTCATTTTCTTTTGAAGGAGCCATATTCCAGGTCCTGAAATTCACCCGCGGCGTTGTGACAGAAAGTGTACCCAGCCACAGCCACGGAAACGGCAACTATGAGATTCACTTTATTCCCACCGGACGCGGAAAGGCTGTCATCAACGGCATTACGTATCCGGTGACTCCCAACACCCTCTATGTCACCGGTCCCCATGTGGAACATTCCCAAATTCCCTGTTCCCAAAATCCCCTGACAGAATACTGTCTCTATCTGAAAATAGAGCCCAAAAATGTTCCCACCCCTCATGACGGTCCTCTGACCCATCTCTTTTTGCATCAAATCTTCTGGTTTGGACAAGATCAGCGGCATATAGCGACACTTTTTCAGCAGCTTTTTCGGGAACTTACGGCTCAGGAATTGGGGTATATGGAACAGGTACGCACTCTTTTCTGTCAATTTATCATCGCACTGCTCCGCAATTACAGACAGGGCAGTCACATTCCTTCCCCTCTCTCCCATCCCAATCCAGAGGAAAACCGCTCTCTTTTGACGGAATGCTATTTTCTATATGAATACGCCCACCCGTCTCTGGAAGGACTGGCCGACCGTCTCGGACTGTCTCCCAGACAGACACAGCGTTTTCTGAAAAACCACTACGGGAAAACATTCAGCGAAAAAAAGAGAGAAAGCAGGATGGCCGCCGCCCTTCTGCTCCTCTCTTCCTCTGATGAAAGCATCACCTCCATCTCAGAAAAACTGGGATTTTCTTCCATGGAGTATTTTTCCGCTACTTTTAAACAACTTTATAAGATGTCTCCCCAAGAATACCGGAGACGTCATGGCGCATGACGGCCATTTCCCTCGCCGCTGTATTTGCGAAACGTTCTAGGCGATACGCCATACACTTTTTTGAATACCCTGGCCAGGTTCACATATGAGGAAAATCCCGTATTCCTGGCAATCTCATCAATGGACTCTGTGGTATTAATCAGCAGATTATGAACCCGCGTGAGCCGAACTGTATTGACATAATTCAGCGGCGTTGTCCCCGTCACAGACCGGAATGTACGGCAAAAATGATATTTACTCATATGAGCGATCTGTGCCATATGATCCAACGTAATATTCTCCTGGTAGTTGCCATCAATAAACTTCAGCACCTCCACAATGGATGGTTCCACTGTTTCACCTTTTATGATAAAATCCTGATCCACATACTCCATAAGCATCATCACCAGCTGCAGCACCGATGATTCCAACAGTTTTTCCGACAAAAAACCTGTTTTCTTGGAATACCGCTCCACCATCTGAAAATGCTGGCACATAATCTGCATTTGTTCTCCCGACAGATGGATCACGCAGGGCACAATCCTTTTTTCCAACAGATACCACTCATCCGGCGTAAGTACTTTGGAAAATATATCAGATTTGAAATTAATCACATACCGCTCATAATAGTTAATTTCCCGGCTTTCTCCATAATGAATATTGAAAGGACGCAGAATAGCCACGTCTCCCGCCTCAAACACATGACAGATATTATCAAAAAAAAGATACCGCTTCCCAGCCATTTGAAAATAAATCTCAAAAGCATCATGGTAGTGTGGTACTGGCATATTATACTGGCAGGTACGTTTCAGATACTGGATATGCAGCTTTCTGCTGGGGGCAAATTCTGTCTGTTTCATTCTTTTCTCCGTTTCATCCTATAGATCGATCCCCATCACAATACTCTTATCTTACCGCATAATCACCGAAAGTCAATAGCATTTCTTCCATCCATTTTTTCTGGGCAAACAGTCCTTTTTACTGAACTTTTCCACCCGGTACAGACACTTACCAGACTTATGGCACAATGAAAAGCCCCATCATATGATGGGACTTTTCTCAATAGAACATTCTTCGCTTGCCGCCGGGTCAGGCGCTGTCTCTAACCCGAAATTTTTATGACTGTGTATCTTTTATTATTCGGACATCCTTGTACTGTTTCCAGCCTCGAATGCCTCTCTTCTTTCATCGATGACTTCCTGATATCCTTCATCCAGGTATTCCTGTTTTGCCTCTTCATACATGGCGTCAAAATCTTCCACTGGGCACATGGTCAGGTTATCGCGAAGCTCAATGTATTTCTCTGTGAGAACAGTGCTGTAATCAGTCTCTGCATCCAGCACAACACTGAACATACAGTCCGTGATGGCGTATCCTTCTTCTGCCAACTCCAGTCTCTTATTGTAATAATCCACAATCTGAGCAACCAATTCATCGCTCTGGGGCAGATTCATGGGGAACTGGGCTTCCACTCTCTGCTGAATATCGCCCACAACTCTTCCTTCCTTCACGCAGGCAGTGTAATCCTTGTTATTGCTGTAGCCCTGCTTATAATCGCCTTCATAATCCGGTACACTGACAGGAAGTCCTTCTTCATTCAGAGTATAATTCTCTCCCTCGATACCCCACTGCATGGTGAACAGATTTTCTTCCTGGGACATCCACTCCAGATACATCCAAGCAGCCTTAATTTCATCCTCGCTGGCCTGAGCAGAGAATCCGATGGCCATACCAAACGGGTTATCCGAACGCCATGCACAGGTCTCTCCATATACCACATCTGTGGGCTGGATAGCCAGCTTTCCATCCGGATTATTCTCATAGAATGAAGTCAAAAACGGCAAATCTGCTGCAATATAATGGGTATAGGAATAGCTCTTGCCGCTGGCGAAATTAGCCTGCGCTGTCGCGTCATCCGTAATGTAATACTCAGGATCCAGGATACCCGCGTTATAATCCTCATTCATATTTTTCAGCAGTCTGTAATTGGGCTCCCATCCAAGGGACGGAATATTGTAATCGCCGTACATAGCCCACTCCGTCTCATCTGTGGGAAGTGTTCTGTATGCGTAGTTCTGGTCAGAACCAACGCCTGTCAGCTTCACGCCTCCGCCGGGGTGCTCGCACAGACCGGCTTCCATGATCTTTGTCATGGCATCCACATACTCTTCTCTGGTGGCAGGCACATGATCATAGCCAACTTCCTCCAGCCAATCCATACGAACAAAAGTCTGGTAAGCATAACCGGTATTCCAGTCCGGTCTCTCGGCCAGAACAAAATAGGTATCTCCGTTCATGGTGGTGTAGGGAAGCTGATCCAGGCTCACCATCCTGTTATAATAAGTGGGAGCAACGGAAGCAAACTCCTCCATATCGAAAGTTGTCAAATAGCCGTCATTGGCCCACTGTGCCACCTTGGGGTAATCATACTCCATCAGCATGGTGGGAAGAGTATGGCTGGAAGCCAGAAGAGAATAGGATGTCATAACATCGGTACGGGTGATGGGAACATATTCCACCGTGATATTATACGGCGTTCCGAAATTATCCTGTACCCAATGGGTCCAATAATTGTCTTTTACATTGGGCACGCCTGCCTCTCCTCTGTCGTATACCGGAATCTGAAGCGTTACATTTTCCGCAAACGGCTCCCATTCCACTGCTGTACTGACTGTCTCAGCTGATGCCTGACTTTCTTCGTCTCCGGCCTCTGTCTCCTGAGCCTCTTCAGTCTCTGCGGATGTCTCTTGAGCCTGAGTCTCATTGTCTGTGGGAGCTTCTGTGGTGGACGCATTATTGCCGCATCCAGCCAACATACCCATGGCCATTACACCGGCCAGAGCCACAGATGCTGTTCTGCGCAGAATTGTTTTTCTCATACAAATCTCCTCCTAGTTTATTCCTCTCGCTGCTTCTAATGCTGTCCAGGATAAGTTTCCTGAAAGGCTGTACATCGAATGTTTAAATTTTATCTTTTTGCCCCGCTAAAAACAATACAAATATTGCTCTCATAAGCTCAAAACAGTATATATCTTGCTATTTTTGTCGATTTTGTACAGGTTTTTCCAAAATACCAATTTTTTTGCTGTCCATGTCAACAAATACGGCCACCTTCAGCTTCCAAATTCCCATTCTATTTGCACAGAAACTTCCATCATTCTCGTCATATTTAATAAAATAAAAGGTCTTTTTTCCCTTTACTAAACTTTTTATAAACGGTATAATTTGATATAGAAAATGAACCAAACTCAAAGGAACGTATTTATTCTATCCCATAGGAAAGGAGACATTTCATGACCCACAGAAGCATTCCTGTATGCATTATCCTAACACTCATCACCTGCGGAATTTACGGAATTTATTGGTTTGTAGTTCTCACCGATGAGGTCAACACTGTGGCAGGAGACAACCAGGCGCCCTCCGGTGTCGTCTGTTTCCTTCTTTCTCTCGTCACATGCGGCATCTACGGTCTGTATTGGAACTACAAACAGGGAGAAAAACTGGACTATGTCAAAACCTCCCAGGGATATCCTTCCAGCAACAGCGGAATTCTCTACCTGATTCTGTCCCTGGTGGGCTTTAGTATTATCAGCTTTGCCCTGATGCAGAATGAGCTGAATAAATTCACCTGGGATTGACCGCTGACGCAGAAAGGATCACGCGTATGAAAAACCGACCGCTTCGGGCCTTTCTTTTTTATCTGACAATAACAGTGGGCGCAGGATGCTATTATCTCCTGGCCCACTGTTTTTCCCTGTCCATTCCCTGTATTTTTCGGACTGTCACCGGATGGCTGTGTCCTGGCTGTGGAATCACCCGCATGATGCTGCACCTGGGATCCGGAGACCTTGCCGCCGCTTTCGGGGACAATCCCGTTCTTTTCTGCCTGCTTCCCATTTTTCTCTTTTATATGGTGGCGATGACCGTCAGATACCTAAAAGGAATGTCTCTCACCAACAAAGCCATGGATCTGGGAGTTTGGATCATCACGGGGATACTGATTTTCTGGGGTATTCTGCGAAATGTTCTCCAACTTCCGTGAACCCGCTGAAAGCAGCATTGACCGGCCATATCCCGCTTTCCTGGAATCCCGACTTTAATCCACATAGGCCACCTGGCCTACTCTCTCCTTCTCATCCGTCACAGGCTGGGCCGGGTATCCCAAAGACGCCATTCCATAAACCACATGCTGGGCCGGGATTCCAAAGAAATCCAACACACGGCGCACATTGGGCCTGTCGCTGATTCCCTGAAGTTGATTAATCCAGACGGATCCCACACCATGGGAGTGAGCGGCCAAAAAGATATTTTCCAAAGCACAAGCGTTATCCTCTCTGCCCCACACCGTATTTCTGTCATTGGACGGAATGATCAGTACCGTGGGCCGATACAGATCGTATCCTTCTCTTCCCAATTCCTCACCGATGGCATCTGCCAGTTCTTTGATTTTCTTTCCATTGGTGACCACAGTGAATTTCCACGTCTGACGGTTCATGGCGCTGGGCGCGCAAAGAGCCGCCTTTACAATATCATCCAGCACATCCCTCTCCACAGGGCGGTCTGAAAATGCCCTAACGCTTCTTCTGGTCAATATATTTTTCATAACCTCATTCATTTTGATACCTCCTATAAAAATAACGACTCACTCAGGCTCCGATATCAGGCTCTCCTTCCAATTTTATGGAAAGAGAGGATTTTCCGTCTGTCTCAAAAATGAGAATTTCATTTTCTCCTTCCTTCAGGAGAGGAGCGGGAATATACAGACGCTTCTGCGGTCCGATCTCCCAAAAACGTCCGATATGAAATCCATTGACAAAGACGCATCCCTTCCCCCATCCTGCAAAATCCAGAAATGTATCCGCCGTCTCCTGTATTTCCAGCACAAAACGGTAAAAGGCCGGAGTCCCTTCTTTATACTCCCCTGTGAACTCCAGATTTTCCAGGTTATCCAGAGGAAGCGGCCATATCTTCCATCCATTGTGCATATGACCGTTGATCTGGACGCATTGGCCAATTCCCTTTCTCTGCCGCTCCATTCTCGGTCCAAAATTGACACGGCCCATGTTTTCCACCAGGATATCCATTCGTTTGCCGCATCCGCCAGAAGCGGCAGTCCCATCCTGTCCAGACGGCTGGGATAGATCATGCTCTTCCTGAAGCTGTCTGTCATACAGCGTAAGAAGCGGCTTTTCCTCCAACAAGATATTTGCCCTATCCGCCGCATCCCACAGACGGATTTTTTCCACTTTTTCTTCTGTGTTCAATGTGGTTTGATACAAAATGTAGCCATAGTTCTGTCCCAATTTCTCCATGGATACGGGAACAGGGCTTTCCACAGGAGAGCTGATACGCTCCAGTACAGAAAATAAACTAACCTTCTCTCTGACGTGAAGGGTTCCATACCCTTTTCTCCTGATGGATGTGGAATATGTCACATGAGGAATGGGCGCATACTTGGCGATGACGTCCCGATACCTCTTGTACTTTTCCGTAATCTGACCATCCTCGGTGAGGACTCCGTCGTAATCATAGGAAGTCACATCCGGCGTCAGCTCATCATAATAATTGGATCCATTCATGAAACCAAAATTGGTACCGCCTTCAAACATGTAAATATTCACATGCCCCATCTGAAGCATCCTGTCCAAATCCCGGACACTCTCCTCCAAATTTCCTGTCATATGGCCTCCATTGCCCCAATGGTCAAACCATCCCACCCAGAACTCCGTGCACATCAAGGGTCCACCATTTGTATATTCCGACAGCAGACGAAACCGCTCCTGAGTCCTGGATCCAAAATTACCCGTGGGCAAAATTCCGGGCAGAGTTCCTCCATTGAGACTTTCCCGAAACGGTCCGTCGGATGTGACCAAAGGCACTGTGACTCCCATATTCAGCATTGTATTGCGGATGAACTCCAGATATGACCTGTCGTTGGCGTAATATCCGTATTCATTCTCCACCTGCATGAGGATCACCGGCCCTCCCTGATCCACCTGATACGGCGTGATCTTGGGCATCAGCACATGGTAGTATTCCTCCACATGCTTTAAAAACGGCGGGTAACTGACACGAAGACGCATACCGTCCTCAGCCAGCAGCCAAGCTGGAAGTCCTCCAAATTCCCATTCCGCACAGATATAAGGCGAAGGGCGCAGGATCACGTACAATCCCAGCTCCTGCGCCGTTTCCACAAATCGGCCCACATCCAGCATTCCCTCAAAATGAAACTCACCCTTTTTGGGTTCATGCATATTCCATGGAATGTACGTTTCCACCGTATTGCATCCCATGGCCTTCAGCTTCTCCAGCCGGTCTCTCCAATATTCCGGCACCACCCGAAAGTAATGAATTGCCCCGGAAATAATCTGAAACGGCTTCCCATTCAGATAAAAATTATCTCTGATTTCAAATTTCCCCATATGTAA
>CAJFUP010000070.1 GCA_904420225.1 uncultured Lachnospiraceae bacterium
ATATGCCCACATCAGCCAGTCCCGCCGTCTTTTGGAGACATTTTCCCATGAGATCGGCGTCTACCGGAATCATATCAAGATTGGAGGATACAAAATTTTTCTGGACGGCTCTCCCCAAGGGCGAACGGCTTGGATGAGGCAGCCCTACGAGAACGCAGCACAGATGGAAGGTGATGAGGCATACTGCGGATATCCCACCATGAGCGATGAAGCGGTGCGGGAGGCTGTCTTGACGGCGGCGCGGCAGAGACTGCAGATACTGGCCCACTGCAACGGAGATGCGGCCTGCGACCAGTATATTCGCATGTGCCGCAGCGTTAAAGATGAAGGATACGATCTGTCCGGGATCCGCCCGGTACTCATCCATGGCCAGCTGCTGGGAATTGATCAGCTGGAAGCGGTGAGAGAAATACCGCTGATCCCCTCCTTTTTCGCGGCACATGTTTATCATTGGGGCGACGTGCATGTGAAAAATTTGGGATGGAATAGGGCAAGTCATATCAGCCCCGCGGCATCGGCGGAAAAAAAGGGCATTTTATATACCTTTCATCAGGATTCTCCAGTCATCGAACCGGATATGATGGAGACGGTTTGGTGTGCGGTGAATCGAAAGACGAAAAGCGGAACGGTTCTTGGAGAGGAAGAAAGGATTCCTGTGCTGGAAGCCTTGAAGGCAGTGACGCTCCACGCTGCATATCAGTATTTTGAGGAGGGGGAAAAGGGAAGCATCCGCCCAGGCAAACGTGCCGATTTTGCCATTCTGGATAGAAATCCCCTGGCGGTGGAACCGGATGAGCTGCGAGATATACAGGTACAGCAGACCATCAAGGATGGTCGGGTTATCTTTACAGTCTAGAATTGGTGCACCGGGGTGCGGCAAAGGAAACGGCTTTATCGGGTCACAGGAGGGAAGGATCCTGGAACAGGGCGATGGAAGGGGGATACCAGGTGAACAGAATAAAACACAGGATGAGGACGAGAAATCCTGCCTGTGCCTGGAACTGGGACCAGGGGGAAGTAAAGCAGTCGGTGTGAAGAAAATGACAGCTGAACACCTGGGCAGCTGCGATCCCCAGAACCAGGGTCAGGATGTCTGCCGCTAGGAAATGGGTTCCCAGAATACCGCTGTAAGTGTAATAGGACAGGAGGACAACAGCCATGCCTGTCAGGATGGATAGCAGGCGGACCGGCAGAAAATTGGGATAGTATCGTCCATACAGAAAATATTCTCCAATGCTCAGTAAAAGCATGGGGAAAACCAGCAGTTTCAGATGTTCCCAGATGCTCTCATTGACTGGGGAGAACCAGGATACCCAGGGACTTTCTCCCGTCCATTGATACAGAAAATGCAGGGGGAAACTGAAAAGCAGGACCAAAACTGCATTAATCCAGTGCCAGCGTCGGATCATGATAGAGACTCCTTTTGCGTCGAACCACAGACAGAGGGAAGCGGGCGACGTCCGTTCTTTGCTACTTATTCTATGCAGATGGGGAGGAATGGAGAAGAAAAATTTTGCAAAGGCCGCAGACTTACATGGGTTTTCCAGCCAAGACCTCCAGATAGTCTTTGTAGTTGTCAGCCAGAAGCTTTGGAGTATTCAAACCGTAAGGGCATTTTTTCACGCAGGCATTGCAGTGGAGACAGCCTTCAATTTTTTTCATCATGGCCTGGCCTTTTTCCGACAGATGCTGGGCCGATGGGGAACGGCGCAAAAGAAGGCTCATGCGGGCACAGGTATTGATCTCGATGCCAGCGGGACAGGGCATACAGTAGCCGCATCCGCGGCAGAAATTGCCGGAAAGCTGTTGGCGATCCCGTTCAATCAACGCCTGGATCTCCTCTGTCATCACCGGTGGCTGATCCATGTAGCTTAAAAACTCTTCCAGTTCCTTCTCTCGCTGGATACCCCAGATGGGAAGCACATTGTCATATTGATCCAAAAACGCATAGGCGGCGGCTGAGTTGGTGATGAGGCCGCCGGACAAAGCTTTCATGGCGATGAACCCCATATTTTTCTCTTTGCATTTCTTCACCAGGGCCAAATCTCTGTCCGTGGCCAGATAGCAGAAGGGAAACTGGAGTGTCTCATATAGGCCGGATTCGATGATTTCTTCCGCTACATTGAGCCGATGATTGGTGATGCCGATATGGCGGATTTTACCCTGGCGCTTGGCTTCCAGCATGGCCTCATACAAGCCGGTGCCATCGCCTGGTTTGGGACAGAAGGAAGGATTGTGAAATTGGTAGATGTCGATATGGTCAGTCTGTAAAAGGGTCAGGCTCTGATCCAGATCTTTCCAGAAAGCCTCCGCCGTCTGGGCAGCCGTCTTGGTGGCAATGTAAATCTGGTCACGAACATGGTGCAGAGCCTGGCCCAGCTTTTTTTCACTGTCCGTATAAGCCCGGGCGGTATCAAAAAAGCGGATGCCTCCGTCATAAGCTCTGCGCAAAAGACAGACTGCCTCGTCCAGCGTGACGCGCTGAACAGGCAGGGCGCCGAAACCGTTTTTGTTGACAGTGATTTGTGTGGAACCAAGTGTAACCATGGACATGATGAATTCCTCCTTTGCATAATAACATAATAAGTTTTGCGATATGGTTTCGCTTGTCGTGATACCGGGATATCAGCCTCTTTTCATTAGTATAGCACAGACAGGAAAAAATGGGGAGAGAAAGAGAAATTGTTTTCATGGCCGGAGAGCAAAACATTGCAAAACCGCGATGGACTTTGACATTGCCGTGGGAAGTATGATACCATGATGAAAGAAAAAAGAGAAGGAATGCCGCCTCCCACATTTCCCCAACATTATCCTTTTATTTAGAAAATACGATCCAATGGCTTTTCATTGCGGTAAGGGGAGAATGACAAGGTATGGCAATGTAGAAGGCGGCGAGGAGGAAAAGTATGCGGGTATTTAATTACGGTTCCCTGAATTTGGATTATGTGTATCGGGTGTCTCATATGGTCAGAGGAGGGGAAACTTTGGCAGCTGCCGGAATGGAGATATACCTGGGAGGAAAGGGGTTAAATCAGTCGGTGGCGTTGGCACGGGCCGGGGTGCCGGTCTGCCATGCCGGATGTGTGGGGGAGGACGGTCATGTGCTGACGCAATATCTGGACAGCCAGGGAGTGGACACATCGTTGATCCGAACAATAAATGGAAAGAGCGGACATACCATCATCCAGGTGGATGACAGAGCACAAAACGCCATTCTGGTGTACGGAGGCGCCAATCATAAACAGACCAGGGAGCAAATTCGACAGACTCTGGACACTTCAAACCCTGGTGATATTCTCATGCTGCAAAATGAGATCAATGAATCGGTATATTTGATGGAGGAGGCCAAAAGGAGGGGGCTGCGTCTGGTGGTCAATCCCTCCCCCATGGATGAACAGATCCGACATGCGCCGCTGGAGACAGCGGACTACATTCTCATCAATGAAACGGAGGGAAATGCCATATCGGGTCAGAGGGAGGCATCGGCCATTTTGGATTGGTTTTCCGTTCATAGCCCCAAGACGGCTGTTTTGCTGACCTTGGGGGAAGCGGGGGCTGTGTATCAGGATGGAAAAGGGAGAATCGCGCAGAAGGCATTTTCCGTTGTGGCCGTGGACACCACGGCAGCGGGAGACACCTTTACCGGATACTTTGTGGCAGGACTGGTGCGGGGGATGGAGATGGAAGAAATCCTCAGGCAGTGCGCAGCGGCCTCCGCTTTGGCCGTAACACGAAACGGCGCAGCGCCTTCCATTCCCAGCAAGGAAGAAGTGGATCGCTTTTTGACCGGACGGTAAGCGCATCAGAATTCATCATAAAAGCAACGATTTCGCGGAAAAAAATGTTGTCAAGGAGACAGGAATCCTTTATAATGAGGTGGTAATACAAAATGGGGCATTGTTTCCATTTGGTCAATGTGAATTATGGAATCGGGAGGTACTCACG
>CAJFUP010000071.1 GCA_904420225.1 uncultured Lachnospiraceae bacterium
AATTGTCAGAAAAATGGCATTTAACTGTAACGGCAGTGCATGTCAACCATTGCATCAGGCAGGAGACAGCCTTGCGGGACGCGGCTTTTGTGGAGGAATTCTGCCGCCGTTGCAAAGTGGAGTGTCATGTGATAAAGACAGATGTTCCCAGGATAGCCAGAGAAAATGGGCTTTCTCTGGAAGCGGCGGGCAGGATGGAGCGCTATCGCATCTTTGAGGAGATTCGCGTACAATATGGCGCCCAATCCATTGCAGTGGCGCATCATATGGATGACAATGCGGAGACAATTCTTTTTCAGCTGCTGCGCGGAAGCGGTCTCAAAGGGTTGGGAGGGATGGGAATAAGGCGGGGCGCTGTCATACGTCCGCTGCTTTTTCTGACCAGGAACCAGATCGAAGAGTGGGTGGAGCAACAGGGACTGCCTTTCGTCACGGATGAGACCAATTTCAGCAGGGAATATACCCGCAATCGTATTCGTCTGGAGGTGCTTCCTTATCTGGAAAAATATATCTCCCCAAACGCCAGACAGCATATTGCGGAGTGCGGAGCCATTTGCCGGGAAGCGGACGATTATCTGAGACAGGAGGCGGAGCAATGGATGAAGCGGTACGCAGATTGGAAGGAGAAAGGGGGATTTCTGCCTGCTGAAGAGTTTTCCCGGCAGCATCCTGCGCTGCAAAAATATGTGATTCGTTTGGCCTTGGAACGATTGGGAAGCGGACTCAAGGACATTGGCCACATTCATGTGGAAGAGATACGGGGGCTTTTTCTGCGGCCAGTGGGGAAAGAATGCCGTTTGCCTGGAAGCATTGGGGCCAGGAGAACATACCGGGGAGTGCTTCTGGAAAAATATGGACCGGGAGAAAGCAGCAGCGTGCAGGACCATGGACCGGGAGAGATTGGCCAATTGGAGATGAAAATTGGAAACTGCTCCATGGAAATGCGGGTCTTTCTCCGCAAAAAAAACGAGAAAATCCCGGAAAATACCTATACGAAGTGGTTTGACTATGATACAATCAAACATACGGTTTCCATGCGGACTCGGATGGCCGGGGATAGGATCAGCGTGCTGGCCGGGGGAAGCAAGAAGCTGAAAGATTATATGATTGATGCAAAGATTCCCAGGGAATGGAGAGATCAGATACCTCTCATTGTGGATGGCAGTCATGTTATGTGGGTGGTGGGGTATCGAATCAGCGAAGCGTATAAAGTGACACAGAAAACAGAAAGAATCTTGCAGATACAAGTGAGAAAAACGTACAAAAGAAAAACCTGTGAAGAAGGAGCAACGAAAGATGGCGGAAAAAATTCGTGAACTGTTATCAGAAGAAGAAGTGGCCCGCAGAGTGCAGGAACTGGCGGATCAGATTAATGGGGATTATGACGGAAGGGAATTGACCGTGGTGGGAATTTTGAAAGGCGCCGTGTTTTTTACCTGTGAACTGGCTAAGCGGCTGACCATGCCAGTAACCATGGATTTCATGGCGGTTTCCAGCTATGGAAGCGGAACCGAGTCCAGCGGGAGCGTGAAGATCATAAAAGATCTGGATCTTCCCATTGAGGGAAGAGATGTTTTAATTGTGGAGGATATCATTGATTCTGGATATACGCTGAGTTATCTGAAGAGTTTTTTGGAAAAACGTGAACCCAAGAGTATTCGCCTCTGTACACTTCTCAATAAGCCGGAGCGCAGAGTAAAAAAAGAGGTGGCAGTGGATTATGAAGGATTCTGTATTCCCGATCAATTTGTGGTGGGATGCGGATTGGATTATGATCAAAAGTACCGCAATTTGCCATATATCGGCATTGTGGAGTTTGAAAGATAGATGTGAGAAGCAAATGGAAACAGGAGGTAACCAGTGGAGAGAAAAAGCAGCGGAACAAGTTTCTTTTTTCTGATTCTGCTTGTGATCATCATTGCGTCTATGGTGATGCAGAGCAGTTTGTTTTCAGGAGGAAATTATTCGTATTCCAGTTATTTAAATGACGTGGCTGAGGGTCGGGTAACATCGGCCGTGATCAGCCAAAATAAGGAAACGCCCACAGGAAGTGTCGTATATTCGGTGGACGGAGATCAGCGCACGGTCAATGTGTCCGACGTGGCAAAAGAGCAGCAGTATCTTTTGGATCATCAGGTGTCTGTCACGCTGCAGGACGTGCCGAGAGAAAGTTATTTGATGAGCACCATTCTTCCTGTGCTTTTGACGCTGGGGGGATTCTTTCTTATTATAATGCTGATGAATAATCGGGCTGCGGGAAGCGGAGGCGGCAATCCCATGGCTAATTTTGGAAAAAGCCGTGCCGTTATGGCGGACAGCAGAAAAAACCCCGTCACGTTCAAACAGGTGGCAGGATTGGAAGAAGAGAAGGAAGAGCTGGCCGAGGTGGTGGATTTTTTGAAAGACCCCAAAAAGTACACGAATCTGGGGGCCCGAATCCCCAAGGGAATTCTTTTGGTGGGGCCTCCGGGAACAGGAAAGACACTTTTGGCAAAGGCGGTGGCTGGGGAGGCAGGAGTCCCGTTTTTCAGCATTTCTGGATCAGATTTCGTAGAAATGTTTGTGGGTGTCGGCGCGTCCCGCGTGCGGGACTTGTTTGACCAGGCCAAACGGAATGCGCCCTGTATCGTCTTTATCGATGAAATCGATGCGGTGGCAAGACGCCGCGGCACGGGTATGGGGGGCGGTCATGATGAGAGAGAGCAGACGTTGAATCAACTTTTGGTGGAAATGGATGGATTTGGCGTCAATGAAGGGATCATTGTCATGTCCGCCACCAACCGGGTGGATATCCTGGATCCCGCAATCTTAAGACCAGGCCGTTTTGACCGAAAAGTTGGGGTTGGCCGCCCGGATATCAAGGGCAGGGAAGAGATTCTCAAGGTGCATGCCCGCAATAAGGCCATTGGGGATGATGTGGACCTTCACCGGATCGCACAGACCACAGCTGGGTTTACCGGCGCCGACCTGGAGAATCTTCTCAATGAGGCTGCGATATCCGCCGCCAAAAAGGGAGAAGCCTTTATTTCCCAGGCTGATGTGGAGCAGTCATTTATTAAAGTAGGCATTGGAGCCGAAAAGCGTTCCAAGGTGATTTCGGAAAAGGAAAAAAAGATTACAGCGTATCATGAGACTGGCCATGCCATATTGTTCCACTTGCTGCCGGATGTGGGGCCGGTGCATACCATTTCCATCATTCCCACGGGGATGGGAGCAGCAGGTTATACCATGCCGCTTCCAGAGAACGATGAGATGTTCAATACCCGAGGCAAAATGCTTCAGAATATCATTGTAGCTTTGGGGGGAAGGGTGGCAGAGGAAATTATTTTTGATGATGTGACCACAGGGGCTTCCCAGGACATCAAGCAGGCTACGGAGATTGCCAGAGCCATGGTGACAAAATATGGCATGTCCAAGCGCATCGGTCTCATTAATTATGATGATAATGACGGGGAAGTATTTATTGGCAGAGATTTGGCTCATACAAGAAGCTATGGAGAGACCATTGCCACCACCATTGACGAAGAAGTAAAGCGGATCATTGATGAATGCTATACAAAAGCGCGTCATTTGATTGAAGACCATATGGATGTGCTCCATAAGTGTGCTGAGGTGCTGATTCAAAAGGAGAAGATCGGCACAGACGAATTCGAAGCAATGTTTCTCGAAACGAATGGTGACTCAGAAAATTGATTTGGATATATGCACAAAAATACGATGAATAAATATGAAAATTTGTGCACACTTATTGGGGGAAGAATGCTATACTAATATGCGTAAACCCCCAATACATTGTATAGTTTTTTGCTACACCCCATAAGAAATGAAATACCTTCTCCAGAAAA
>CAJFUP010000072.1 GCA_904420225.1 uncultured Lachnospiraceae bacterium
AAAACACCTACCGTGTAAATAGTATCCTATATTCACTGAAACAGATCCCGTTACTGAAACGTCTGCTGCCAGAGAAACTTTATCGGGTGCGGGGGCTCAAAATTTTTGCCAATGTAGTGTCCGTAGTCTGGGAATTGATTAGTGTTTTTCTGGGGAAAATTCTGTACGTTATGCTGATGGTGATGGGGATTGGAAACTTGTATGAGGGAATGGATGGGGGAGAGGTATTTCTCCATATCTTTTTGTTTCTCACCATTATTGGAGCATTTATGAATACTTACATGTTTAATCCCACCAGAGATAAGTATTATGCCATGATTCTAATGCGGATGGACGCCAGAGAATACACGCTTGTCAATTATGGTTATGCCATCTTAAAAGTAGTGGTGGGTTTCCTACCAGTAAGTATTTTTTTTGGTCTGCAGCAAGGGGTATCGCTGGGGTTCTGTGTGCTGATGCCATTTTTTGTGGCGGGCCTAAAAATGGCAGTGGCGGTGCTTTCGCTCTGGGATTATGAGCGGACAGGCGAGGCTTCCAATGAGAATAAACTGGGTAAATTTGTGTGGCTGGTGGTTTTTTTGCTGCTGGCAGCGGCCTATGGTCTGCCTGCCGTTGGTTTCGTTCTGCCTGTAGCTGCCGTGGCTGTTTTTATGATAGTATCGGTGCTGGCGGGGATAATGGCTTCGGTGAAGATTCTATCTTTTGGGCAGTATCGTGAAATGTATCAGCAGATTTTGTCAAAATCCATGAGCCAAATGGATGGGGCGGTTAAGTTGGCGCAAAGCCAGAGTCAAAAGATGATTTCTTCTGATACTGCCATCACCAGCCGAAAAAAGGGATTTGAATATCTCAATGAACTATTTATACGACGGCATCAAAAGATTCTCTGGAAATCTTCCAAACGGATTGCTGTCATCTGCTTTATTTTGGTTTGTGCCTGTCTGTTGGGGTTTTATCTGGAGCCAGAGTTTAGGCAAGTTACAAATGAGCTGCTGATGACATTCCTTCCTTATTTTGTTTTTATTATGTATGCAATTAATCGGGGAACGGGATTTACACAGGCATTATTTATGAACTGTGATCACAGTCTTTTGACGTATTCTTTTTATAAAGAACCCAGAAAAGTATTGAAGCTGTTTCGGATTCGTTTGAGGGAAATTATAAAAATCAATCTGCTTCCGGCAGTGGTTCTGGGAGGAGGGCTGGATGTGCTGCTTTGGGCTTCGGGAGGAGCCAATAATCCGTTGGACTATGGCGTTATGTTTGTATCCATTGTTTGCATGAGTATCTTTTTCTCTGTGCACTACCTGACCATTTACTATTTGCTGCAGCCTTACAATGCCGGAACAGAAATGAAAAGTGGTATGTATCAGATTATAATGTGGGCCACATATTTGGTGTGCTTTTTTCTGATGCGTCTGCGGATGGCCATTCTGCTGTTTGGATTCATGTGTATCGTATTTTGCGTCCTGTACTGCATTGTGGCCTGTGTGTTGATTTATAAATTTGCCCCCAGGACATTCCGGCTGAGGGCCTAGATGGACCAAAGTTTGAGCACGGACTAGCTGCGGCCAATTAGGAAGAGTGGACGGCGGATGCATTTTGGCGCTCCAACCGTTTCAGAGCTATGGAGAAAAGCAGCATGCCGAGACAGGGAACGATATTGGAAAACATTCCCAGATGAATGCTGCTATACTGGGCGATGATGCCGATGAGCCATGGCATGAGAATGGCTCCGCTGCTGGCCACTGGAAGCATAACCCCCATGCTGGTAACGCTGGTCATCCGACCGGCGCTGGCCACAGCAGTGGGGTTCATACCGGCCATGGAGAAGGCAAAGGCAAATAGAAGAAGCACAGCGGCAATTTGAGAATTGACCATCATCAGACCCGCATAAAAAATGATGCACCCAATGCCCATTTTTATCATGGAAGAAGCGGCATTTTTGACAGGAAATACAAAAGCAATCAAAAGACGTGCAATCAGAGTGGCTCCCCACATGACGGTCACAGTATAGGTGCTAAACAGTCCTGTCAAAATGCCGCTTCCTTTGAAGTATGTGACCATCCATCCGGTGACGCTGGTTTCAGCGGCATTTTGGCAAAAGAGAAGTCCTGTCAGAATCCAAAATTTACTGCTTTTTAGGAACGACCAGTCGGTGGCTGTTCCTTTTTGTGTGCCCTGGTTATCCATGGGGACTGCCGCAAAGGCGCCCCAAAGAAGAAGTCCCGCAAACGCCAGCACAAACATGGGCAAAAGAGGGCTTGCGGCGGCGGCCGCAGCAATGGCAAAAGGGCAGAGCAGAGCTCCCAGCGCATAACAGCTGTGCATAGTGTTCATGCCTTTGGTGCTGTTGGAAGTATTATTTTTGATTAGAACGGTACAGATATTTAGGGTGCATCCTTTGGCGATTCCAACCAGAAAGAACGCCAGCATCAGCAGAATCATCCAGCCGGAAATGCCCATTAGAAGATACCCGGCCGCATATCCCAGGGTCAGGAGGACAACGGTTTTTTTTAGCCCCAGCCGGGAGGGAAGAATGCCGGCAGCGAATCCGGCCATGAGGTTGCCAATGCTCATGAAGGATAGGAGCGTTCCCGTCATGCCATACTCAAATCCATAGTACTCCTGTAAAAGGCTGACCACCACACCGCTGCTGATGGCGCAGATTCCGCTGAGAAAAAATGTTAAAAACCCGATGTTTCTTTGCATGATTGATGATGTATTCATTGTTCGCATTCCCTTTTCGTGTAGTTTCGTCCCAGAAGCACTTGCCAACAGTGGCCAGTGCAGAGGGGGTATCTGTAAATTATAGCACGATACCGCTGTTTATGCAGCCCATTTTCTTTCTTTTTTCACGGTTATATGTAATGATGCCAATGATGCCAGGGTCAAAAGGCCTAAACCCACATGAGCTTGCTCATAAGTAGGCAGAGCGGCTAAAGTATGGTATACTACCCAGAGAGTAATTGTCAGCCTGTGCATATTTCAAAACAATATGTGAAATGGGCAATTCCTGACGATAGTGGATGAAAGAGGAGGCGTCGTTATGATTGAGAGAAGAGATGTGATGCCGTTGAATTACTATAAAAAGCTGGGATTCAGTGGCAGCCATAAGGGGATGCGGTTTATGCTGCGCAAGGCAGTGGAAACCATGGAAATACAGGGGGAAAACGGTGAAAAACAAGAGCGGCCTGTGGATAAACTGGAGGCAGTGATCTGGCCTCAGCCTTTTAACATAGAGGTGACACCGGATGACGAAAAGAAAAAGGAGCGATTCCCGTTTACAGATGAAGGGATTCTGATGGCCATCCAGTGGCTCAATGAGCAATATCAGGCACAGAGGGAGCGATGGGAACATACACTGCCTATTCTGGATGCGCGGAGAAAAGAGGTAGAGTAGCGACTGTTGTTGAGAAAGTTGTTGGTCTGAAAAATGGAGGGAAGAAGAAAAATGGCATCGGTGTTAACCAATTGCGAAAGCTGTGGAAATTATACGTATGATGAGGAAATGGGATACTATTTTTGTGAAGTGGATCTGGATGAGGATGAGATGGCGCGCTTTATTCGGGGGCATTTTACGGAATGTCCATATTTCCAATTTCGGGATGAGTACCGGATTGTGAGAAAACAGATGTAAGAAATGGAGGATTGTTGGTGAAAAAGCCCTGAATCGGATAGACCTTCACAACAGTCGGTACAAAACCTAAAGATTTCGTATAAGACATATACTTTTTCAATTGTTTGTGATAAAATGAATAAAAGCACTGTTCGGAAGTGAAACCGGATGGAGACAGACAATGCTGGGAAAAGGAGGAATGTTTTATGGTTAGGTTCAACAAAGATGTGACGGCCTGCGATTGTGAGCCAGGGGTTACCAGGAAGATTCTCACATATAATGACGATTTAATGATGTGTGAGATCACATTTCAGAAGGGAGCCCGGGGAAATACCCATTCGCATCCCCATCAGCAGATTACATATGTAGCCAAAGGAAGTTTTGAATTCACCATAGACGGAGAGACGGCAGTGGTTGGACAGGGAGATAGTGTCTTGATGCCATCCAATAGTGTACATGGGACTGTGGCCTTGGAAGACGGCATATTGGTGGATGTATTTTCTCCCATGAGAGAAGATTTTCTGAAATAGGAGAAATGCCATGGGAATTGAGACAGTAGATTGGGAAGGGAAAAAAGAGTATGTGCTGACAAAGGGGGATCTCTCCGTTACAGTCTGTCCGGAAGACGGCATGAATATGCACACCATCCGCTACAAAGGACATACGGTGGTGGAGATCCAAGAGGACAGAAGAAAAGCGGGAAAGTTGTATGCAGTTCCCATATTATACCCCACGCCCAACCGGGTGCGGAATAATCAGTGGACGCTGGGAGACCAGACGTGTCCGGCGGTGATGCACGGTATTGCACGGTATATGCAGTTTCGGACGGAGGAAGTGGAGCAGACTGATGATTATTGCCGTATCACGGCTGTATGTCAGTGGGATGGGGAGCAGGAGCGATTTGCGCTGTTTCCCTATGTCAGCCAATTCCGGGTGATGATTGTCAATGATGGACAGGAACTTCGTTTTCTATATGAGATCACCGATTTGGACCAGAAGGTGCTGCCATATGGGCTGGCCCTGCACCCATTTTTTTCTTCTGACCGAACAGAGCAGATTCAGGTCAATGCCGAAGAAGTCATGGAGATGACAGAGGATAAGCTGCCCACGGGACGGCTGTTGCCGGTCTCCGGTACCGAGTGGGATCTGCGAAGTCCGCGGGCGGTGTCGGAGTTGGAGTTGGATCATGTTTATACAACCATGCAGGATAACCCTAAGGCAGAGATTCATTTCGCAGATTTCCGACTGACGCTTTCCGCTTCCGCAGAATTCGGACATATGGTGGTATTTACACCGGATGCGCCATATTTTTGTCTGGAAAATCAGACTTGTTCCACAGATGCCCATAATATGTACCAGAACGGCTATCAAAAGGAATCTGGTTTGATTCAAGTGCTTCCAGGGGAATCCCAAAGAGGCTGGATTGCTTTCCATTTTGAATAAAGTGGGAAATGCGATAAGGGAATGGTATGGCAGAACGCCTGCCGCTGTGTCAGCCAGCGGGAAAAGCTGCCCAAAGCAGGCGTTTTACATAAATTTAATTTTTATGATGAAAGAAAGGAAGAGATTGACATGGTAAAGGGATTTAAAATGCACTTATATGAGGGAATGGCGGAGGAATATGAAAAGCGCCATAACCAGCTTTGGCCGGAGATGAAGGATATGATTCATGAGCATGGCGGAAAGAATTATTCCATCTTTCTGGATAAGGAGACCAATACTTTGTTTGGCTACATTGAAATTGAAAGCGAAGAACTCTGGGCCAAAGGCGCCGATACCGCCATCAACCGCAAATGGTGGGATTTCATGGCTGATATTATGGAAACCAATCCTGACAACAGTCCGGTATCTGAAGATCTGGACTGCCTGTTCCATCTGGACTGATGCTGTGAAAGCGCCTTCTTCCAGATAAACGCTCAGCCAATGGAGTGAGTGTCCTTTCGCGCTTTTGGAAGTTTAAAACCTGGAAAAACCGGATATACTTTATGGGACGGGGACAGAGATATGGAAGGAGGACATGATGGGAAAGAAGAAAGATAAGCCCATTGACCTGCATAATTTGACGCCGGAGGAGCAGCTGAAGCTGGAGATTGCCCAAGAAATCGGCGTTTTTGATAAGGTGCTGGCTTGTGGCTGGCGCAGCCTTTCCGCCAAAGAATCAGGAAAAATTGGCGGCTTGATGACAAAGAGGCGGAAAGAACTCGACAAAGAGGCCAGAAAAGGAACAGAAGAGATTTGATGCAAAAAAGGAAAAGAATGCAGAGAAAAATTCTGCATTCTTTTTACTTTAGGGCGGAAAAGACTTGACAGTTATGTAAAAAAATGGTAATTTGATAATAGTAATAATTACTGATTTAAAATCAAGAAGAAAAAGGAGAGATGCAGGTATGGAATTAAAGGGATCAAAGACAGAAGCGAATTTGAGAACCGCTTTTGCGGGCGAGTGTCAGGCCAGAACCAAGTATACATACTATGCCAGCAAGGCAAAGAAAGATGGCTATGTGCAGATAGGAAACCTGTTCATGGAGACGGCGGAAAATGAAAAAGAGCATGCAAAAATTTGGTTCAAGCTGCTTCATGACGGAATGCCGGATACCAAGACCAACCTTCTGGATGCTGCTGAAGGGGAAAACTATGAGTGGACCGATATGTATGCGGAATTTGCGAGAACCGCCAAAGAAGAGGGATTTGACCATATTGCCTATCTGTTTGAGGAAGTGGGAAAAATTGAAAAGGAGCACGAGGAGAGATACCGCAAATTGTTGGAAAATGTGGAAGGGGGCCTTGTGTTCTCCAGAGACGAGGATATGATTTGGCAGTGTTCCAACTGCGGTCACATTCATATTGGAAAGAAAGCGCCGGAAGTATGTCCAGTATGCGCGCATCCTCAGTCTTATTTTCAACTGCAGGCTAAAAACTATTAATTGCCCATAATACTTTTCGCCAAAGATTTGCAGCGCAGGCAGAAAGCGGAAGGGAACTTCTTTGCTAGAGGATGTTCTTTCCGCTTTTTGTCGAAATCTGTCGGATGGAAGCGGCGACTTTTGGCATGAAAAGAAATGACAGGATAGGATGGGGACAAAATGCCGGAGTAACATGGGGAAGAGCAGATGGGTTGAGATAATATTGCCAATAAACTCCCTGTAGCTTGGTGTGAAAATTGGGGAAAACTGTTTTTCCCATATTGAATATACAAATTAGCCAAAAGGGGAAAAAATAATTTGTTTATCTGCACTATGGCCAAAAAAGGGGAAATAGTGTATAGTTATAGCATAACCTGAAGCTGCCATTTGGACAGCAGAATTTATTTGCATAGGATTTAGGGAGGAAGAAACATGGCAAGTTTATCACTGAAAAATGTTACAAAAGTATATCCCAACGGATTTGTAGGTGTAAAGGATTTCAATCTTGAAATTGAAGATAAAGAGTTTATCATCTTCGTAGGTCCTTCAGGATGCGGTAAGTCCACAACCCTTCGTATGATCGCTGGTCTTGAGGAGATCACCTCCGGTGAGCTTTGGATTGGTGATAAGATGGTTAACGATGTAGAGCCCAAGGACAGAGATATCGCGATGGTTTTCCAGAACTACGCTCTGTATCCGCATATGTCCGTATATGATAATATGGCATTCGGCCTGAAGCTGAGAAAGACTCCCAAGGCTGAGATTGACAAGCTGGTTCATGAGGCAGCCAGAATTCTTGATATTGAGCATTTGCTGGATCGTAAGCCGAAGGCTCTTTCCGGTGGTCAGAGACAGCGTGTTGCCATGGGCCGTGCCATTGTTCGTAATCCCAAGGTGTTCCTGATGGACGAGCCTCTTTCCAACTTGGATGCTAAGCTGCGTGTGCAGATGCGTATTGAGATTTCCAAGCTTCATCAGAGATTGGGTACAACCATTATCTACGTAACCCATGACCAGACAGAGGCTATGACGCTGGGAACCAGAATCGTTGTTCTGAAAGATGGTATCATTCAGCAGGTGGATACACCGCAGAATCTGTATGATAAGCCGGTTAACAAGTTTGTTGCTGGATTCATCGGTTCTCCGCAGATGAACCTTATCGATGCTGCTGTTGCCCAGGAAGGCAATAACGTGGTTGTTAAGTTCGCTGACAACAAGATCGTTCTTCCGGATGACAAGGCAAAGGCTCTGAAGGAGAAAGGATATGTGGGCAAGGAAGTTTCCTTCGGTATCCGTCCGGAAGATATCCACGATGACGCTGATTTGATCAAGGCTCATCCGGGCAGTGTGCTCACAGCTACAATCCGTGTTTATGAAATGCTTGGTGCTGAGGTTTATCTGTACTTTGATCAGAACGAGACAAGCTTTACAGCTAGAGTTCATCCGGGAACAAAGGCAAGACCGGGCGACAAGGTTTCCTTCTATCTGGATCTGGAGAAGATTCATGTATTTGATAAGGACACAGAGCAGGTGATCCTGAACTAATCAAATTGATTTTTCCAGAAGTCGCTATCATGTTTCGATAAAAAGCAGAGGAAATGTGTAAAAAAATATGCATTTCCTCTTTTTTTTTTTTGCATTTTCGATTAAGATAGAAACAGGAATGATTTTATGATAAATATCGTTAAGGAGAGTGGGTCAATGATTTCGAATCAGATATTACAAATCACCATCGATGGATTAAAGGGAATTACAAGAATTGATCTCTGCATCAGCGACACAGACGGAAAGATTCTGGCCACAACCCTGCCAGAAATGGAAGCGGACGAAGAGGCGATTCTTGCGTTTGTCAATTCTCCGGCAGAGAGCCAGGTAATTAGCGGATATCAGTTTTTCAAGGTGTTTGACGAGCATCAGCTGGAATATGTTCTTTTGGCCAAGGGGGGCAATGATGATGTTTATATGGTCGGCAGAATCGCGGCATTCCAGATCCAGAATCTGCTGGTAGC
>CAJFUP010000073.1 GCA_904420225.1 uncultured Lachnospiraceae bacterium
CAGTGATATCCTCTGTGACATGTTTGCCGGATTCTCACCGCTTTACTCGCCGTACGCCCTACTTTCTCTTACTTTCTGGCGCAGGGGAAGCACAAAGGTCGGCGACACAGACAGCTCATCATAGCCCATTTTCAAAAATTGCTCTGTCAAATCCAAGTTGGCCGCCAGCTCTCCGCAAATGCCCACCCAGCATCCGCCCTTGTGGCCGTTGTCAGCGATAATCTTCAGCATCCGCATGATGGCCGGATGATCCGGCACATAAAGATTGTCCAGTTTCGGATTCTGCCGGTCAATGGCCAGTGTGTACTGCGTCAGGTCGTTGGTTCCCACGCTGAAGAAATCCACTTCCTGTGCCAGCTGGTCGCTGACCATCACAGCTGCCGGGGTCTCAATCATGATCCCGATTTCCACATCCTCTTTGTGAGGCACCTGATCCCGCCTCAGCTCTTCCTTCACCTCTTCCACGATCTCCTTGATCCGCTTCACCTCTTCCACGGAGATGATCATGGGAAACATGATGGAGAGATTGCCGAACATACTGGCACGGTAAAGGGCCCGGAGCTGCGTTTTGAAAATATCCACGCGGTCCAGGCAAATACGAATGGCCCGGTATCCCATGGCGGGATTTTCCTCATGCTCAATATTGAAATAGTCCGCCTGCTTATCCGCTCCGATATCCAGGGTGCGAATGATAACCTTCCTTCCGCCCATGGTTTCGGCTACACGCTTATAAACCAAAAACTGCTCTTCCTCCGTGGGATACGTGCTTCTCTCCAGATAGAGAAACTCGCTGCGGAACAGGCCGATGCCTCCCGCATCATTCTGCAGAACAGCACCCAAATCTGATACATTTCCAATGTTGGCGTAAATGTTAATCTTTCTTCCGTCCAGGGTGATATTTTCTTCCCCTTTCAGTTTCTGGAGAAGCTGCTCTTTTTTCTTCTGTTCCTCCAAGGCCGCCCGCTTCTCATCCAGCACCTCTTTGGTGGGTTCCACATAAATCATTCCCTGGGAACCGTCCACCACAGCCAGCGCTCCATCCCAGTCTTCCTCATAATCCACGCCAATGAGCGCAGGGATATTCATCATCCGTGCCAGTATTGCCGTATGGGAATTGACAGAGCCATGCCTGGTGACAAAGGCCAGTACCTTGGACTTATCCAGCTGAATGGTCTCGCTGGGCGCCAGGTCATCTGCCACGATGATCACCGGCTCACCCGATGCCATTTTGCTGTCCCCGACACCGGTTAAGATACGGACAAGGCGCTCTGAAACATCCTTCACATCGGCTGCCCGTCCCCGCATGTAGTCGTCATCCATGGCCGCAAACATCTCGGAAAAATTTTCCCCTGTGCTGGCCACAGCATATTCGGCGTTTAGTTCCTGGTTTTTAATGATGTTCAAAATAGACTCTTCATAGTCCAAATCTTCCAGCATCATCTGATGGACCTCAAATATGGCTGCATTGGCTTCCCCCACTTCTGCCAACGCCTTGTCATACAGTTCGCCCAGCTGCTTAAGGGCCTTCTCTCTGGCTTCCTGGAAGCGCCGGATCTCTGCCTCGGTATCATCGATGTGGCGTCTCTTTATCACCTGCTGTCCGTTCCTGTGTATCAGGATTTTTCCGATGGCAATTCCTTTATAGACACTTTTCCCCTGCCGGGTTCTCATCTGCTTCACCGCCCATCCCGGACACGGCCAAGACCGGTCCGCTGTATTTCGTTCTCTTTACAGATTTTCCTGCAGAAACTTCTCCACTGCCTCGCAGGCATATTTTTCATCGGGTCCGTCCACTTCTACGGTAATGGTGTCGCCTTTCTTAACGCCCAGGCCCATGACTGCCATCAAGCGGATGGCTTCTGCTTTCTTCTCACCCTTGGTGATGGTAACGGTGCTGGCGTATTCCTTTAATAATTTCACGAGCTGTCCAGCCGGTCTGGCGTGGATACCCAATTCATCTTTAATTACATACTGAAATGTCTTCATAGAAACAATCTCCTTTCTAGATGTTGATTAGGTTCAGTATACCATACCCACCCTTTTGTTTCAAGTTTACCATGGGAAAAATTCTTACCCCATCCCCAATGATTATCCCCTATCTCTTGACAATTGCCCCATCCCGCTTATAATGGAAGAAAACGCTGCAGGCCGCCGCTATCGCGGGACAGGCCGGAAAGGTATGGTTCTCCATTATGAAAAAAACATCTCCTGTCAAGCGCGCAGCCGCCGTTATATGCATCATTTTTTTGGTGGCTCTGTATCTGTGCACGCTGATCTGTTCCTTGATTCAGACCGAATTTGCCCGCTCTCTGCTCCGGTTTTCCCTGGCCGCCACCGTCATTGTCCCGGTTCTCCTCTTTGTCTTTCTAAAGGCGCTGGAGCGCATAAAAAAGAAGTGACACCGCCGTCTTCCGTTTCCCATGCCGCCCGGGATGGCTGCGGATCGCAGGAGAGAGCCAGGCGCTGGATTACTTCCAAATCCGCTCTGGCTTGTGTATCATTGGGGTTGACCTGGAGGACATACCGAAGTTTTCCCTCCAGGGATGAGAGATAGGACCGGGGTGTTTCCTCTGTCTTTCCCCGTCTCCTTTTCAAATGTTCTTCCACGCCGAACCTTTGGCAGTAGTAGACCTCCTGCCGAAGGTTCTTTCGATATTCTCTGGCCGCCTGGCCCTTTTCATTGACAACGATTCCAGTGACGGTCTGTCTCTGGGACCGTTCTTGAACCGCTGTTTTCTTCTCATTGAGCTCAAACCCCATGACTGTCATAAACCCCTTGACCTTCCGCCGCACCATATCCGGTGAAAAATCACCGGAAAATGTCATATCATCGCAATATCTGGTGTATCCCACATTCTGCCTCGCACACCACTCCCCCATATAATCATCGAATGGACGCATCACCAGATTGGAGATCGCCGGTGATGTGGGCGCTCCCTGGGGCAGGACATCGCCACAGCAGCACAAATTGGTCAGCAAAGTTCCCACAGCAGGAGGAAAACGAAGGGAGCAGAATACGCTCTGGTACACCATGGTGAAGGTGATATTCCCAAAAAAATCCCGAATATCCAGTTTCAGAATGCGTCTCTTTCCCCTGTGGGGCAGCGCGTTTTCCGTCAGGCGCCCTCCCTTTTTGTAGGCTTTGGCATAGTCGGAAATGGGCATTTCATCCAATATTCCGTGGAGAATCCTTTTCTGCACTTTTGACAGAATGGGATCTGGCACCATGAGTTTTCTGATTCCTCCGCTTTTCTTGGGAATTTCCACGGCGCGGTAATGACGCTTGGCATGATTACTGAGACTATACAGACACCGCTCCTGCTCCTGGGCGCTCCACCCCAAACCCTGAAATAAATCGTAGGAAGCCAATAATTCACGGCACTGTTCTTTGGTGCAGTACCGCCATCTCATCCCCTGGCTCATATTCATCCTCCATGCATAAAAAAAACAGGGACAACACAAAAAGATGATTCCATAAGCGGCGCAGATGTACCAAAACGCCTCTGGCGTGCGCACATCCCAGATGTGCTGAAGTACATCGGAGCGGCTTATGGTCTGTCTCTTACTCCGGCAGCCAAAGCTGCCGTCTTGTCTTTACGGACGCCGACTCGCCGCCCGTCCTGCCTTGTATCAGACCAAGCCTGTCAAAGCCGAATCTCTCTGTTGTCCCTGTTTTCTATGCTATTATATTTTAATCGAAAGCCGCCCCAACTGGACTTCTGCCAATTATTTGGACCTTTTTATGATTTCATGCCTGCTGGGTCCATTGGATACCATGGTAATGGGCACTTCCAGCTCCCGCTCTATGGCCTCAATATAGTCACGGCATTCTTGGGGGAGTTTTTCGTATTCCGTGATGCCGCGGATATCGCACTTCCAGCCGGGCATGGTCTTCCAGACTGGTTTGGCTTTATGAAGACTGACTGTGGTGGGGAAGTCTCTGGTTACCTTACCGTCGATCTCATAACCCACACACATGGGGATCTCATCCAGATATCCCAGCACATCCAGCACTGTCAGCGCCACCTCTGTGGCCCCCTGAATTCGGCAGCCATAACGGCTGGCCACGGCGTCAAACCACCCCACTCTTCTGGGACGGCCTGTGGTAGCGCCAAACTCTCCCTTGTCTCCTCCGCGTCTCCTCAGTTCATCGGCTTCTGATCCGAAAATCTCACTGACAAATTCCCCAGCACCCACGGCACTGGAATAAGCTTTTACCACGGTCACAATATCTGTGATCTCATACGGCGGGATTCCGGCTCCAATGGCGCCATATGCAGCCAAGGTGGAGGAAGATGTGACCATGGGATAAATACCGTGATCCGGATCTTTCAGGGAACCCAGCTGCCCTTCCAGGAGAATTGTCTTGTTTTCCTTCAACGCCTGATTCAGATACAGAGATACATCGCATACATAGGGCGCAACCATATCCCGGTATTCCAGAAGTGTCTCATATATTTTCTGCGGATCCAGGAGAGGCTTGTGATACAAATGCTCCAGCATCACATTCTTCATCTGACACACACGCTCCACTTTTTCTTTCAGCTCCTCGCCGCCGAACAGCTCGCTGACCTGAAAACCGATCTTGGCGTATTTATCTGAATAAAACGGCGCGATACCGGACTTGGTGGAACCAAATGACTTTCCTCCCAGACGCTCTTCCTCATACGCATCAAACTCAATATGGTAGGGCATCAGCACCTGCGCGCGGTCAGATACTAAAATATGGGGGGCCGGAACTCCTTTTTCCACCAAATCATTGATTTCCTTCACCAAATAGGGAATATTCAGCGCCACACCATTTCCAATGATGTTGGTCGTATGTTTATAGAATACACCGGATGGCAGCAAATGCAGCGCAAAACGTCCATAATCATTGATGATTGTATGGCCCGCATTGCTTCCTCCCTGAAATCGGATGACGATATCAGACTCCTCTCCCAGCATATCTGTTATCTTTCCTTTTCCCTCGTCGCCCCAGTTCGCTCCCACAATCGCTCTTACCATAAGTATTTCCTCCATTTTTTATCCGCCCATTGGGCAGATGATGTAAAACAGCAAAGGCCGTGTTTGGATTACGGCACTGACACGGCTAAAACCGCACCGTATACAGTATAAATGATACTGTTTTGAAAATCAACTAAAAATCCAATATTTATGCGCCGCCTTTGTCTTTTTCACCGTCCTTCGGATGCTTTTTCTTCAAAGACTATGATATAATCATTCTACTGTGCCCCCGCCAGTCTCTTCCAGGACTGCTGCGGCTCAAAACATGGCAGGCACGCCAAATCTCACCAAGAAAGCGAGTGACTCATTATGGATCTTCTCTATCGCCGTCTCCGTCAGCTGCGTCTGCGCCACGGCCTTTCATCGGAAACCGTTTCGCAGCTCCTCTATGTGAGTCCCCAGGCTTACAGTCACTATGAAAACGGAAAGCGGCAGATTTCCCATCCGGCCCTACTGACTCTGGCTGACTATTATCGAGTCAGTACCGATTATCTCTTCGGACGAACGGATCTGCCGCATCCCATTTCCATATTGGAAGCCATTGACGGCTCATTTCTAAAACGCTACCAGCTTCTGGACCAAACCATGCAGATACTACTGGCAGAAATCACAGAGCAGCTTCTGGCCTATGGATACTCCCAGGCCAAAGAACACAGCATGTATTGACTGTCAAGATCTCATCGGGCGCCAAACACCGGGGAGGAAAATACCCTTCCTCCCCCATTGTCCCGCTTCTTTTTTATCTCCTCGCTTCTGCCCAAGCCGTTCTTTACACATTGATCTCAGCGGTCATTCCCAGCAAATCTTTGTTCTCTTCCAAAATGGGGCGAATCACTTCTGCCAGAAACTCTTCCACCTGCTCCTTGGCTCTTCCCGTATAGCGTGCTGGATCCATGGATTTCTTCAGATCCTCCAAACTCAGGTTAAAGGCTGGATCCGCCGCAATCAGCTCCAGCAGATTATTGTCTTGTCCTTCCACCTTCACATTTCGTCCCGCTTCCATGGAGAGTTCTCGAATCCGCTCATGCAGTTCCTGACGGTCTCCTCCGGCTTTTACAGCATCCATCATAATATTTTCCGTGGCCATAAACGGCAACTCCGCCATCATATGTTTATAAATAACTTTGGGATATACCACCAAACCGTCCACCACATTCAGGTAAAGGTCCAAAATGCCGTCCACTGCCAGGAACGCTTCCGGCACACTGATTCTCTTATTGGCGGAATCATCCAAGGTACGCTCAAACCACTGGGTGGAGGCCGTCATCATGGGATTCATGGCGTCGGCCATTACATAATTGGCCAGGGAAGCGATGCGCTCACTTCTCATGGGATTTCTCTTATACGCCATGGCGGAGGAGCCAATCTGGTTTTTCTCAAAGGGCTCTTCCACTTCTTTCAAATGCTGCAGAAGGCGAATATCGTTGGAAAACTTATGCGCACTCTGCGCAATCCCGGCCAACACATTGAGCACGCGACTGTCCACCTTGCGGGAATAGGTCTGGCCGGATACTGGATAACATCCCTCAAATCCCATCTTCTCCGCAATCATGGGATCGATCTTCTTGATGGTTTCGTGATCCCCATTGAACAGCTCCAAGAAGGAAGCCTGCGTTCCCGTGGTGCCTTTACATCCCAAAAGACGCATGGTCTGAAGCACATGATCCAGATCATCCAAATCCAGAGTCAAATCCATGAGCCACAGAGCGGCGCGCTTGCCCACCGTGGTGGGCTGAGCTGGCTGAAAATGGGTAAATGCCAGCGTGGGCTGAGCCTTATACTGATCTGCGAATTTTGCCAGTTCGCTGATGACATTGATCAATTTCTTTCTCACCAGGCGGAGGGCTTCTGTCATGATGATGATATCCGTATTATCCCCCACATAGCAGCTGGTGGCTCCCAGATGGATGATTCCCTTGGCCTTGGGGCACTGAACGCCGTACGCATAGACATGGGACATCACATCATGGCGAACCAGTTTTTCTCTCTCTCGCGCCACTTCATAGTTGATGTCATCCTGATGAGCTTTCAGCTCGGCGATCTGCTCATCTGTAATATTGAGTCCCAGTTCTTTTTCCGTCTCTGCCAGGGCGATCCAAAGTTTCCTCCATGTGCGGAATTTCTTGTCCTGGGAAAAAATATGCTGCATTTCTTTGCTTGCGTACCGCTCAGACAGCGGACTTGCATAACGGTCTGTCGTCATAACATCCTCCTAACCTTTTGTATCATTTTTGGGCTCTTTGCACCTTGTATTATTATATGCCAACCGGTATCATAAGTCAAATGTTCCCTCTGTCATTCCCATCGCTTTGATTTTCAATTTGTCACTTCATACATACCACCTTTATAATAGAATGGCCCTACCCATAGAAAAAGAATAAATCCAGGCCTCTTTTACTGGTTTGCCCTCCATCATGCCCAGCGCCTGCCGATACTGGGCAATTTGAATTTCATAGCGGGACTTGAGCACAGCTTCTCCCTCATCCTGCGGCACTTTGTCTGTCTTGTAATCCACCAGGATCACGCCGTCTTCTTCTTCAAACCATGCGTCAATGATCCCCTGGATCATGACCAGTTCATGGGCAGGCGCTTTTTTATCAGGATAGAGCCAAGCAGGCGGTACGCCCACCAAGAACTGTTGCTCCCTGCGCAGCGTTCCCCTCTGAGCTGCCCGTATGAGCCTTTTCCCCAGCGAGGAAAGATAAAAGCCTGAAAGGTCCGGCAGCCAGACAGCCGCCTTCTCTGTGGGGGAGAGACGCCCCTCTGCCTCCATCTGTCCCAGCTGCTCCAAAAGCCACCCCCGCAGGCGCTTTCCGGCCACATCCTCCTGCTGGCCTTCTTCCAGACAACCGCAGCGGGCCATTTCCCGCAGATCCAGCCATTCCATGACCCGGTGATACACAGTCCCCCGCCTGGCCCCCTCCACCGCCTTCTGCTCCTGCAAAAACAGGGGAAGGGTTTTCTCAAACACATCTTCCTTTGACGCATCCCCTCCGACTGTCTCCAAATCGGCTGCCTCTTCCTCCAAAAGATGCTGCCGTTTCAGATCCGACACTGACACAGTGGCATAAATCCGATCCATATCGTTGTAGTGATATGGAAAGGAAAAACGGTCTTCAATGGTTTGATTTTGCTTTTCTTCGCCGTCCCAATCCTCCAATTCTTCCAAAAACCTTCTATCTGCCAGCTTTTTTGCCTCTTTTGTCACCGTCTCCATCCTCACCTGTTCCAGTGAGATCCGCGCCGAAGACAAAGGTGCGGGATCCCTGTACAAAGGACCGCTCAGAGGAACCGGCTGCCCCATGGCATCATACAAGGGCGCCGCCGCCCGGTGTTTCAGCAAGCAGGGAATCAGCCAATCCAAATACGAGTCAGCGCTGTTTAAGGTGTCATATCCCAGCCGCATATCTCCCATATCCGTCCCCGCCGCCTGTTTTTGCAGCCATGGCACCAGGTTCTTTTTGGCACCGGTGATAATGAGTTTTTCTCTGGCTCTGGTCATGGCCACATAGAGAACCCGAAGTTCTTCCCCCAGGTTTTCCATAAGCAGCTTTTTCTGAAATACCTTTTTAATCAGCGTAGCGGTTCTGACCCGCAGCTGGGGATCAATATAATCAATACCCATACCAAAATCCGGGTGGAATACCATGCGGCTCCGGGTATCCTGTCGATTGAACGGCTTAGCCGTACCGCACAAAAACACCACAGGAAACTCCAATCCCTTGCTCTTGTGGATACTCATAATCCGCACTGTATCCTCATTCTCTCCCACCACAGAGGCTTCCCCGTAGTCTACGGAATAGCTCTGCAGCTTCTCGATGTAGCGGATAAACTGAAACACCCCCCGGTAACTGGTCTGCTCATACATGACAGCCCGCTCCACCAACATGTCCAAGTTTGCCTTTCTGCGCTCCCCAGCAGGCATGGCCGACACATAATCATAGTACCCGCTGTCATCCATCACATGGAGAAGCAGCTGATGGATGGGCATATGAACAGCTTCTCTCCGGTACCGGTCCAGCCGCTGTATGAACTGCCGCAGTCTCAAAACCAAATCCTCCCCTTCACTTGGGTTGACTTTGCGCTGGCCCGTCTCACCCCGGGAAGCGGACTCCCCGTCCATCCCTGTGTCATGGTGTTCCAAATAAAACATCACCGCTCCCCACAGCCCATTTCCCATCTCCCGCGCCGGATATCCCATACGGATTTGAGCCAGATCCTGGGATGAAAGACCGCCAATGTGGGAGCGCAGAACAGATGCCAGGGGAATATCCTGTATGGGATTGTCAATGAGGCGCAAAAGATTTAGGATCACCTGCACCTCCAAGGCCGTGAAATATCCGCTTTGGGACTCAGCATAGGCCGGAATCCCATCACTCATTAAGACCTGGGCAAACGTCTCCGCCCAGCCGCTGACAGTGCGCAGCAAAATCACGATATCGCCGTAGGAAACCCGGCGGTACGCTCCGGTTTTCTTATCCCACACATAGTGGCCATCCTGGGGATCCACCAGACGGCGGATTCTGGCAGCCACCATATGGGCCTCCCACTCCCGAGCCGTGAGATCCTCCTGCTCATCTGACCAAGCAGGACTTGCAGACAGATCTTCCCCCTCTTCTTCTGTCAAATCCAGAAGCAGCACCTCTGTCTCCCCGCCAACAGCCAGATCTGTTTCCGGGTATTCCAGCCCCGGATGCAGGGCAGTCTGCTCCGTATAGGCAATATCGCCCAGTTCCTTTTGCATCATCTGGTAAAAAAAGAAATTTACCCCCTCCAAAACCGAAGCCCGGCTGCGGAAATTCTGATGCAGTTCAATTTTCTGATGGCCGCTGGGCTCCTCTGTATACGTCTCATACTTTTCCATGAACAGCTCTGGCCTGGCCAGACGAAATTTATATATGCTCTGCTTCACATCCCCCACCATAAACATATCCGGCCTGCCCAGCCGCTCCGTGGAAACACTATTCAGCAGCACTTCCTGCACCTGGTTGCTGTCCTGATATTCATCAATCATGATCTCATCGTACCAGCGGGCCATCTGATCGGCCACCTCCGTTGGCGCCATCACGCCATTGCGTTCTTCCATGAGAATATCCAGCGCCAGATGCTCCAGGTCGCTGAAATCCACCAAATTTCTGGACCGCTTTTCCGCAGAAAAACGAGCGGCAAACGCCTTGGTCAGTTTCACCATCTGTTCCGCTGCCCCGTTGGCACGCTCCATATCTTTGGCCATTTCGTCCAAGCTTTTTGAGAAATAGGAAATAGTGAGTTTCTTAAACCCAGTCCTTACCCGGTCCCGCAGGCTGGAAGCCAAGGCCGCCAGTTCCTCTGAATAGGTATCTGCCTTCTTCCTTCTGGGCTTCACCTCGAATTTCACGGCCGCCAGCCGTTTAGCCGCCTCCTGAAAGCTTTCAAATCCGGCTGCCTCCCGGATCCGTTCCCGCTCCAAACTGAATTTTTCCACATACGGTTCCGGCCCGTCTTCCCGTCGGCAGATCTCCAATATCCGGTCATAGATTCGAACATACTCCAACAGCTGGGCGCGGATCTGTCCCAGAAGATACGCCATCCAATGGGCGCGCTCCATATCTTGGGGACCATAAATTCGATATGCCTCGGCACAGCTGTCCAGCCACATCTCCGGCCATGGATAGCTTCTGGAAAATTCATAAAACTGCAGAATCAAATCTCGGATTTGACTGTCGTCCCTGCCGGTGGCATATGTATCCACAAATTCCAGAAATGCCGGATCTTTCTGTTGGTACCACTCCTCCAGCATGGCGTCCAGCACGTCCCCCCGCAGCAGCTTTAGTTCCCCTTCATCCCCAATGCGAAAAGCGGGATCCAGAGAAATCCGGTGGAAATGGTTGCGGATGACATGGAGACAAAAGCTGTGGATGGTGGTGATCTGTGCGCTGTGCACCAGAGTCATCTGTCTCTGCAGATGGGTATTATCCGGCTCCTCTTCCACTTTTTTCTGTATGGCGTCGGCGATACGCTCCCGCATCTCTCCCGCCGCCGCATTGGTAAACGTCACAATCAGCAGCCGGTCAATATCCACTGGATGAGCCGGATCGCTGATTTTTGACAGGATCCGTTCCACCAGCACGGCTGTCTTTCCACTGCCGGCAGCCGCTGAGACTAAAATATTCCGATCACGCAAATCAATGACCTGTCTCTGTTCCTTGGTCCATGTAAAAGCCATACGCACCTCAATCCTCGTCTGTGATCTGATAACTCTGATCATGGAAATTCACGGACACCACTGTGCCATTGGAAAACGTGGTCCGCTGTTTCATCCAGTCCCCGTCTAAGAATTCATGCTTCACCATTTCACACTTGGCCACACGCTCCTGAAGGGATGCCACCCGGCGGTAACGATCCACAGCCTCGTCCAGTTTTTCTTCATAGGATGCGTCGAAGGCCCCATCCACATTGGGATATGCGCCGTCCTTATCCAGATAGGCCGCTCCTCCGTTGAGCAGCGCATAGAGCATATAATCCTCCTGTCCCGGAATTCGATCCATGGGCCAGGGCAGAATAAGGCAGTCATGATATACCAGGTTGAAAAGCGGAACCGGAATCCCTTTTCTGGGGGCGTCCGGCCCCGCCAGCATGAAATCATAAGGGCCATAGTGACAAAAAACCAAACTCTTCATGGACCAGTCGGATACCTCCTCCGAACTGGGAAGAATATTTCGGGAGGACAAATACTCAAAGCAGGCTGCCCGGTACTCAAAACACTCCTTCCTGGTCATTCGGTGATGCGGATGGCTGCACTCATCCCCCTCATTACAGGTGAATACATCCAGATACGTTCCCTCCAGATGTATGCCATGGCGGAACAGTTCTTCAAAATTGCGCTTTACATAGTACGGCGCCTGGCTGGCACAGAGGTAGCTCTGCCATCCCCCTGCCCACCGAGCGAATTTGGGTATCTGCCCCTGGACATTGTGAATGGCGTATTCCTCATCAAAGGTGGCTGCATCCATATAGTAATCCCGGTACTGATCATGGAGGCCAAACATATATCCGCACTCCTCCATGGCATCAGACAGGGATTTCATGCCCTCCCAGCCTCCGGCCTCGCGGCAGGCGGGAAGATAATCGGGATGCTGATTATCATACCCCGGATCTCCCCATCCATCCAAATGGAGATACAGCTTGTCCACTCCTTTTTCCTTATAATGCCGGATCTCTTTTTCACGGTGGGAAAACGGAATCACCACCTCGTTGTTTTCGGGGTGTTCTCTGTCATAAAACATAGAGTCCAACGACTGATGCGTTTTGATTCCTTTGTGGACAAAGGCAGCACCGATGAGCTTGTCCACCAGAGGATTCTTAGCCGCCTTTTCCGCCAGGGTTGTAAAGAGTCCTGTCTCCTTGGCATACAAACGATATACCTTACAGAGGGTATTGTAATCACAATCCCTGAGGAATGTGTATCGAACCACGCGGCGATAGGCCAGCTTTCCCAAGCTTGGCAGGAACCGCACCCCCACATGGGTGTACGGGCCATGAGCCGGATGATCCACCTGGAAAGCTGCGTCCCAGGGCTGCTGGCAGATGGCAATATACCCCTCTCTGCCGCGAATCTGTCCAAACCACGGCATATAGGCACTGCTGGAGCACATCTGTCCGTCAAATCCCAGCTTGTTTACTTCGTTTTCCCATGTATTGGGCAGCAGCAGGCCCTGGAGTACATTGAGGACACTGTACCATTTGCTGTTCTTTTCGTCAAACTCCATATGACCCGGCCAATAAAAGGCGCGAAAAGCCAAATCATCTTCCTTCATGGGAATTAGTTCGAACCGCACATCTCCTGTGGCGGTCTCCACCCAGACCAAGGTATCGAAAGCCAGCTTCGTTGGGCTTCCATGAACCAAAAACCCCTCATAGGACGAACAAATCCCCTTGCCGATTCCATTTTCGAATGTACTGTGGCGGATACTCTCGGCTTGGGAAAAGAGAAGGCGGCTGCCGTCTTCCAGCAAAATATAAGGGCGGTAATCCGCCGCCCAGCGCCATGTCTTCCCATTTGCTTCCACGAAAAAACAAAGGCTGTCTTCCTCCAGCAGAATCGTCACTCCTCCTGCGCTCACCTGTTTGCTCATTTCTTCTGTTAATCCTCCTGTTTCAATTTTGACCTTGGTAACAGTATATCACAGAAGAGAACTCTTTCACACTAAAAGGAAAAGAAAAATGGGCTGGAAAGATGGGAAATTCGAAAAATCACAGTTTACTCTCAATGAATATTATTGCCCAGCACATATAATGATACCAGGGTCAAACGGTCAGAAATCCGATGCAAGCAAAATTGCATCGGATTTCTGACCGTTTGACCCTGGCACTCTATTCATTCTTTACTGTTGATTTTAACCGTATCCATTATAACAACATTTCCTTCCACATGAATCATGAATACAATAATCGTTTTATCCCGCTGCATCTATTTTCTCACCTGTCATAGCATTGATCACTTCCATAGAATAGTCAATATGAGCATATCCATCTACTTCATTTTCCGTTGAAATTTCAAAGCACCAAGCCGGGATCAGATCGTATTGTATCGTTTCCCCTGCCCCGTCTTTCTCCAAAGCGATATACCGAAGCCCTGCGTCATGCAGAACCGCATTGGTATTATATGCATACTTGTCCTTCACTTTTTTCAGAGCTTCCTCATATGTAATCAACACCTCTTCCTCCCCTTCCCCAACAATGAAATGAATCGTCTCGGCCGCTTCCATTTTTACGCTTCCATTGGCGCTTTTCAACGCTGTCACATACGTATATGGAGCAGCCCCTAAATCACGTACTGACTCACTCCACAACCTCTCTATAATGGGAATCCCATCGATTTCCTGACGATAAAGCAATAAATAAGCTTCATTCTCTTTATCAAACTCGTCCCCACCCAGATACATCGTTTCCCAGTCCATACTAGTCCCATCGCCCAGGGTCTCCTTTTCCAATTCCTTCGTCATACTTTCTATGTATGTATCCACATCTTCTTCCACAATACTGTATGCGTTGGCCAACACCAACTGCGGAATACCGATGGCCTGGATCATCTGATCAAACTCTGTTTTTACTTCCCCGAATCCCTGGAATTCCAGTGGCTGATCCTCCGCATTGGCATAAAAAGCATCGGCCTTTTTCATATCAGGCGCAAATGGATTTTGCAACCCACATATAAAAGTGTATGTATCAGTTCTCCAATTGCCCTCATTTTTATCTCTGGTAAAACGAAATCCATTCATTCCGCTTATTCCATCGTCCCCAAACTCCGCACCGGAATCAAAGAGATTTAAAATTTCATACATTCCCTCTTCTTCATATAGATACGTTGGTCCTTCTGCATCCACACGCCGCTCTGCTTCCTTCCCCCCCCAGAAATACCTCCCGCATCACAGCCTCATCCCACGTCCACAATTCCGACGAATACATTTTGGCACTGGAAATTGTCTCGACATCCCCTTCAAACTCCATGACCAGACCCAGTTCCCCATTTCCTATCTCCTTCTCATCACTCTGACAGGAACCGCACAACAGCATACATACTGCCGCCATGCCGACGGCCATCATCTTTTTCAACTTTCTCATAAAACCATCACCTCACCCATACCTTTTCATGCCCTCACAACATTTTCTAAAAGAAATCACTCACGCACATCCGCCGCTGTCATTTCCACAATCCGGCCCTGATCCAGCTCCACCACCGTGTCACACAGTCTCTCAATATCCTCCATGTAGTGAGACGCCATGATGATGGTTATCCCTTCCCGGTTCAGCTCCTTCAGTAGCTCCCGGATCTCTTCCACCCCATGCTTGTCCAGGCCGTTCATGGGTTCATCCAGTAACAGCAGTGGGGGCTTTTCCATGATGGCCTGCGCGATTCCCAGGCGATGTCGCATCCCCAGAGAGTATTTTCCCACCCCCTTTTTACTGCCTGGGTCCAGCCCCACCCTTCTCATGGTTTCCCTAATCTCCTCATCAGTCACCCGCTTTTGGATGGCAGCCAGAAGCTTGAGATTTTTGTACCCACTCATGGAATTGATGAATCCGGGTTCCTCAATGATGATCCCCATATCCTGAGGTGCCGATGGCTTCACCGGCTTTCCATCTACCAGGATGGTACCTGCGCTGGGCACCATGAATCCACAGATACACTTGAACAACACTGTCTTCCCGGAACCATTTCTCCCGATAACGCCATGGATCTTCCCTTTCTCAAAAGAAAGACTGATATGATCCAGAGCCATGTTTTCTCTGAACTTTTTCACTACATCTTTAACTTCCACCATCATTTCTGCCATATCAAAACTCCTCCTTGGGTACATTCAGATTTTTCCGGCAGAATACCACAGCCGATATCCCCGCCATCAGCGCGCTCATTCCTATTAGCACTACCGCCACATAGGGAAACGGCGGCGTAGCGGAAGCATTCCAGAAATCCACACCGTACATGGTACACCAGCATGTGGGGGTAACCCACAGGGCCATCCCCCCCAAATAACCGTTTCCAAAATAGTTCCATAGATACGGCAAAAACGACAGCACTCCCGCTGCAATTATCCCCGCTGTACCACTGGAAATCACATTAAATACCATAATGAGACATCCCAAAAACACCGAAACGCCCCACATCAGAAACACAGAAATGGCTGTAGCCTCCACAGGAGCAAAATGATCCACTATAAAATCACTGAAAAAGATCGTAATATGATACTCACTGGGCGGATACTGTCCTGCTGCCATGGCACTCACCGCTGCCCCCCAATCATTGGAAAAATTCACACTCGGCAGCAAGCACACAATGGAAACCAAAAAGTAGTACCCTACATAGACAGCGGCCGCCAGAATGATGTACAGGATCTGTCCCAGAATCCAATTAAGTCTCCCTGTACGGATCACCAAAAACGGCATATGCCGATCTGCAAATGGCGCGTTGCTAAAGAAAGCGGTAGTAATACAGTTGAAAAATACAATCATCAGTGCCGTAGGAAACATGAATGGCAAAATCCAGGATGATATCCCCCCATACACCTCTCGGCCATAAGCAGACAGCGGTGTATAGTCATAAATGCCGAAAATCAGGATAATAGCAGCAATAATGCCAATTCTGGGAGTTGTCCTCCACTTCCGAAAATTTTCCGACGCGCACAGTACAATCCATTTCATCCTATTCAACCCGCAGCCTCCTCTCCGCTTTTCGAACCGCTAGGATACCGGCTAATACTAAGATTACGCCCACAACCCCCACTTTAACCAGCATGGTGGTGATGGGACCCCCTACGCGAAGAACCATCTCCATCACTGAGCCAATCCGGTATTGCCACGGAAACACCGTCATCATTCGCTCGCACAAATAATAGAGTGCTATGGGAAGCACAATTGTCCCAAACCGGTTGGGCAGGTAAACGGATATGCACACCGATAAACCACAAAACACTGCAGGTGTAAAACTCATATGCAATAACTCAACAAAATAATAAAGTAAAATACTCTGGTCAGCTAACCCTGCATAAACTTCCTCTACCACCCCATCAAAATCCAGCCGATACAGCCCTCCGATTCCCATGTACAGAAACATCCCCATAATATAGACCAACATCCCGGCCAGAACGGCCGCCAGAAATTTACCCACCAAATACGATCGAATTCCTACCCGCATAACCCACATCTGCAGATTGTTCCCATTTTTCTCCTCCGCATAGCTTAGGCAAAACGGAAACAACGGCAGAATCGCCATAGTGATTACGTAAGACGCCATGGCTCCAGCCATAGACCATGATGACCAAAAGCCTGTTCCGTCTGTAAACATGGGATAAGAAATACTATACATCAGGAGCCCCACTCCCAGACTGGACATAAGAAAGCGCCACGAACACACTGCCCGGCGTAGCTGCACGCAAAAACATCGAATACCTTTCACTCTTCCCACGCCCCTTTTCCTATTTTATTATTTTTCGGTCTACCAAATGTAAAAAGGAACCAGCCACCCTCTTCATTTTTCATTTTTCCTTCCATATCATATAAAAATCATGCGCTTTTCCTTTTTCTTTTGTCTGTTCTAACCCATGATATTTTAAAAACGGAGCTATTATTTGTATAATTATACTATATAGTATATTTTCTTGTTTTTCAATTACATTTTTATTTCATTTTCGTTCCGAATCCTGACTTTTTTCTTACATCTTATGCGACATTCTCAAAATCATCAATACTATTTAACTTGACAAAATGGCCAAATTCTCGCTTCACAGCGAACAAATCGACTGCCCAGCCGCTCTCATTGGCATAAAAAAGATGGCAGCCGTTTTATCTGCCATCTCTTTCCTTTGTCGTAATCACATTTCATCTTCTCTGCCAGGAATCATTTCCATAAAATTTTCCTGCTATTCATCGGCTTTTCCTTACTCCTCATGAAATCCGCCTTTTCCCATAAATTCATAATACAGCATTTCAATCACCGCTTCCTTATGGGGCGTTTGCCGTCCTACTCCTAAAATCACACAGCCATCGGA
>CAJFUP010000074.1 GCA_904420225.1 uncultured Lachnospiraceae bacterium
TAATTAATGATTAAAGAGGGCCTTCGGGCCCTCTAATCATATTTGGAAAGGAAAACAGCATAATGATGACAATATTGTTCCAGGGCGATTCTCTCACGGATGCCTGTCGAGAAAAAGATACGGGTGGAAATGATCCCAATAAAAAATTGGGAGTGGGATATGTGAATTTTATTGCCCAATATCTCATGAGCAAAGACCCTCAAATTCAGGTTCTGAATCATGGCGTAAATGGCAGCCGCATCACAGATTTATACGCCAAATGGAAAGACGATGTGCTGAAGATAGATTTTCACATTCTCAGTATTCTCTGCGGTGTCAATGATGTGAGATTTTCCCTGCGCATGAATCAAAGAACAGATACAGAGGAATTTGGTTTTCTATATGACAAAATGTTATATGAGGTAAAAAAGGAAAAACCGGAAACAATTCTAGTCTTATGTGAACCTTTTTTATTTAAATTGAATAGAGATGAGGTGACATATGGAACAGACATTATAGATGATTGGGAACAATGTGATGCTTCTATCAGAGAGCAGGCTATTGTTGTCCGAAAATTAGCCGCAAAATACGGCGCAGTACTGGTGCCCGGCAGAAAATTGTTTGCAGATGCCTGTCAGAAAGCACCAGCCAGCCATTGGTCTGTGGATGGCATCCATTTAACTGTGGCCGGAAATGGACTGCTGGCCAGAGAATGGCTTCGCTGTATGAAAGGTATCCTCTGATCAAACTGATTACAAGAGAAAAAAGCAGCTTCCATGCGGTTTGCCCAGCCGCACAGAAGCTGCTTTCTATTTTTAAATATTTATTCTGCCGCTTCCTCATCCACTGGTACAATGACACAGCAGTTGCCATTATCCAGGCGAAGGGGAAGCCCGTTCATGACAATGATGCCCTTCTTGTAGTCCAAGTTAAAAAATGTCAGCGTCCCGGAATCCTGATTAACGGAAACCAGATGTTTCCCGTCCGGGAAAATGGCGATATCCTTGGGATAGTCCCCGCTGATGGGAAGAATGGACTGTACCCTCAAGAGTCCATTTTCATCATCTATTTTATAGAATCCCACGCTGTTATCTCCAGCGTTGGAGCAGAACGCATACTGTCCGTCTGGAGAAAAACGAAACGCACAGGCGGCAGACAGTTCGTCACATTTTTTTGGCAGGGTAGATACCAGCTGCTTGAATTCAAACTCTGGATGTCCCTTCTCCGTGACCCGATAATTGTATACCGTGATATAGTTCTTCAGCTCACTCATCAGATACATATATTTTCCGTCAGCCGAAAAGCGCAGATGACGGGGAGCAGAATTCAACTCGCAGTGCAGAATGTCAATCATGCGCACCGTGCCGTCGCTGTGATCGAATCGATAGATCCTGACCTGATCAATTCCCGAATCCACCATACATAAAAACTTTTCGTCCGGCGTAAACTGAACACAGCTGATATGCGGCATAAAATTGCGCTCTGCCACGCTTCCAATTCCCTTATCAAATACTTCCGCCGTGATATGTCCCACCTCTCCGTTTTCCTTCAGGCGAAGTACCGTCATCTTTCCATCATGATAACCGCCCGTCACAAGAAAACGGTTCTTTGAATCCGTGGTCAGAAAGCATCCCCGCATACCTTTAATGGTGGCAGTGTTTAAATGTTTTAGATTGCCGTCGGGAAGAATCTTAAAAGATGCCACCCCCTCATCCACGATGGAATACAGATATTGATTATCATGGGATACAGTGAGATAAGAAGAATTATTAACCCGAATCTCCTTCCGTTTTATAAAGCGGCCTTTCTCCACATCCACATCCATGACAGCAATACCCTTACTGGAGCCATGGAATGTATAGGAACCGATATAAGCAACATATTTTTTTTCCATATTCTGTTCCTCACTTTTGCTGTTTTTATGGGAATCAAGCTTGTACAGCGTTCGTGCAAGCCATACTCATATCTTTTATTTTATCATAGGAATACCGGCTTCTCAAGTGAATCTTTCGACTTGTGACTGCTCCCGCTTGGCGGTTTTATTTTTCTTTTATGGATAGAATAAGTTATATTATCAATGGATTTTAATATTGTCCAATTCGGATATAATAATTTATATGTGTAAATCACCATATATGCGTAAAAATTAGTGATTTTTCGCAGTTTGAAAAACTGCCGCCATACAGCTTAAGGCAGGAAAGAATATTCCGTGAGACGCGGGAGGATGTTATGTCAAAGGCGAGACCAATCAAACCAGAGAATAAACATTATTATGAGACCATCGGGATGAATATTTCCATATATAGAAAATATCGCAATATGACGCAGGAAGTTTTGGCAGAAGAGGCCGGAATCAGCAAGGCGCATGTGGCCACCATTGAGTCTCCCGGGCAGATCAAATCTTGTTCCCTGGAAACACTATTTGATATCGCCAGAGCGCTGGGATGCGAACCAGCACAGCTGCTGACTCCGATTTTGAAACAGGAAGATTTGAACAAAAACTGAATGAAAGAACAAAAGGCAGCCGACACCATATATGGTCGGCTGCCTTTTGTTCTTTATTCATCTATGGATTCCATGGGGATAAACACCCGGGCATGCTCCTCCGGATTTTCCCCCTTTTCCTGCTGCTCCGCTTCCACACAAAATGTTTCCTGGGAATTGATCAGGACTTTTCCCCTCTTATCCACGCGCTCGTATTCTCCGTCCGGCTTCAGGACACGGGCTTTCACATTATCTTCCAGTTCTACTTCCAGGATGTGGATCACCTGGTTTTTCAGCTTTTCATTTTCCACAGGGAATAAAATCTCCACGCGCTTATCCAGATTTCTGGGCATCCAGTCGGCGCTTCCCATGTACACATTTTCCTCCCCATTATTATAAAAATAGAAAATGCGGCTGTGCTCCAGAAAATTGCCCACAATGGAACGGACAGAAATATTTTCACTGATACCGGGCAGCCCCACCTTCAGGCAGCAAATCCCTCTGACCACCAGATCGATTTTTACCCCCGCGGCACTGGCTTCATAAAGGGCGGCGATGATTTCTCTATCACAAAGGGAATTCATCTTGGCCACAATACGCGCTTTTTTTCCAGCTTTTGCATGATCCCGCTCCCGGTGGATCATTGCCAGAAAACGGTTCCTCAGCCACAGAGGCGCCACTGCCAGCTTATTCCAAGCCAGGGGCTCAGAATAACCGGACAGCATGTTGAAGACTGCCGTGGCATCCTCACCGATGGCCCGGTTACAGGTGAGCAGACCGCAGTCCGTATACAGCTTCGCCGTGGCATCGTTGTAATTGCCGGTGCCCAAATGGACGTAGCGGCGGATACCGTCTTCCTCATCCCGCACCACCAGAGTGATCTTGCTGTGGGTCTTTAAGCCCAGCAAACCATAGATCACGTGGCAGCCGGCCTTCTCCAGCATCTTTGCCCAGATGATGTTGTTCTCCTCGTCAAAACGGGCTTTCAGTTCCACCAGCACCGATACCTGCTTTCCATTCTCCGCGGCCTTGGCCAGGGCGGCGATGATGGGAGAATTTCCGCTGACTCGGTACAGGGTCTGCTTGATGGCCAGCACATGGGGATCTACCGATGCCTGGCGGATGAAATCCACCACCGGATCAAAAGTCTGATAGGGATGATGCAGGAAGATATCTCCCCTGCGGATATTCTCAAAAATACTCAGCTCCGGATCAATGGCCGCCACCTTTTTGGGCACATATTTGGGCACTTTCAGATGGTCAAATCCCTCCAACCCGTAAAGCTTCATGAGAAAGGTCAAATCCAGAGGACCGCTGATCTTATAAATATCCTGATCTTTGATGTTCAGCTCTTTCTTCAGCAGCTTCAAGAGACGCTTATCCACATGCTCATCCACTTCCAGCTTAATGACCTCACCCCACTGACGCCGTTTCAGCTGTTTCTGAATTTCCTTTAAAAGGTCCGCCGCCTCATCTTCATCAAAGCTTAAGTCAGCGTTGCGCTCAATCCGGTAGGGATGGGCGCAGACCACATCATAATTCAAAAATAATTTGGCAATGTTGCGCTCGATGATTTCTTCCAGAAGAATCACCGCCACGCCGGTCTTGGAGGGAACGCGCACGATGCGCGGCAGCACACTGGGAACCTGAACCGTGGCAAAATCCAAATGTTTCTCCTGCCCTTTTTCCTGATTTTTCTCCGGGTTCTTTTCCCCGCCGTCCGATTTTTTGGCAATAAGCGCCGCTATGTTCAGCGTTTTATTGCGGATCAGGGGGAAGGGGCGGGAGGAGTCCACTGCCATGGGGGTCAGCACCGGATACACTGACTCCTGGAAATATCGGTCCACAAAGGCCCCTTCTTCCCGGGTGAGCTTCTCATGGGAAGTGATGACCCGCACTCCCTCCTGCTCCAGCAGGGGCAGAAGGCTTCTGTTATATGTGGAGTATTGGAGAGTCACAAACTCGTGGAGCACTTCGCTGATCTTCTCCAGCTGCACTTCCGGAGTCATTCCCGCGATATCGGGTTTCTTATACTCCGCATGTACCATATCCTTCAGGGACGCCACCCGCACCATGAAAAACTCATCCAAATTGGAGGATGTGATGCTCAAAAACTTCAGCCGCTCAAAGAGAGGCAGCGTCTTATCCCTGGCCTCCTCCAGCACGCGGTAATTGAACTGAATCCAGCTTAATTCTCTGTTTCTGTAATATTCTGGTTTATAATAATCAACCCCCATTACTTTGCACCTCTTTTCTGTTTCAATACCGGACGGATTCCATAAATTTCTTCAAAAAAGTCCGCCTTTTCATCAAAGCTCTTTCTCTCCAGGGTGATATCCTCCTGGGTATCCGCAGTCACCAGCAGCTGCTGATTGCGCATGGCGATCTTGATATTCTTCATCTTCTGCTTGTGGCTTCTGTCCAGGGAATTGCCCAGGCGCAGAAGAGCCGTCAGCTTCATGACAATCAGATACGCTTTCTCTGTCAAATGACCCTGGAACCGCTCATAGGACACCATGTCCTTTGTGTTGAACCGCACAATGTTGGCCACCATCTCTCTCTCCATATGGGACAGACCAATGATCTCAGTGGACATGATGATATTATAAGAGCACTCACCCGGAACACTCATGCTGATATATTTGCCGCAGTCATGGAGAAGGGCAGAGATCTGCAAAAGAAGTCTTTCCCTCTTGCCCAGCCCATGATATTTTTTCATACTGTCAAAAATTTGACACACCACTTCTTCCATCATCTGGGTATGATTTTTGTTGCTCATATACCGCTTGGCGATATTGCGGGCGGCCATGAGAATATCCTCTGTGAAATCATGCTCCAGACGGACGATTTTCTTTTTATCGGCATAATCTGCCGCCACGCCGTTACACAGACTCACATTGGGCATCCACACCATCTCTGCGCTGGTGTCGTCCAGAATCCTCTTATAGATGGTCAGTGCAGGCAATACCAGAGATGCCGATTCCACCGTCTGATCCATCTGATCCGCCAGCTCGCCCAAAGGCATCTTCATAACCCGCTCATACAGCTGCTGCAGCTGCTGCGCCGGGATCCACTCTGACTCCCCTTCTCCCAATATTTTTCGCACATAATATACCAGAGGATCTCCCACAGCGATGAGATGCCGGATTTCCCGATCCTTTAAAAAGTGTTTGTGGAACGTCTGAATTTCATTATCCACCAATTCGTTTAAAATTCTCCGCTTGCCGGAAATCTCCAAATCCATACCGCGCAGGCGTTCCTGCAGACGCACGGCACCCAGCTTAATATTCTGGGTAGTGATCAGATGTTTCTTATCAAACAGGGAAATCTGACTGCTGCCCGCCCCCACATCCACGAACGCCGTGGCTTTCTCAATGATTTTATTGAAATTGGTCTCCCTGGAGGCCACGGCCTTGTAATAAATGAAGCGCTGCTCAGAGTTGCTGAGCACCTTCACCTCAATGCCGGTACGTACACGGATCTGATCCAATACAATGGTACTGTTCTCCGCCTCCCGGATGGCGCTGGTGGCAATGGCGGAATACGCAGTGATCCGATACCCTTTCATAATTTCCATGAAGCCCTGGAGAACCCTGCACATTTCATCCAACACCTGAAAACTGATGCTCTGCGTGGAATACGCGTCTTTGCCCAGAGGAACCAGATGCCGTATATGATCCACCTTCTGGATGCCGCGGGCGGAAGAAATGTCATAAATTTCCATGTCCAGCTCATGGGCGCCGATATTAATTACGCCAAATCTCGTTACTGCCATATTTCATCCCTTCTTTCGTCACTGGATGGCCTGCTGCCCTTTCAGATAAGTGATAAACTGCGCCGCCGTCCTTCCGGAAAGGCCTCCATGGCTCAGTTCCCAGCGGTTGGCCTCCAAGAGCAATGTCTCCTCGTCCATGTCCACACCGGCCCGAGCCGCCAAATTTCGGACAATATTTTGGAATTCCTTTTTATCCGGGGCTCCGAAGTAAATGGTCACGCCGAACCGGGCCACCAGCGACAGTTTTTCCTGTACCGTATCGGAAGAGTGCAGCTCCCGGTTGTAATCCTTGGTGTCATCAAAGCTTTCCTTGATGAGGTGGCGCCGGTTGGACGTGGCATAAATCAGCACATTGTCCGGCTTCTTTTCCAGGCCGCCCTCAATCACTGCCTTCAGATACTTATACTCTATCTCAAATTCTTCAAAAGACAAATCATCCATGTAAATAATAAACTTGTAATTTCGGTCTTTGACCTGCGCAATCACAGAGGAGAGATCGCGGAATTGGTGCTTATAGATCTCGATCATGCGCAGTCCCTCATCATAATATTCATTGAGAATAGCTTTGATACAGGAAGATTTTCCTGTGCCGCTGTCCCCAAACAGCAGGACATTGTTGGCAGCCCTTCCTTCCACGAAATCCCTGGTATTATCCATGAGCTTCTTTTTCTGAAGCTCATAGCCGATGAGATCACTGAGCTGTACATGCTCTGTGCATGTGATGGGCGCAATCTGCACCTGATCTTCCTTGTCATGAACCACCCGAAAGGCCTTGTGAAGTCCCAGTTTTCCCACGCCGCATTCTTTGTAGAATTCCGTGACGATTCCGCAGAATTCCTCTCCATCCCCTGCCTGAGCCAGGTGTCTGGCCAGCTGGCAAATCCGATCCCGGATCCTTTTATTGAACACTTTGCTGTTTTCATCCACATTGGCATAGTCGGTGATCACGTCCGCCAGGCTGCAGCCAAAGGCCTCGTCCAGCACATGAAAATCAAAGGCAAACAACTGGCGGAAAATTTGAAAATCCATCATGGCCAGCCGGTTCACACTGCCCCTCACCGCCCCCTTGATCTCGCAGGCTGTGGAAAAAGCATTCTCCCCATTGGCAATGAGAAACGCCAGAAAGGCATGCCACAGATTTCCCTCCAGGCCATAATGACCCGCCAGCTCTGCCAGCTCATGGACGCACTGGAAATACAGCGCCTTTTTGTCCTCCTCATTGTAAAATTCATCTCCATAATGTTCCATCACCCATGTCATATCTGCAAACAACTGCTGATGGGGCAGTTGGCGGTAAAGAAGCAGTTCCTGTGTATTCATAACGCCATCCCTCTTTCTTTGTCATTTTATCTTCATCAAGTTATTTCTCAATAATTCCCCAAAATCTTCAGCATTCCCGTCTCCTGGTTCAAACCAAGCAAAGCGTTTTCCACCGCAGGGTCGCTGAGATTTCCCTCGAAATCCACATAAAACCGATATTCCCAGTTTCTCCTGGGAATGGGGCGGGACTCGATTTTTGTCATATTGAGATTATTGAAAATCATATGGGACAGGGTGTTATAAAGACTTCCGCTCTCATGGGCGATTTCGAAACAGATGCTGATCTTACCCGCATCCTTTCGGTAGATCTGCTGGGCCGCCACAATGATGAACCGGGTGGTGTTTTCCTTATTATCGTTGATGCAGGTGTCCAGCGGCACCAGACCATGGATCTTCCCGGCCGTCTCGCTGGCGATGGCTGCCTGGCTTTTATCCCCATCGGTCACCACTTTTCTGGCAGAGAGAGCCGTATTGGCCAGGCTGATCCGCTTCCAATCCCTATGCTGATCCAAATACCGAGCGCACTGCATCAGTCCCTGAGGATGGGAGTAAACCACCCGGATATCCTCCATGGAAGCCCCCGGCAGCCCCAGCAAAGCATGTTCCACTTTCAGATAGCACTCTCCCACGATGGCATTGTCATATTCCATCAAAAGATCGTACACATCCGCCACCATACCTGCGCTGGAGTTTTCTATGGGGAGAACGGCAAAATCCGCCTTTCCCTCCTGCACTTGGGCCATGGCGTCACGCCAGGCCGGTACGTGGTAGCTGTCGATCTCATCGCCAAAATACTGATTCATGGCCGCCTGGCTGTAAGCGCCTTCCACTCCCTGAAAGACCACCCGCACATGTTCCTTTTTTAGCCCGTCCACTGCCTCAAAAGGAATTTTGGGGCCGCTGCCGTGCTCTGCCAGCAGCTGGTACTGCATTTTCCGGCTCATGGCCATAATCTGGGTGAACAGCTCCTCCACACTGCGGGCATTAAACTGATCATGGGCCTGAGCCCGCAGGGCAGAAATTTTCTGCTTTTCTCTTTCCCGATCCAGCACCGGCTTGCCCGTTGCGATTTTAAACTGTGCCACTTCCCGGCAGGCAGCCATACGCTCCTCAAACAGGGCCACCATCTGCTGATCAATTTTGTCAATTCTGCTTCTTATCTCATTTAAATCCAGCATAACAACCTCTCTTTTTCGGTTTTTTACTTTCGTATAGTATAGTACGAAATCGACAAATAGTAAAGAGAGCGATGCTGTTTTCTGTTACTCCGCACCGCATGGTTTTATCCGTACCGACGGTAGTCTGCGCAGCCATTGGAGAGAAAGGCAACTTATGCCCTGACATCTTATTATAGCGAAAAAAGGAGACGGAAAAAACCGTCTCCATGTTAAATCTCTGTAAAATATCCGGTGGCGGCAACCGCTCCCACGCCCGGGACGGCGCCCCATACTAATGCCAGGCTTCCCGCAGACGCCGGATCTCCTCCGCCCAACCCTGATCCTCCTGATGGGGTGTCTCCAGCACAAAAGGTAGATCCCGCAGAGCCGGATGCCGCGTAACACGGGACAATGCCTCAAAACCGATATACCCCTCGCCGATGGGGGCGTGGCGGTCTTTCCCGCTTCCCATGGGATTTTTGCTGTCATTGAGATGGATGGCCCGCAGGCGGGCCAATCCAATGGTCCGGTCAAAGGCATCCAGCACTTGATCCAAATGATTCACAATGTCGTACCCGGCGTCCCACACATGGCAGGTATCCAGGCAGACTCCCATGAGATGATTCCCATGCACCCGGTCCAAGATTTCCCGCAGTTCTTCGAAGGTTTTTCCCACCTCGCTGCCCTTGCCTGCCATGGTCTCCAAAAGCACTGTGGTCTGCTGGTCCTCCCGCAGCACCTGATTCAGTAAATCGGCGATTTTCTGGATCCCCGCTTCGACCCCCTGCCCCACATGGCTGCCCGGATGGAAATTGTAATAATTGCCGGGCAGGTAATCCAGGCGGCGCAGATCTTCCTCCATGGCCATCTTGGCAAATTCCCGCACCTGGTCTTTGGCCCCGCAGGGATTCAAAGTGTAGGGAGCATGGGCCACCAATTGGGCAAAATGGCGCTCCCTGGCCAGTTTTTGAAGCCGCCCCATATCCTCCAGATCCAAGGCTTTCACCCGGCTGCCCCTGGGATTTCTGGTGAAAAAGCCGAAAGTGTCCGCGTGCAGCAAAAGGGCATGCCTGCCCATGGCCTCGAATCCCCCTGCCGATGAAATGTGACTTCCAATATGCAGCATACTGTCTCCTCAATGTTTTTATAATATTTCCTGCTTCTGCCATTTGTCTTTGCTTCCGTAAACCTCTTTGCAGAGCCGGGATTTCGTTTATGTCATAATTTCCAGCGCTCTTTGTATTGTCTCAGCACTTCTTCCAGGATGGCACGGCTCTCCTGGGGAGAATGAAAACTTTCTTCATCAAGTGATTCCATATAGTCCTGGAACAATTCCAGCAGCCCCGGCTCCTTGAGCATCACAAAGATCTGCTGCCGTCTCCTGTCTTGAAACAAAAGGTAGCCCCCGTCCTTTCCCACACACAGATGCACATTGCTGGAAATCTCCCCATATAGTTCTCTCAAAACAATCACATCCAAGCGTTTCTCCTGTATCATGCGCCGCAAAATACGCAATCGGTCCTCCTGTGAAAAACAGATACCGAGACTTGCCGGAATTTCCAGACTGCTTCCCGTTTCCATGAATTTCTCCAATCCTTCTCTTGTAATGAGGATTCTTTTGTCTCCCGGATTCCAATGGCTGCATGACTCCCCATATGCGTCCAAAAGCACTTTGATTCGATGTTTCGTCTCCTCATCCTCCACGTACCGGTCAGCCATATCCGGCGTCAGCAGCGGCAGGATACAGGGATCTGCCTGGATGGAGCAGATTTTTTGGTCCTCCATTATATCCATCAACTGTCCATATCCCTCAAATCCATCCATGACGGCAGTGGTGCACGGCACGCATTGGCTCTTATGCTCTTCAAACTGCCGCTTCATCATGGATACCGCCTCCTCCTGCCCCAGCAGAATCCCTCTGGCCTCCTCCGGCTCAAACAGAAACACCTTGGAAGATGTGAGTACCATGCTGGGGAACAGATTCCCATTGTAAAAGTGGGATTCCACACTGTCATAGTAATAGTAGGGATGATAATCCAACATATGCATATACATGGA
>CAJFUP010000075.1 GCA_904420225.1 uncultured Lachnospiraceae bacterium
GCTCCCGGTATGCAAACAAGTCGAAACTCATCTCCTGGATGGACTCCTCCCCCAGCTCCGGCAAAATATGAGAGATGTAGTCTGAAAAAACACCATTGGGGGAAAGCACCAGCACATTGGAAGATTTCATTCGATTTCTGTCATGATACAGCAGATAGGCAATCCGATGAAGAGCCACGGACGTTTTCCCGCTTCCCGCACTCCCCTGAATCACCAGGATGGCATCCTTTCGATTCCGTATGATGGCGTTTTGCTCCCTTTGAATGGTCCGCACAATGTTTTTCAGTTTTCCCTCTCCGTCTGCGCTCAGCTCCTGCTTTAAAATTTCATCATCGATTTTGACATCACTTTCAATGGCGTATACCATTTTCCCCTTTTGTATTTTGTACTGCCACTTGGAGTCAATGGTGCCCTCCATGACGCCCAGGGGAGCCTCATACGATGCCGGCCCTTTGTCAAAATCATAAAATAGACTGCTGACCGGCGCCCTCCAGTCATAGATCAGCGGCAGCGCTCCCGGCCTTTCAGCAAAATTTCCAATACCGATGCGGAAGGACTCTGCCGCCTCCTCCCCCTCATAGCGAAAATCCACTCTTCCAAAATAAGGGGAATCCAGCATTCGCTCCAGCCGATGCTTCAACACCTGCTTTTCCTGATTGGCATTGACCTGGTGCAGAAGCGCCTGCTGATTATCAAAATTCTCATATCCATACTGGTCCATTTCCGTATAATTTTCCCAGTAGTATTCATGCATATTTTCAATGTCCTTCTGTCCTTGAGCAATGCCCTGATCCAGCTGGGCAATTCTGGCACGCAATTTTTCTGTCACTCCGTCAAGGAATGCTGTCTCCTGTCTCGTTGTCTTATTTTCCATGCTCATCCTTCACGCTCATCTCTCTTAATCCTAAATTTCCTTTCCATCTCCCGTCGCTGCTCAAGCTCACGGCTTTATACATTTTCAAGCCCTCTCCAGGACTGGGAGAAGCCCCCAGTTTTACAGAAGCTGCCTTTTTATTATACCCTACTTTTCCTGTTTGTCCAAGTGGAAGAATGATTCATATTCTTCTTTCTTTTCTCATAAATTGCTGTGATGAAACCATTCCATGAAAGGAAGAAATCCATGAACCATCCCAATGATTTCCAAAATAGACGCACTGACAATTGGGCATCTCCAGAGTCATCCCCCATTCCTGCCTGCGCCTCACCGGAACCCTACCCAACCGCAGCGGTCAGCGAAAAAAACAATCTCTACGGCAGAATGATGTTGGATAATATCGGCGGACAAAACTCTGAGATGTCTGCTGTGAGCATGTATGTATACAGCAATATCCTTCTGAAAGACCAGGAATATCTGGCCCGAATTTTCCGCAAAATTAGCATTGTGGAAATGGAGCATCTGGAACTCTTTGCCCAGCTGGCCCGCCTTCTTGGTCAGGATCCCCGCCTGTGGACCCATCGGGGCGGCCGGATGGTCTATTGGTCGCCGGGATATAACCGCTACGGAACCGATCCCGGCTTCCTCCTCCAAACTGCCCTGGCTTCCGAACAAAGCGCCATACAAAAATATGAAGAACAGTGCCGCCGCATCGACGACCCCTGTATCCTCTCATGCCTGCGCCGAATCATAGCCGATGAAGAAATTCACGTCAAAATTTTTCAGTCTCTCTGCCAAGAATGGAAATAGGCGTTTGCGAAACAAAACGGCCCGCCCGTATCTTTCCTCATCGTATGTCACCTGGCTCCAGCCGTCCGGGAATTCATAGGAAGACACTGGTGCTGCTGGGAATGCTTTACGGGATCATGGGGCTGGTGCGGGTTCCGTAAAATACAATAGCTGCCGCAGCTGGATATCACACCAGACTGCGGCAGTCAGATTTCCTGATCTCATACCATCCCAGGTACGAAAAGCGTATTTATTTATGATATGGCTCTCCATAGGATTTATCAGCCATCAATGTCTCATTCGTCGCCCACATTGTAGCAAGGGCATTTACCACTGTCTGGCACAGCGCAATATTGCGCTTGCAATTCGGGAAATAACTTTTTGTCCAAAACTGTAACCTTTACTCTGTGCTCCATAACATATCTCTCCTTCACAAATTTGTCCACTTAACAAACTGGATTTGTCACTTTTTCCACCTAATTCCATTCTTAATTATATTAACGATAAGATATATGAAAACTGGAACTAAAATGATAAGTGGAATGATTGTCCCTACGGGTTCAGGTAACATCAATTCCAATATTACAGCAATCACAATCAACCATAAAACAA
>CAJFUP010000076.1 GCA_904420225.1 uncultured Lachnospiraceae bacterium
CAAACGCTGGCGGCAGAGACACCGGCGCTTCAAAATATCTCATTTACCGTACAAGAAGGGGAATTTGTCTCCATCGTAGGCCCATCCGGCTGTGGAAAGTCCACACTGTTGAACCTGATCTGCGGCCTCATCCAGGCGGACAGCGGCCAAATTCTGCTCAATGGCGCGCCCATCCAAACCACCTCCACCCACATTGGCTATATGCTCCAGAAGGATCATTTATTTGAGTGGAGAACCATATACAGCAATGTAACTCTGGGCTTGGAGCTGCGCCACGCCCTGGGAGAGGCGGAAAAGGAAAAGGTACACCGAATGCTTGGCACGTACGGTCTCGGAAATTTTGCCAAATCCCGGCCATCGGAGCTGTCGGGCGGCATGCGTCAGCGGGCCGCCCTGATCCGCACCCTGGCCACGGAACCGGATTTACTTCTCTTGGATGAACCCTTTTCCGCTCTGGATTATCAGACCCGGCTGGAGGTCTGCGATGATGTCTGGCGTATTCTACGGCAGCAGCAAAAAACAGCGCTGCTGGTCACCCATGACCTGTCAGAGGCCATCAGTATGTCTGACAAAATTATCGTGCTGAGTCCCAGACCCGGCCGCGTCAGATCAATCATAAACGTACAGTTTAAGGAAGAAGGATTGACTCCTCTAAAGCGCAGAAATGCCCTGGAGTTTCCTTCTTATTTTAATCAAATATGGGAGGAGCTGATGGATCATGAAAACCAATCGCTGCAGTCACCGTGAATTTATTCGGCGCTATCACTTCCATCAGAAAATGATCCGCCTGGAGCAGATTCTTCTGTTGGCTCTTCTGCTGGGCCTTTGGGAAGGGGCCGCCAGGCTGGGATGGCTCAATGATTTTATCTTCAGCTGCCCCTCCCGCGTCATCAACTGCGCCGTGGAAATGGCATCCAACGGCTCCCTTTTCGTCCACATGGGAACCACTCTCCTGGAAACCATGGCCAGTTTTCTCATCGTCACTGTGGTGGGGATCCTGGCAGCTATTCTTTTATGGATGTTTCGCTCCCTCTCAGAGGTAATGGAACCCTATCTGGTGATGCTCAACAGTCTGCCCAAATCGGCGTTGGCGCCGGTGCTCATCGTTTGGCTGGGCAACAATATGAAAACCATCATTGTCGCCGCTGTTTCCGTGGCCATTTTCGGCACCATCATTACCCTTTACACCAGCTTTCGGGAGGTGGATCAGGATAAACTGAAGCTGATCCAAGTCCTGGGCGGAAACCGTCTCCAGGCCATGACAAAGGTTCTTCTTCCTGGAAGCATTCCCACTGTCATCAGCAGTATGAAGGTCAACATTGGGCTGTGCCTGGTGGGCGTCATCATAGGTGAATTTCTGGCCTCCAAGCAAGGGTTAGGGTATCTGATCATATACGGAAGCCAGGTATTCCCCTTTACAGGCATTCAGACACCAAGGCATAGGAATGCGGATGTTCCTGGCCCTTTCCTGTTTAATCCTTTGCCACCCATACCCCTTTCCCACCTTTTCCACAAAAATACAGTCTCCCTTCTTTTTTCAGGACACGGATTCCGTAGTTGACTGCCCAGCGGGAAATTCCCAGTGCTTCAGCCAGTTTTCCTGCTGTAAGGCCGGGATTCGTTCTCACCATTTCCCAAAGTTTTTCTCTGTCCTCCCGTTTCTGTTCCGCTGTATCAAATAGCGATCCGTACTCCACTTTCATGCAATGGTCATGATTTGCGCGGCTGCTGTTTTTGAGAAAAATCACTTCCATATATCTGGGAAAGATTCGGATAATTTCCGTCTCATCCAGCATCTGTGCCACAGCCGCCTGCCGAACCATTTCTTCCTCTCTCATCTTTGTTTCCAAGGCAAGCAGGCGTTTCTCCTGTGCTCTTTCAACGCCGCAGGGGACATTCCCATCATCGAAACGGCGCGCCTTTTCTCCCTTCTCCAGGCGGTTCTCCTGCTCTTTTCTGCCCCGCAGAAACCGAAGAGTATTCTCCAATTCCCCTTTTTTCGTTTCAAATGCCGCATCGGAGAGAGTGCCGTCCAGCAGCTGATCCACCAGTCTCGTCATCTGCTTTTTGAACGCTTCCCGTTGGGGGCGCTGCGGCCGGGGCTTATTGGAGAGCGGGGACTTTGACAGGATGCGTCTCAATAATTCCATCATTTTCCCGATAATGGCTTCCTGATCCACACCAATACTGATCTCACATATTTGCCTCAGCAAATCCATCAGATCCGTTTCCCGAATATGAACATTATCACACCCCAGAATGGCGTCCGCCGTGGGGTTGCCATCCTCGGAACGCGTTTTTTCTCTGTTTCTGCGGCCATGTTCCAGATATCTTTTGCACTTCCATTCATAAATTATTTTGCGGTCTTTATATCTGCGCCTTGCTTTCCGATAATAGGGCTCCCCGCACAGACCGCAGCGCAGTTTTCCGCTGAGGGGCGAGGTTCCCGGATTTCTCCCCGTCCCCCCCGAATACCGCTGGCCTTCCCGAGGCTTCCCGCTCCGCTCTGTGATACGCCGATTGGCCAGCTCCCACAGATCTGCGGACACAATGGCAGGAATTCGGTTCTCATACCAGTATTGTTCTTCTTTTGGTATCGCCACGGTGCGCTTGGCATCGAAATCGTAATGGGTGCGGTGCATCACCACTGTTCCCTTGTTTAGAGGACTGCGTATCATGCGAAGAATGTCTCCGTCAGCAAAAGGCTTTCCTTTTCGGTTGCAGACGCCCTCTTGCCGAAGAATGGCGGAAATGCGGCGACAACCGTATCCGGCAGCACATAGCTCATACATCCTTCTCTTTATGGCCGCCTCCTCTTCCACAATTTCCACGCTTTTATCCGGCCGCTTCCGATATCCGTACGTGTTGGAAGGTAAAATTACCGCTCTTCCGGTTTTCTGACGATGGGCATGGGCATTGTTGATTTTTCGGCTCAACTCCCGGCTGTATTCTTCCGCCAGAATGGCCTTGATGCCTGTGATCAGCGCGTCATCGGGCGTGAAAAATTTTTGCTCCAAATACATATACAGCCGCTTTCCCGCACTGCAGAGCCGATCCACAAACAGATACCAGTCCTTTGTATTGCGCATAAGCCGATCTTGAGATTTGATGACCAGAATGTCAAAACGATCCCTCAGCAAATCCCCGTACAGCCGATTGTACTCTGCCCGATTCTTCGTGCTGGTTCCCGACCGACTTTCAATATAGGAATCCACCAGAATCCATCCTTTTTTTCTCACCCATTCTTCCGCTTCCTGCGCCTGCTTTACCAGCGCGTCCTTCTGGGATTCTTCCTCTGTGCTGCACCGCGCATAGATCACCGCCCTGAGACTCATGATTCACCGCCGCCTTTTTCAATCATCATGACCAAGCGCAGCTTTTCCTCCGGCGTGATTTGCTTTTCTTTCAGCAGGATATCCGTCAGCCGCAATAAAATTTCTTTTACATATTTTTCCATGCACACAGCGCCTCTCCTTGCTGTTTTATATATAGCATATGCTGGCGACAGATTGACCCATTTGATTTTTTCAGGCTATTTACTAATATCTTTCCATTCATCCTCCAGTATGGCCATGATGATATCATCCCCATACTTCTCCCCATCCCATATCCGGTCCCGCAATACGCCTTCCACCGCAAATCCCGCTGCCAGGTACGCCTTTTGGGCCCGCGGATTAAAGGAAAATACATCCAGTTCCAGACGGTGTAGTCCCAGTACCTGGAAAGCAAAATCCCTGGTGTTATTCACAGCCCAGGATCCAATGCCCTTTCCGCACTGCCAGGAATGGAAAATCACAATACGGAAGTTGGCACATCGAGCTGTCCAATCGATGTCATTGATGACACTTTCCCCTATGATGCTTCCGTCTGGGGAAATCAATAGAAAATCAAAGCGATCCCGATCCTGGATGCACTGACAAAAAAAGTTCACCACTTCTTCACGGGAATAGGCCTCTTTAGAGCCTGTCAGACGTGCCACTTCCCCATCCAGCGGATTGAAGTTCTCTTGATAATACATCTCCGCATCCTCCAGCCGCGCCGGTCTCATGACATATCCATCACGACTCCAGATTTCTTTTGGGAAGCGAAACACCCCTGCGCAGAAAGAAACTTGCCGAAATTCGGCCAGAGGAATTTCCCGTTTCACATCCTGAGCAACGGGATAAATTTCTTCTTCATCCCATTCATCTCCGCTTTTCTTTCGACACGCCTCCCTCTCCTCCCAGGTGGAAAACGCCACGTCTCCCAGCAAAATCTCCCCGTCAAAGGGCAGATATTCCATCCAATGACGAATCAGCTCTATCTGCCGCGCAGCATCCAGATGATGGATGGCATACGTACATACAATATAATCAAAAGATTCTTCCCTCCAGGCGTCCGGTAAACCTTCTGAAAAATCAGCCTGCACCAGCACCGCCTCGGGCATCTTTTTTTCCGCCTCCCTGAGCATGCTTTGGGAAAAGTCCAGCCCATATATGGTGTATCCTTCATCATACAGCCTTTTTGCCAGAGTTCCTGTGCCAATCCCCACATCCAGCACTCGCTTTCCAGTTCCTCTTTTAATCTCTCTGTAAATGATATCCAGCACCTGCTCATACCCCGCAAAGGGGTATACCCCCTCCTGTCGGCTCTTGGCCACTGTATCTTCGTATTCATCTGCCCACGCGTCAAATCCGTGTTGATCCAGCATAATTGTCCCCTCTCATTTTTACTTTTTCCCTGAACACACCGCTTGTTAGACCGCACTGCCATCACGGCCCACCGGGGAGGATGCGCAGCGACTTTCTACGGTCTTCAGACAGAAAACAGCGGCTCCTTCTTTCATCCGGAAGAACCGCTGTTTTCTGATTTTATCTGTTTTTATTGTTACCCATTCCCATTACTGCGCATTGCTGCTGGCATCATCTGCCTCTTCTTCAGCCTCCGCATTATGAACCGGAGATACTGTGACTACAGCCGCATCCAGATCGGTCATAAGATCCACGTCTTTATCGGACGCAATGGCCAGATCCCTGACTTTGATGGTGTCGCCCACTCTCATGCTGCTGACATCAATCTCAATCTTCTCCACCAGAGCTGCTGGAACGGCCTTATAAGAAACCTCATGCAGCAGCTGCTCCAGCACGCCGGAAACCACTTTTTCATGATTCAGCAAGTGAATTTCTGCCACAGAGTGTACCTTCTCGCCGCTGACTAAAGCCTGAAAATCCATCTCATCCACCTGACGCTTCAGCGGATTGAAATCCACTTCCTTCACCAGCACATCCATGGACTGTCCATCCACTTCCAGCATTACCTGGCTGCCTTTTCCCCCGGTCTTAAGAAATTTTTCCGCATCGGTTTTCAGAATCTTAATGGGCATGGATTCTTTCATCTCCCTGCCAAATACGATACCGGTGACGTACCCTTCCCGTCTAAGCTTTTTTGCCTTGGTGTCCATGCTTCTTTTTTCAGCTTTTAAAGTATTCATTTATCTTTTCCTCCATCAAACTGATTGCTTAGCGGCCCTGGAACAATAGGTCTGTTAAGTATCTCTTTTTCTGTTACAGCTGTATTATAACACCTTTGTGGTGACAATGATGCCAAAATCATTGGTATATTCCAATTTTTTTTCGTCTTTTTTCTTGTTGTATTTTTTATTTTTCCTGTTCTTCGCCGCAATATTTCCTTTCCATCATTTCCCATGGTGCCCTCGCTGCTCTTTTCTCAGGGCTGACAAATTCCACAAGGCTCATATCCCAGACTTTCCAGCTCTTCTCTGCTGCCAGTATATTCTTCCCGATTGGCCGGGCTGATTTTTTCCGCACTCCCGCAGGTAGGCTTGTGAAACTTACGGGTATTGGTATTCAAAATATACTTTTCGTCCTCCTCCGCCCCCTGGAAAGGTGTCTCCAAGGAAGTGGCCTCCCCAAAGGAATCCTCGGCCAAACTGCTTTCGCCTGTGGCATAGTCGATGGAGATGCCGGGCTGTACATTATAGCAGTATACGTTGAAGCAGATACCCTCCCCGGCGTCCTCCACCGATTCGGCTTCTATCTGCACACCGGAGGCCACCAGGTTATCCCCTTGGAATATGGGCGTTACCTGGTACAGCACATGATTCTCCGTTTCCTTCACATAATCCGCCACCATATTTTCAAAAGGCAGCATTCCCTCCACATTCAGATACCTGGTTCCGGTGATGAGGTTTTCCTCATTGGCATTCTCTCCCGACAGCTGAAACCCAATGAGGTGACAGCGATTATAAAGATTCTCCCCCTCCACGATATCATAGCGGACGCTGTGCCAGCCGGTGGGCTTGACCTGGCTGATGGACTCCCGTTCTTCGGTGGGCATGAGATCTGTGCCGATGCTGGCCACTGCGGTCTGGCACCTGCCAAGTTCATCCAGCTGGCTATACGCTTCAAACGACTCGTCTGTTAACTGCTCTTGAGAAAAGTCCGGTTCATTGTCATTGACCACCACATAGGGGGATCCGCTGTACTCCGGCACCTCCTCCACAGTCACTGCCCCGGTAGCCCATTGCTCCGCTGCCCCCTGCGGCGCTGACGTCTCCCCTATCTGTCCGCCGCCAGTTATGGCTGCTGTTTCCAAAACCGCTTGTCGGGGAGCTACTTCGTGAACCGCACAGCCAACGGCGCCTAGACAGGCACACAGCAACAGAGCAGCCAGCCATTTTTTTTGCTTCCTCATCTTGTGTATCTCTCCTCGGTGATTTTTTCATGGGAATATCCGACAAATTCACTGGTCTGAATCCGCCTCCACTGGGATAGGCAGATGGGCAGGCAGGCGTCGCCGGGATAAACCCGGTTCCACCGAAAACATAAAATCTCTTGAATCCTCTCTTCTCTCCCAATGAGCGCGGGATCCTCCACGAAGCAGTACTCATTTTCCCCGGCCTTTTCAAAACAGGCCGCATCCGTTCGGATACAGACCTCTCCTGTATCCGTGAACTGCTTTCTGGTATATGCGGTCATCCACAGCACCTGACCAGTGCATATTTCCAGAATCCTCTGTAGCAGCGCCCTATCCCGGCTCTGCCGTCTGCCGCCAAACATCATGCCGTTTCTGTCATCCACACATACCACCAATATCATATTCCCGTCCTCTCAAAACATATGTTTGATCTGACTTTCAGTATACCACAAAGATACACAAAAATACAACCGTTTTCCCCGATTATACAGTGATCGTCCTTTGACGTCTCTCTGCGGCCACCTCTTCCGGCGTTTTTTCCCGCAGCCGCGCGGCACCGCGGTATCCCTCTTTTGTGGCAATCGTATGGCTGGACTTCAGGTTTTCTTTTGCTTGACGGATGGCTTCGGCATACTGGGGAAGCCACTCCTCCTGCGCCACCAGCATTTCGTCAATCATCTGCCAGATTTCCGGCGGATTGCACACCGCTCCTGTCAGCGGATCCATCATGGCAGCCTGCTTCAAAAGGCTTACATCACCGTGGACTGCCGCCTCCACCGCCAGTTTCTGTACCCAGACGGACTGAGAGCAAACGGCGGCACAGCCCAGCGGCAAATCTCCTACTTTCGGTACGCTGACGCCATTTCCATCCACATAGCACGGCACTTCCACCACACATTCCCAGGGCAGATTGGTAATACACCCTTCATTCATCACGTTGAAGTGACCGCGGTATTTCTTGCCCGTCTCCAGAGCCTCAATGATATAGGAAGCATGTTCTTTTCCCCTGGCAGAGCCGTCCAGCCTTTTGGGCTCCTCCGCCAGAATTTTGGGATAATCCGTTTCAAACCAGTTTCTCTCTTCCCTGGTTACCCGCAGATATCCGCCAGTCTCTCCGTGGATCCAATTGCTCAGATCAATCCAATCCTTGATTTCTTCCGGCCGCTTGCGATACCAGGCCACATATTCTGACAGATGGCCGTTGGACTCTGTGGAATAGTAACCGAACCGTTTCAGCATATCGATACGGACTTTCTCTTCGCGGCTGTATCTCTCATGTTTCAAAAAGCCAGGAAGAATCTGGTCCAGCATATTCTTTCCATGATGCTTCACCGATATGTACCAGGTCTGATGATTGATCCCGGCGCAGACGAAATCCAATTCTTCCCTGGGGATCCCCAAAACCTCTGCAATCTGCATTTCTCCATGGATTTCCCCGTGGCACAGCCCCAGAGTCGGCACATGGCCATACTTGTTGCAGGCCCAGGTGGCCATGGCATTGGGGTTGGAATAATTGAGCATCATGGCGCCCGGCTGTGCCACTTCCCGAATATCCCGGCAGAAATCCAGCATGGCCGCGATCACCCGCTGCCCGTACATGATCCCCCCTGTACACAGCGTATCCCCCACACACTGGTCTACCCCATATTTCAGGGGAATTTCCACATCAGTCTCAAATCCCTCCAAACCTCCAATCCGGACACAGTTAATGATATATTTGGCATCTTTAAACGCCTCACGCCTATCTGTGGTGGCCCGGATTGTGACTGGGATGTGATTGGCGTCCAGATCCCTCTGACACAATGCTCTGGTTTTTTCCAGGTTCTCTGCATTAATATCTGTGAACGAAATTTCCGCTCCCTGCAGCTCTGGCACAGACATAATATCCGTAAATAACGTCCTGGCAAACACCAGGCTTCCTGCTCCGATGAACGCAATCTTAAAACTCATGGTATGTCCTCCTTATTTTCTTTTCTTGCGCCCATTATAACCGGATTTCCAAAAAGATGTGCAGCCTTTCACCGCCCAACGTCAAAAACGGAAACTATTGCCGCATTTCTTTTCCAATGATATAATGGCATCAGGCCGAACGCCCAAACATATCTGCTTGCAATGGCCGCGGCGCGGCGCACACAAACGACACGCGATACGCGAAGGAGGATACCGCCAATGCGTCTTTTTTCCAGAGACTATTCCCAAGTAACTGTGACTGCCTTCTACGCTCTTTCCCTGGCAGAGTATCACATGAACACCCACACCCACGACAGCTGTGAGATCATGTACGTGACTGGCGGAGCCTGCCGAATTCTCCTGCCCGACGGGGAACGCACGCTGAAAGAAAAGGAATTTATTTTCCTCAATGCCCAGA
>CAJFUP010000077.1 GCA_904420225.1 uncultured Lachnospiraceae bacterium
CATATGCATTCAGATCCAGATATAGCACGTTCCTCTGGGCCAGCATCTGAAGCAAGGGTACCATATCATCCGGCGCCATACCTTCCTGAACAGTGGTGATGCCGTGGGAGGCATAGGCAGCCTGGGCCTTGTCATAGATGGGAAGCAGTTCTTCTTTCGTTGGCATACCCACCTGTCTTAAGTACATCATCATGGCGTTTTCTTCCAAATACCCTGTGGGCTGGCCATCCTTTATTTCGATCTTCCCTCCCTCCGGACTCTTGGTTTCCCCGGTGATGCGGCAAATTTTCAACCCCATGGTATTCATCACCCCCATATGGCCAGACTTATGCTGAATCAGCACCGGATGATGAGGCGCAGCCCGATCCAGCACCCTGCGGTCTGGATACCTCTTTTCTCGAACAGCGTCTGGATCAAATCCCCTGGCAAGGACCCATTTCCCCAGAGGGATTTGATTCCTTTCAATGAATTCGCCAATGGATTTCACCATCTCATCAAACGAGGAAGCCTCTTCCAAGGAAACCTGAAGCATGGCATTGGCATACGCCGAAAAATGGCTGTGAGCATCGATGAAAGCCGGAATCATGGTTCTCCCCTGCAGATCCATCCTCTGTGCCCCACAAGCCTGATCCTCCAACAGTTTCCGCTCTCCCACGGCCCGAATCATTCCCCCTTCTTCCCAGACCGCCTCTGCCGTCTGATCCTGCTCCATGGTAAGAATGGTTCCATTTACATATAATGTCCCCATAACCGCTCTCCTTTCCGCAGTCAAAACGCCGCCTATCTTTTTCGATAAAAACAGATAAAATGTGGTATACTTGTCTTAGATCTATTCCCATTATTGGCACAATCCATATTTTTCATGCGAACTGCCTATTATTCCTCCACGGCGTCTGCGGCCATGCTGGCATTTCTCCATGGCCGTTGGGCGCCGCCGAACCCAATGACAGGAACCTTGGCTGAACAACCCTGCCAGGGGATCCGGAAAGGAACGTGACCGTTATGAATATTCCCGCCATAGTTGCAACACAAAAAGCTTTCTTTCTCACCGGAGCCACCAAAAAAATCGCCAACCGGCTGGCCGCTTTAAACCGGCTGGAGCAGACCATTCTCCGCTATGAACCGGAGATCGCCGCCGCCCTGCAGGCGGATCTCAATAAATCTCCTTTCGAGTCTTACATGGCAGAAATCGGCATGGTGCTCTCTGAGCTTCGCTATATGCGAAAGCATCTCCCCGGTTTTGCCCGTCCCCGGCTCTGTCCGCCTTCCATGTCCCAACTTCCTGCAATCAGTTTTGAGTATCCCCAGCCCTACGGGACCGTGCTCATCTTATCTCCATGGAATTATCCTTTCCAGCTGGCCATGGAACCCCTCATCGGTGCCCTGGCAGCTGGCAACTGCTGTGTCCTAAAGCCCTCCAGCGCCTCCCCCAACACTTCCGCTCTCATAAAGCGGATGATGGAAGAAATCTTTCCGTCACGGTACGTGGCCGTGGTGGAAGGAGGACATGGGGAAAACAGTGAGCTGCTGGACGAAAGCTTTGACTATATCTTTTTCACAGGCAGCGCCCGGGTAGGTCGTGTAGTGCTGGAGAAAGCTGCCCAGCACCTGACGCCGGTGAGTCTGGAACTGGGCGGCAAGAGTCCCTGTGTAGTGGACGAAAGCGCCGACCTGAAACTGGCAGCCCGCAGGATCCTGTTCGGCAAACTGTTAAACAGCGGACAGACCTGTGTGGCTCCCGACTATCTGCTGATCCAGGAGTCCGTTAAGGAACAGTGGATCTACTATGCCCAAAAAGAGCTGGAGCGCATGTACGGGCCGGATCCCCTGCAAAACCCCAATTATCCCCGAATCATCCATTCCGGTCATTTTCATCGTATTTTGTCTCTGATCCAAAACGGACATCGGATCACCGGAGGCACCAGTGATCCCGTTACATTAAAGATTGCCCCGGTGCTTCTGGATCAAGTCACACTGGAGGATCCGGTGATGAAGGAAGAGATCTTTGGCCCTGTCCTGCCCATTCTGACCTACCGCACCAAGGAGGAGGCGGTTTCCATCATCCGCTCTGTCATGGGCGGCGCCAAGCCGCTGGCCTTTTACTTATTTACCAGAAAGAAGAAAACAGAGTGTTACTATCTGAATACTCTGTCCTTTGGCGGCGGATGCATCAATGACACGGTCATTCATCTGGCCACCTCCCACATGGGATTCGGCGGCGTGGGCGCCAGCGGCATGGGCAGCTACCATGGCAAGTACAGTTTTAACACCTTCAGCCACCGGCGTAGTCTAGTTAAAAAATACAGCTTCCCGGATCCCTCCGTCCGCTACCAACCCGCATCCGCCTGGAAGACTGCTCTCCTGAGGAAACTTTTATGACACCTTGTGTGGAGACTTCCATACATTTTCCTCCGTCCCAATGGCCAAATTCCTGTTTTCTCCATGGACAAAGCTTCCGCCACAGTGGTAAACTATTTTGTAAACAGGAACCTTCCCGCTGTCACGCAGCAAGACCCGCCAAAAAACAGGCTTCTTTGTCTGCGGCGGGTCGCGCGTGCGCATCCTGCCCGGAGGACTCTTCCTTCCATCCAGGAGTCTGCAGGGCTTTTTACAAAATAAAAAGAAGCATATTTGTTAAAAAACAAATTGCTTCGGATTGGAGGAACGTATGAAAATATTGTTAATCGGCGGGACCGGAAGAATCAGCATGGCCATTTCCAGACAGCTTCTGGCCGAAGGCCATGATTTGTATCTCATAAACCGCGGCAGCCGATCACAGGAATTGGAGCAGGGGCTGGAGCGCCGTCCCATTTACCTGACCGGCGATGTCCACGATGAGGCGCAGATGGCTTCCCTGCTGAATGGTCTCTCTTTTGATGCGGTGGCAGATTTTATCGCCTTTGATCAGTCGGATCTGGAACGGGATTACCGCCTCTTTTCTGGAAAAACCGACCAATTTCTCTATATTAGCTCTGCTTCCGCTTATCAAAAACCCCTATCTCATTACCAGATCACGGAAAGCACGCCCCTGGCCAATCCCTTCTGGGAATATTCCAGAAAAAAAATCCAAGGGGAAGAATATCTGATGAATCTGTACCGCACAGAGCAGTTCCCCATCACCATCGTCCGCCCCAGTCATACATATGACGAGCGAAGCGTACCCATGGGCGTTCATGGATCCAAGGGCAGCTACCAGGTAATCCGCCGCATTCTGGATCATAAGCCGGTCATCATCCACGGCGATGGCACTTCCCTTTGGACTGTAACCCACAATTCTGATTTTGCCCGGGGCTTCATCGGCCTTTTGGGAAACATCCACGCCATCGGAGAATCCGTCCACATCACGTCTGATGAAACCCTTACCTGGAATCAGATCTACTCCATTCTTGGCAGTGCCTTGGGAGAACCGGATTTTCCCCGCGTGCATGTTTCATCGGATTTTCTGGCTGCCTGCGGAACGGTATACGGCTTTTCCGGCTCCCTCTGGGGCGATAAAGCCCATTCCGTTGTCTTCGACAACACTAAGCTGAAGCGGCTGGTGCCGGGATTTACTGCGGTAAAACGAGCCGATCAGGGGATCCGGGAAGCGGTGGCTTACATCCTTTCTCACCCGGAATGCCAAATTGAGGATCACGAATTTGATATCTGGTGCGATAAAGTCATCGCCGCCAGAGAAGCCGCTCTCCAGTCTCTTATCTGAGCTTCAAGCGGCTTTTTCAAAAACTTGTTGGAAGCGTCAATCCCTTTTCCAGCGGGCCTGCGGTTTTAGTCTTTGCCGTTGGCCCGCTCCACGTTTACGGATTTTCCCTTGATTTTGCTTTTCTTCATGGCCTTGATGATGGCGGATACCTGTCCCCTGGGTACATCCACAAACGTATACCCATCGTACATATCGATACTGCCGATCATTTTTCCCGGAATGCCGGATTCTCCGGCAATGGCGCCCACGATATCGCCAGGGCGGATTCCCTGCTTTTTGCCCACGTTGATAAACAGACGGGTCATCCCCGCTTCTCCTCCGTGTCCGCCTCTGCGTCTCCTGCTTCTTCCCTCTTCCCACTGCTCCGGGGCATAAATTTCTTCGATTTCCTCGGATTCTTCTCCCAGGATATCCTTCAGAAAGGCGGCGGCCAATTCCAAGGAAGAGTATTCTTCCTCATTGATTTTTTCCTCAATGGCCTGCACCAGGCTGCCCAGGTCCTCTTCCTCGATGAGCTTGCTCATGCGGGTCAGGATGTTGTCAATCTTAATCTTGGTCACATCATTGACCGATGGAATCTGACGCTCGTGAATCTTGGTGCGGCAGTAGCGCTGGATGTCTTTCAGCTTATAAATCTCTCTGCCCACCACCAGGCTGAACGCCATGCCTTCCCGTCCTGCCCGGCCGGTACGGCCAATGCGGTGTACATAATATTCTTCATCCTGCGGAATATCGTAATTAAATACGGCCTCCACATCGTCCACATCGATCCCCCTGGCCGCCACATCTGTCGCCACCAATATTTCTGTTTTTCCATCGCGGAATCCCGCCATAACCCGGTCTCTCTGGGACTGCTTCAAATCCCCGTGAAGCCCTTCCGCAAAGTATCCTCTGCCCTGCAGCTCGTTGACCAGCTCATCCACCATGCGCTTGGTGTTGCAGAATACCAGAGACAATTTGGGATTGTACATATCCAGCAGACGGGACAAGACCTCCGCCTTATTTTTCTGACGCACCATATAATAATACTGGCCGATCTTCGGCACTGTCAGTTCCTTCTTCAGGACCCGCACCAGCACCGGATCCTTCTGAAATGTCCTGGCAATATTCATGATGGCTTCCGGCATGGTGGCGGAAAACAGCACCGTCTGCCGTTCCTCCGGCACCGACGCCAGAATGGTTTCAATATCTTCCACAAATCCCATGTTCAGCATCTCATCGGCCTCGTCCAGAATCACTGTATGGACATGATCCAGACGTATGGTCTTTCTGCGCATATGGTCCATGACACGCCCCGGTGTCCCAATGATAATTTGGACGCCGCCCTTTAAGCTGCGAATCTGCTTCACAATGTCCTGGCCGCCGTAGATGGGCAGCACTTTGATGCCATGCAGATATTTGCCCAGTTTTCTCATTTCTTCCGCCACCTGGATGGCCAGCTCCCGCGTGGGGCAAAGCACCAGCGCCTGCAGTTTCTTGTTCTTGGGATCCACCTTCTGCAGTAAAGGCAGACCAAAAGCCGCCGTTTTTCCTGTTCCTGTCTGAGCCTGGCCGATGACGTCCCGTCCCTCCAATTCCACAGGGATGGCCTGCGCCTGTATGGGGGACGCTGCCTCAAATCCCATGTCCGCCACTGCGCGCAGCAACCCTTCCTGCAGTCCCATTTCTTCAAATCTTAATTCTTCCATGTAATCTCCTATCTAAAGACATAACATATCTGCCCGGAGGCATTCCGCCACAAGTCCGGCCATCAGGGCTATCTTTTTTCCTTCACGCCGGTGCGCCTCCCGCCCCATGGGGCTTATCGCACAAATATAGGGTATCCAACTTTAGCCGGATACCCTTAATCCTCAACTCTTTCTCCTATGTCATTTGCTGTTGTCCCAGAAAGCAATTTCTGTCTCCCATGTGAACAACTGTTTTAGTATAGCAGATCCCTGGGTGCCTGTCAATGACTTCCAGAAATTTTTTGGGCTTACACCTCTCTTCTGGTAAATCCATCGTACGCTGTCAAAAGGAAAACCACCATATAGACAGCCAAGATAACCACAGCGGAAGTCAGACTCTGATTGGCAAACAGTCCATTTCCACTGGCAATGCTCACCAAATCCGTATTGGCAAACAGAATATAGCGTCCCCAGTCAAATCCCAGCATGGCCAGGATCTGGACCAACATGCTCCCACCCATCAAAGCTGCCACGCCGATGCCGATGGAGACAGCAGAATTTCTCAGCAGAGAGGAGATCATAAATGCCATGGTCATCATTACCAGCAGGTTGACGCCCTGGTAGAGATACTGTTTCAGTACATACCACATGGCATTGCCCTGGGATACCACTCCGTCTTCCACCAAAAGCATGGGCGTTTTCAATCCATCCGTTCCAAAGAAAATCAAATCCGTCAAACCGCTGACCAGAAAAATCCCCACAATCATGACTGCCGCCACAAGAATCAATGTCAGATATTTGCTGATAATGATTTTACTTCTTTTCACCGGATTGATCAGCAAAAACTTGATGGTCCCGTTGGAGAATTCATTGGCCACGCTGCCTCCGGCCAGTACGATCATTACCACACTGGCCAGCACCACAATCATGGCTCCCTGGATCCAAGTATTATAGAATAAATCCCCGGTGCTTCCATTTTCATCCAAATAATATTGGATCCCATTGTCCAGTCTGTATTCCGCCAGAGCCAATGGATCACTGACCTCCCGTATTGTCTCATCTGTGATGACTTCCCCCGCCGCTTTTCGGCTTTCAAGAACAGCCAATTCTTCTTTCAGACTGCCTACTGTGGCGGCTGCGCTTTCCCGCCAGTCTCCGCTGCCCGGCACGACGCCGTGATCCAGTATATAACTCCAATAGTAGGATTTCGCCTCCCGCAGGGATTCATCCTCTTCTGTCTCATTGATATAGTCCAGTTTCCCCTCAATATATCCGTCCAAATCGTCGGCCATAATGCAGGCCTGCGCTTCTTCCAGCCGAGTCTGCAGCTGCTGTTTTTCTTCCTCGCTCAGACTGTCCGCCTGATAAAGCAGCGGCGCTCCATAATCTTCATACGCCTCCTGTATGGCATCCATCTGCCATTCCCCATATTGCCACTCCCGTCCGCTGTCTCGGATAAACTCATACATGGCCACATCCAGCTCATAGCCCACAGGCTTGCTGACCGTCAGATACTCCAGCTCTGACTCCGGATCCACTGCGTATCCATAGCCAGTATCATACCGGGAATTGAGATACATCAGTCCGCTAAATCCTACTACAAACAGCAGCACCAGAATCAGCATGATGTACGTGCTGATTTTTGTGAAAATTTTGATCCACTCATTTTTTATTAGTCTAAGCAATTTGTCCGTCCCCCTTTGTCAATTCTATAAAGGCGTCTTCCAGTTTCTGGCCTTCCACCGGTGCTACTGTGTAAAGTTCGATTCCGTTGAGAATCAGCTTTCTATTGATTTCCGGGAGCGCCGTCTCCTGTCCTGCTTTCAGCATCATCTCCAGGTGGCCGGGATCGGTTTCCATGACGGAAGCGGTCTGGAATCCGGCAATGATCTGTGCCGCCCGCTCAGAATCACTGACATGATAGCGATAGCGACCTCCTGTGACGCTGCTATCCTGAACCAATTCTTCCACGGAAGTCACCTGAACCAATTTTCCGTTGACGATGATGCCCACCCTGTCACACATCAGCTGCATCTCGCTCATGAGATGGCTGGATACCATGACGCAGATTCCTTCTTTGTGGGCAATGTTCCTCAAAATATCCCGAAGCCCGCGGATACCCGCTGGATCCAGGCCATTGGTGGGTTCATCCAATATCAGCACTTGGGGATGGTGCAGCAGCGCCTGTGCCACTCCCAGGCGCTGACGCATGCCCAGAGAGTAGCGGGATATCTTCTCCTGAATCCGGTTGGAAAGTCCCACCAGCTCCACCACTTCCTGGAGCCGTTCCTCTGTCACGCCTTTTCTCATCCTGGCATACTGGCGGAGATTCTGCATTCCCGTCATGTATTTGTACATCTCTGGATTTTCCACAATGCCGCCCACATTGGCCATGGCGGTCTCAAATTGCCGCTCCACGTCGGCGCCGCAGATGGATATGGTTCCCTCATCAATGCGGATCAATCCCACAGCCATCTTGATGGTGGTGGTTTTGCCGGCCCCATTGGGTCCCAAAAAACCGAACACTTCTCCCGCATACGTTTCCAGACTCAGATCATCCACTACTTTTCGTTTTCCAAACCACTTACTTACATGATCGATCTTTATGGCCGTTTTCTGTTCTCTGATTCCCTCTTTTTCCATTTCTGCCTCCTTATGATACCGTGTCCGCAGCGGCTGGCTGTGCCATCTCATAGCTGCTGTCCAGGCTGCTGATTTTCCACCCATCCGACTCCCTGGTCATCTGGAAACGCAGCGTGTATCTGCGGGTCTCACTGTCCGCGCCCTCACCGCTGTCCGCAACGTCATACCAGCTGGCATCCAAGCCGTAGATGGAGTAGACGGACATGGAACCGCTTCCCTGAAGGCTTACCTCATACGATACTGTCACTGTGGCCGCCTGTGGGCCGCTTTTCTGGGCAGATACCGATTCCACCCGATCCACATACTCCTCAAGCACTGTAAAATCCTTATTCTCCCTGTATTCCAAATAGGATTCCATGTTATCTTTATTGACACCCATGGCCAGATTCCTGCCGTCCGTCCAATATTGGTCCAACAATACTTTCGTTTGTTCCATTTTCTCCTGGGGCTGCTGTTTATTAATTTCCTTTACCTGCTCCAGATAATCCCGTGTCATTTGTTCGATCTCAGGCTTGGCGCTGTTGAACTGATACTGGTCAACCTGAATGTAGATTAACAGCCCTACTAAGATCAGCGCCGCCAAAATGAGCCCTCTGTTTGCCCGTTTCAAAAAACGTTTCATTCCTTCCCTCCTATTCTTCTCTCCAACATCCATGCCGTATCGCTCAGCCTCCGCGCGCGGCGCCTGTGCTGGCGTATTCCGCCCTCCGGCATGATTACAGTATAGCAGGGAAGCTGATGCAAATTTCTGTCACAAATCTTAAAAGAAACGGGGGAGAACATGAAAATTTTCTTAAACACACTCAAAGATAGTCCATTGTATTATAAGATTGTCCTGATAAAATAAATATCAGCAGCAAGATACGGATATGACGTGCTGCCAGATGAGAAAAAGACGTTCCTGTCAGGATGGCTGCAACCTCCTTAAATCCCGGTAAGTGATCTCTTCGCAGCAGCCCCTCTGATTCATACGTCTTTTTTCTGTCCCATGAATTTAAAGAAAAAAATTGGATGTCAGTTATATACCCGGCGGTTTTCAAATGAGACACACCCTGTATGTATAACCAACACCCTGTCAGGAAGGAGGATATTCATGAAGCATTCTGTACGATTTCTGCCATCCCATGGTCAAAAGAAAGTATCCGGTCATGGCCAGCCTGCCTTTACTGGACCAGGCATGTTTGACAATGCTTCCCTAAAACGCCTGATCATTCCGCTGGTCATCGAACAAATACTGGCCGTCACCGTGGGAATGGCAGATATCATCATGGTATCCCAGGTGGGACAGCATGCCACCAGCGGCGTCTCTCTTGTGGATACCATATCCACATTGCTGATCCAGGTGTTTTCCGCCCTGGCCACCGGCGGCGCCGTCATCTCGGCCCAATATCTGGGCAAAAACCGTGGCTCGGATGCCTGCCGGGCCGCCAATCAACTGGTGCTGTCCGTGACCGCCGTGGGCATCTTCATCATGGCCCTGGCACTGATTGGAAATGCTTGGATTCTGCACACCATTTACGGCAATGTGGAGACCAACGTCATGGAGGCCGCCGAGTTATATTTCTATATCACAGCCTGTTCCTATCCGTTTCTGGCCGTCTACAATGGCTGCGCCGCTCTCTGCCGCTCCATGGGTGATTCCAAAGTTTCCATGAAAACATCCGTGCTCATGAATGTCATCAATGTGGCTGGAAACGCTCTTTTGGTGATGGTGTTTCACATGGGGGTGGCAGGCGTAGCCATTCCCACGCTGGTCTCACGTGTGGTAGCAGCTTTGGTCATGATTGTAGTTGTCCACAATCAAAAACGTCCCATCCACATCGACGCCCATTTTCGCCTGGGCTTTGACTGGAAACTCATACGGGAAATTCTGGCCATCGGCATCCCCACTGGCCTGGATGGCAGTCTGTTTCAGGTCGGTAAGCTTCTTGTGGCCAGTCTGGTGTCCACCTTCGGCACCGCCGCCATTGCCGCCAACGCCGTGGGCAACACCATCGCCTCATTTGAAGTCATCCCCGGCAGCGCCATTGGCCTGGCCATGATCACAGTGGTGGGACAAACATTGGGAGCAAACGAGACGGAACAAGCCAAGTATTATACGAAAAAGCTCATGGCCATCATTTACATCAGCATGGCCATTCTCAATGTGATTTTGGTCTTCCTGTGCAACCCCATTCTGACGCTCTACAACCTGGAACCGGACGCCTTTGCCATGGCCCACTTCGTGGTACTGCTTCACGGCATCTGCGGCGCCCTCATCTGGCCGCTGTCTTTCGCCCTGCCCAACGGCCTGCGGGCAGGCGGGGACGCCCGTTTCATCATGGTGGTATCCATCGCCTCCATGTGGACCTTCCGCATTGGCTTTTCCTATCTGTTGGGACAGTTTTTCCAGTTGGGACTGGCAGGTGTGTGGATCGCCATGATCATCGATTGGATCTGCCGCAGCTTCTTTTTCGTCCGCCGGTTCTTCAGCGGTAAATGGATTCATAAAATCAACTAGATAGCGGCCTCTCACCAGATGGCAGAGTGTCCTTTGCAATGAATTCTCCTAAAATTTGCTTCAGCTGCCTCAGGAGCGTCTCCATCTGCTCATCGGTTCCTATGGTGATCCGCAGATAATTGCTGATTCTGGGCTTATCAAAATACCGCACAAAAATATCTCGCTTTTTCAGCTCTTCATAAATCTCACGGGCAGGCTTTTGCCTGTGGGAAGCGAAAAGAAAATTGGCATCAGACGGTGGAAAGACAAATCCCAGCTCCTTCAAAGCCGCTGCCGTCTTTTCTCGGGTGTGAATCACCCGAGCCACCGTGTCCTGAAAATAGGCATCGTCCCTCACCGCCGCTGCCCCAGCCGTCTGAGCCGGAAGGTTCATGGTATACGAGTTAAAGGAGTACTTCACATCCTTCATGGCACGGATCAACTCCGGCGATCCAAAGGCATAGCCAATACGCATCCCGGCCATGGCACGGGATTTTGAAAAGGTCTGAACCACCAGCAAATTCTCATACTCTTCCAAAAGCGCCAAAGCCGATGGCTTGGAGGAAAAATCCACATACGCCTCATCCACAATAACTATGACGTCCTGATTGTGATCCAAGATATCACGGATGCCGTCCAGATCTTGGGCAATGGCAGTGGGAGCGTTGGGATTGGGAAAAATCACGCCTCCGTTTTCCCTATAGTATCCCTCCCGAGTCATCCGAAACTCCTCATCCAATGGCACCGTCTCGTAGGGAATCCGGAACAGCTGCGCCCAGACATCATAAAAAGAATACGTGATATCGGGAAACAGAATGGGTTTCTCCCCCTGAAAAAATGTCATGAACGCCATGGCCAGCACATCATCGGAACCCACGCCGATGAAGATCTGGTCCGGATCCACCCCATAGTATTCCGCCAGGGCGTCCGCCAAGGGCGTGGCTTCCGTGTCTGGATACAACCGAAGATCAGATGTATCCAGAGAGTCCAGGGCCTCCTGCACCGCCGGGGACGGCGGATACGGACACTCATTAGTATTCAGCTTAATCACCGGGCGTTTGGGCTGTTCCCCCGGCGTATACGGCACCACACGCCGTATCTTATCTTCCCAAAGTTTCATCTCATCCTCTTTTCTTGTTTTTCAGGCTTTTCGCCTTTCTAATTTGTCAGGCCGTATTCCTCTGCCAGCTTGCGGAATCCGGGCAGGGAATTGCGGATGGTGTCCTCTGATACGCAGTAGGAAATCCGCACATAACCCGGGCAGGCAAAACTGCTCCCCGGCACCATCAGGATATGGTACTTCTTTGCTTCCTGGCAGAAAACCTTTTCATCTGCCACTGGAGATTTCACGAAAAGATAAAACGCTCCCTGGGGCTTGATGCAGGTGAAGCCGTACTCCTTAAGGGCAGAGTACAGCAGCATCCGATTTCTGTCATACGTCTCCACATCCACCTTGGCATCCAGACAGCGGGCAATAACCCTCTGCATCAGGGAAGGGGCATTGACACAGCCGATGACCCGGTTGGCTATGGTCATGGCCGCGATTACCTGACTGCTCTCCTCCATCTCGTCAGGGATAACCACATAACCAATGCGCTCACCTGGTAAGGAAAGAGATTTACTGTAGGAATAGCCCACAATGGTATTGGCGTAATACTTGGTGAGATACGGAACCTCCACGCCGTCATATACCAACTCACGATAAGGTTCATCGGAGATGAGTACAATGGCATGGCCAAACTCTTTCTGCTTTTTCTCCATGATCTTTGCCATCTTTTGGATGGTTTCTTCTGAGTATACCACACCGGTGGGATTGTGAGGAGAATTGACAATGACTGCCTTGGTCTTGGCCGTGATTTTTTCCTCAAATTCCTGCAGATTGGGCTGAAAATCCTCTGTGTTGGGAGAAATCACCACCAAAACACCGTCATAATTTCTCACATAAGCGCCGTACTCCACAAAGTAGGGGGCAAAGGTAATCACCTCATCCCCTGGATTCAGAAGCGCTTTCAGGGCAATATTCAGACCGCTGGCAGCCCCCACTGTCATAATCAAATTTTTGGCCTGAAAAGCCGTTCCAAACCGCTTGTTCAGGGATGCGGCAATGGATTCCCTCACGTCCTCAAATCCGGCGTTGCTCATATATCCATGTACCAGCCCCGACGGCTCTGTCTCCAAAATATCATATATGGCTTTCTTCACTTCCTCCGGAGCCGGAACACTGGGATTTCCCAGACTAAAGTCATACACATTTTCCGCTCCGTACACAGCGGCCATGCGCTTTCCCTCTTCAAACATGGCTCGTATGGCGGAATTATTTTCCAAAAGCGGTCTCATTTTCTCAGATACCAACATATCTCATCCTCCTATGCGAATCAATCATTCTCCTTCTCAGCTTTTTTCACTTTACTGCGCTGACAAATTGAAGTTATTATAACACAAATCAGCGCCATTGCCAAGATTCCAAATAAAACTCCGCCGGAATCAATACACACATCCCCAAGCTGGGGCGATCTGCCATAGCTGAAAGTCTGATGCCATTCATCTGACACGGCATACAGCGTTCCCACTCCCCATGCCGTCAGCCCGCGCCCCCAGCCTTTCCAGGCAAAAGTCCGCAGGAATCCAGTCAGCAATACTCCCAGTACAGCATACTCGGAAAAATGGGCGCCTTTTCTCACGAAAAAAGACAGACTGTCCAAAAAAGCCTGTCTCTCCGTTTGCGGCATCTGATCCAGCCCTGGCCGAATCAGATGTGCCGCCCACTCCACGATTCCTCCGCTGAGAGCCGCCGAGTTCTCCCCACTCTGGGCAGAAAACCAAAATATCACTCCCATCCACGCCACAATCAGCGCAGCCCAGATGAATCGCTCTCTTGTCCTCATCCGTTGGTTTTGATCTCCTTTAAATACCGCCCAAGTGCATCCTGCCAAGACGGCAGGCGGTGAAATCCGTTTTCTTCCAATTTATCCTTGCTCATGCGGCTGTTGCTGGGTCTCTTGGCCTTGGCGGGAAATGACGAAGAATCCACCGGCGTTACCTTTACCTGATCCATACCGGCCTGCTTAAAGATCTCGCAGGCAAATTCATACCAGCTGCACAGCCCTTCATTGGTGGCGTGATAGCGGCCGTATTTATCGGTCTGAATCATGTCCACCAAGAGAACTGCCAGATCATACGTATAGGTGGGAGAACCGATTTGATCGTCCACTACGCTGACCGCGCCTCTCTCCTGTCCCAGACGAAGCATGGTTTTGATGAAATTCTTTCCGTTGACGCCGAATACCCAGGCAATGCGCACGGTGAAAAATTTCTCCACATACTTCTCTACAGCCAGCTCCCCTTCATATTTGGTCTGCCCGTACACGTTCAGGGGATGCCGCTCATCGTCCGGCTCCCAAGGACGCTCGCCCTGGCCGTCAAACACATAATCCGTACTGATGTACATCATCTTCAGATTGAGCCTGCCGCAGACCTTGGCAATGTTTTCCGTACCATACCCATTGACCCGGCGGCATATTTCCTCATTATCCTCGGCGGCATCCACTGCCGTATAGGCAGCGCAGTGAATGACGGCATCCACATTGGCCCCGCTGATCACCCGCTCCACAGCAGCGGCATCGGTGATGTCCATTTCTTCCACATCCACCCCCACCGTCTCGATTCCGCGCTTTGTGCACTCATTCACCACATCAAATCCCAGCTGTCCCTTTACACCGGTTACCAATATTTTCATAACTATTTTCCTCATTTCTTTTTGATGTCAGGAGCCAGAAAGTCTTTTGCTCCCATGCATTCCACAAAAGGGGTGCCGCCCATCCTCCCGGATTTCATGACACCCCTCCTTTGCGGCACAGACGCGCTGCCCGCGTCGCCGCTGTCGGCGCCAGGTCCTGCTTACTGCTCCAGGCGCTTTCCATACATCTTTTCAAAATAGTTGGCATATTCGCCGCTGATGATATTCTGCCACCACTCTTTATTATCCAAATACCACTGAATGGTCTGGACAATGCCGGTGTCAAAGGTATACTGCGGCTTCCACCCCAGCTCTGTCTCCAGCTTCTTGGGGTCAATGGCGTAGCGCCTGTCATGGCCTGGCCTGTCTGTCACATATTTGATCAGAGACTCCGGCTTATCCAGAGCGCGAAGAACTGTCTTCACCACTTCCAGATTTGTTCTCTCATTGTGGCCGCCCACATTATAAACCTCTCCCACTCTGCCATTTCTCACAATGAGATCAATGGCCGTGCAGTGATCCAGCACATGGAGCCAATCTCTGACATTCTCTCCCTTACCATACACGGGAAGTTCCTCATCCGCCAGAGCGCGGCTGATCATCAGCGGAATCAGCTTCTCTGGGAACTGATACGGGCCGTAATTATTGGAGCAGCGGGAAATGGTCACCGGCAACCCAAAGGTGCGGTGATAGGCCATAACAAAGAGATCCGCGCTGGCCTTGGAAGAAGAATAGGGACTGGAGGTGTGCAGAGGCGTCTCCTCAGTGAAAAACAGATCCGGCCGATCCAAAGGCAGATCCCCGTATACCTCATCTGTGGATACCTGATGGTATCTCTTGACCCCAAACTTCCTGGATGCATCCAGCAGAGTCACTGTACCCAGCACATTGGAATGGACGAAAAGCTCTGGATTGGTGATGGAACGGTCCACATGGCTCTCTGCGGCGAAGTTGATCACCACATCAAACTTCTCCTTTTCAAAGAGATCCATAATGAAATCTTTATCTGCGATGTCCCCTTTGTAGAACTTATAATTTGGCTTGTCCTCCACCGGTTTCAATGTCTCCAGATTGCCTGCGTACGTCAGCAGATCCAGATTCACGATCATATCTTCCGGATATTTGTTTACCATATAATGAACAAAATTGCCGCCGATAAATCCGGCTCCACCCGTGACTAATATCTTCATAATTGTATTTGATCCTCCATTTACTATGATGCACAGATTTCTCCGCGCTCTGCGCTATCATTTATTATCAATATATTTTCCGTCCATGATATCCTTCAGGTACGCGCCGTACTGGTTTTTCTTATAGATTTCATAGACTTCCTGCAATTGTTCTTTGGTGATCCATCCATTTAAGTAGGCGATCTCCTCCAAGCAGGCAATTTTTCTGTGCTGATGCTGCTCCACCGTCTTGACAAAATTGGTGGCATCCACCAATGACTCATGGGTTCCCGTATCCAGCCATGTGAAGCCCTGGCCCAGAAGCGTCACTTCCAACTCGCCGTTTTCCAGATAAATTTTATTCAGATCTGTGATCTCCAGTTCCCCGCGGGCCGATGGTTTCAGTCCCTTGGCATATTCCACCACTCGGTTATCGTAGAAATACAGTCCGGTGACGCAGTAATTGCTCTTGGGATGCTCCGGTTTCTCCTCCAGGGAGATGGCTTTTCCATGCTCATCAAATTCCACAATGCCGAACCGCTCCGGATCGTCCACATAATACCCAAATACTGTGGCGCCGCTTTCCTTGGCTGCGGCCGCCTGAAGCCGTTTCTTAAGTCCATGGCCGTGGAAAATATTATCCCCCAGCACCATGGCCACCGAATCACCGCCGATGAAGTCCGCACCGATGATAAATGCCTGCGCCAGACCGTCGGGGCTGGGCTGCACCGCATAAGTCAGCTCAATTCCAAACTGATGACCATCCCCCAGCAACGCTTCAAAACGGGGCGTGTCCACCGGCGTGGAAATGATGAGAATATCCTTGATTCCGGCTTCCATCAGAACAGACAGCGGATAATAAATCATCGGCTTATCATAAATGGGCAGAAGCTGTTTCGATGTAACTTTGGTCAGGGGATAGAGGCGCGTTCCGCTTCCCCCCGCTAAAATGATACCTTTCATCTGAACCTCTCATTCCTGCGTTGAAAACCGCAAAGTAAAAATAGCCGTATCCGGCTTTTGGGCAGATTTCGCCCTTTATTGTGTTTCAGTATAGCACAGCTTATGAGCAATTTCAACGATTTTACGCACTTTTAAGGGGCAATCTGTTTTTCCCGGCAGAAAAGAGCCGGAATCCATCACGCACGGATCCCGGCCGACTGAAGCGCAAAAAGAGAACCTTTTTTCGCTTTCAGAAAGATAGTATTCAGATGAGTCAGAAGTGAAACCGGCGCCTTATCAGCCTGTCCGACTCGGGGACAGACGGCCATCATGATGTACTTTTTTTATATCACATCTGGCTGTTGAAAACAAGAAAAATACGGGGATTTTTTGTGAAATCCTCCGCATTTTTGCACTTTGTGCGGCTTTACTATACAATTTGTATCTATGCTTTGCCTCAGTGCTCCCGGCGGTGTTCCATGGTCCCATCAATCAGCTGCCAAATTTCCTCTCTCCCCGCTTTGGTCTCCGCGGAAAAAGGAATAAGAATGCCCTCTTTTTCCATGGACAATCCCTGACGGATGGCCCGCAGTTGTTTATCAGTTTGACTTCTCTTGATCTTATCCAGTTTCGTGGCAATCACCACCGGCGAAAAGCCCTGGGATAAAATCCACTGGTACATTTGCTTGTCATTGGCCGATGGGTCATGCCGGATATCCACCAGCAAAAACACATGACACAATTCCTTGGATCCATGGAGATACCGCTCAATCATCTTTCCCCATTTTGCCTTGATTTCCTCCGAGACTTTGGCATATCCATAACCTGGCAGATCCACGTAATAAAATGCCTCGTTGATATGATAGAAATTGATGGTCTGTGTCTTTCCCGGTTGGGATGAAGTCCGGGCATATGCTTTCCGGTTCATCAGCGCATTGATCAGGGATGATTTCCCCACATTGGACTTACCGGCAAAGGCAAATTCCGGCTGCCCGGTATCCGGAAGCTTGCTGGTGATGCCGCACACGATTTCCAGGTTTACATTTTTAATTACCATACCGCATTCTCTCCTCTGCTGGCGGCGGATCACTCCGCCATGGCCTCTTTGATGACTTCTTCCATATCCGACACATAAATGATCTCAATTCCGTCTGTGATCTCCGCTGAGATCTCCTCCACGGCGGGCCTGTTTTTGGCAGGCACCAAAACAGTGACCACTCCGGCCATTTTGGCTGCCAGCAATTTTTCCTTGAGACCGCCGATGGGAAGAATCTTTCCCCGCAGCGTAATTTCTCCTGTCATGGCCACGTCACGGCGCACCTTTTTTTCCGTCACGGCTGACAGCATGGCCGTAGCCATGGCAATGCCGGCACTGGGTCCGTCTTTTGGCACAGCCCCCTCCGGTATATGGATATGCAGATCATGCGTCTCAAAAAAGTCTGCGGCCACACCATAGCGGCTGCCGACAGAGCGGACGTAACTCAGCGCGATCTGAGCCGATTCTTTCATCACATCCCCCATCTGCCCTGTCAGCTGCAGATTTCCCTTGCCCGGCATCACGTTGACCTCGATCTGAAGGGTGTCGCCGCCCACACTGGTCCAAGCCAGACCGCGGACAATCCCCACCTCATCCTGTTCATTGATGGTATCAAACTCAATTTTGTCTTTTCCCAGAAACGTCTCCAGATTTTCTTCTGTGACCCTGACGCACTCGGAGCCATGCTCCAGAATCTGCCTGGCTGCCTTCCGGCAGATTTGTCCGATTCTGCGCTCCAAACCGCGCACTCCGGCCTCCCTGGTATAATTTCGAATGACGGCCCGCAAGGCATCGTCCTCCAAAACCAGCTCCGTCTCATTCAATCCATGATTTTTCAGCTGTTTTGGCAAAAGATAGTCTTTGCCAATATGAAATTTTTCATTCTCCGTATAGCTGCTGATCTCAATGATTTCCATGCGGTCCAGAAGAGGCGCAGGAATCGTCTGGGTGGTATTGGCCGTGGCAATGAAAAGCACATCCGACAAGTTCAATGGCACCTCCAGATAATGATCCCTGAATTTACTGTTCTGCCCTCCGTCCAGCACCTCCAAGAGAGCGGACGCCGTATCCCCCCTGGTGTAATCACTGCTCACCTTATCCAGCTCATCCAGAAGCATCAAGGGATTTTTTACCCCTGCCTGGCGTATGGCTGCCGCAATGCGGCCCGGCATGGCTCCCACATACGTCTTTCTGTGACCGCGAATTTCTGCCTCGTCCCGGATTCCCCCCAGACTGATCCGCACATATTTCCTGTTGAGAGCCCGCGCTACGGATTTGGCAATGGATGTTTTTCCTGTTCCCGGCGGCCCCACCAGACACAAAATGGGACTGTCACCTTTCCCCTTTAGCTTTCTCACGGCCAAGTATTCCAGAATCCTCTCTTTGACTTTCTCCAAACCATAGTGATCTTGTTCGAGGATTTCCTGGGCCCGCTTCAGATCAATGATCTCTCTGGTTCCCTTGTTCCATGGCATCTCCAGAAGCGTTTCTATGTAATTCTGAGCCACAGAAGCCTCCTGACTTCCCATGGGAAGACTGCGGAGCCGTTTGATCTCCTTCACGAGACGCTCCTTGATTTCTCCGTCAGCCTTCAGCTTGCCCGTCCGCTCCAGATAGGCATCCGCGTCATTCATGGGCGCGGTATCGCCCAACTCCTCATGGATAATCTTCATCTGTTCACGCAGAATATATTCCTTCTGATTTTTATCAATCCTATTTTTTACCTTTTTCTGAAACTCCTGCTTCAGGTTTGTGATCTCGATTTCATTTTTAATCAGATTGACCATGAATTCATAGCGCATATCCAGCGGCTGAATTTCCAGGAATTTTTGTCGCACCTTTTGAGACAGTGGCATATTGGCGGCCACTTGATCCATAAATGGCTCCAGAGCACTTTCCTCCTCCAGGGCTTTCCGAAGTTCTTTGCTGGATTTTGGATTCTCCGCAATGTAATGAACCAGCATATCTTTTATGACCCGCACCCGCGCCTGCTCCTCCGCCATCTCCATTTTTCCTTCTGTCTCAATGGGCAGAATAGACGAAATGAGACACGGCTCTTCCTGGATAATGGAAAGCAGAGCTGCTCTCTGCTTTCCCTCGATGAGAATCCGCATTACCTGAGGAGAAATCCGCACGATCTGCCGAATCACTGCAATGGTTCCCACTCGGCACAAATCTGCTTTTCCAGGCATAGCCACTTCCGTATCCTTCTGCGCCACCAAAAACAGTCTCTGTTCTCCCTCCATGGCCTGATTGGCTGCCTCCATGGAGCCGTTTCTGCTGATGTCCAGATGAACAATCATATTGGGCAGGACAGTCAGCCCCCTCAGGGCCACTGTCAGCATTTCCATTTCCTTTTCCATGTATTTCCTCATTCCTATACGTACCAAAAGGGAGATTTCTTCTGTCCGGTTTCCATCATCCAGAAGAATCTCCCTCTTTATTTCTATTTACCGGTTTTAAGCGATTTCATTTCCCTTTCCGAAAAAACGGCGCGGACGCTCCTCTTTTTGGGGAAGCACCGGGACATCCTCTTCACGCTTGATGATGGTGGGACCTTCGGTTCCCTCCACCGTGGCTTTGGTTATGATACAGCGGCCAATGGTATCATCGGATGGGATCTGGAACATGATATCCATCATTATGGATTCCATGATGGCGCGCAAACCTCTGGCTCCTGTCTTTCTCTCCTGGGAGCGGGTGGCAATGAGATCCAGCGCCTCCGGTGTGAATTCCAGGCTGACGCCATCCAGTTCAAACAACTTAATATACTGCTTTGTAATGGCATTCTTGGGTTCTGTGAGAATATGAACCAGCGTCTCCTTATCCAGCATATCCAGTGTCACCACCACAGGAACACGGCCGATAAACTCCGGAATCAAACCAAATTTCACCAAATCCTCCGGCAGCACCTGTCGGAATAAGTCCCCGATATCGCGTTCTGTCTTATCAGCAATGTCAGCGCCAAACCCAATGGATCCCGCTCCCAGACGACTCTCCACAATCGTTTCCAAACCGTC
>CAJFUP010000078.1 GCA_904420225.1 uncultured Lachnospiraceae bacterium
TCCACGTACCGCTGGCGATAGCGGGTGTCCGTATTTGTCAGACCATGGAATTTCTCCGGCAGAATCTGAAGGCTCTTGGAGAGCAAAGTCACTTCCTCCGCATGTACGGAGATTTCCCCTGTTTTAGTCTTAAAGACCTGGCCGCGAATTCCAACGATGTCGCCTATATCATATTTTTTGAAATCTTTATAGGAGTCCTCGCCGATGCTGTCGCGAGCCACGTAGGACTGGATATTTCCCTTCAGATCCTGGACATTGCAGAAAGATGCCTTGCCCATCACGCGTTTTGACATCATACGGCCTGCTATGGAGACCTGTTTTCCCTCCATCTCCTCATAACACTCTTTGATATCTGCCGTATGTGCTGTCACATCATATTTCGTAATCTGAAATGGGTCCTTTCCATCTGCCTGCAGCTGTGCAAGCTTTTCACGGCGCACCTTCAATAACTGCTTTACATCCTGTTCCTGGTTCTGTCCTGCCATGTTTTCACTCCTTTTTATTCTTTTATCTGCTGATGGAAAGAACCTTGTATTCCATCTCACCGGCCTGTGTCTCCACTTTTACCACATCGCCGACCTGATGCCCCAACAAAGCGGCTCCCACTGGAGATTCATTGGAGATTTTATACTGAAGGCTGTTGGCCTCAGTGGAACCCACAATGGAGAATTCCAGTTCTTCCTCAAATTCAAAATCGTACACTTTTACTTTACATCCCACGCTGATTTTGTCCAGATCAACTTCATCTTCTACGACTACTTCTGCATTTTTAAGAATTGCCTCCAACTCGTCGATTCTGGCCTCAATATCCCGCTGCTCATCTTTGGCTGCATCGTATTCAGCGTTTTCCGATAAATCGCCCTGCTCACGTGCCTCTTTGATTTTCTGAGCCACTTCCTGTCTTCTGACCACCTTCAGATCATGCAGCTCGTCCTCCAGCTGCTTCAATCCCGCATACGTTAAAATATTTTTTTTGCTGTCTGCCATAATACTGCCTCCTTCAATTCCATTCTGTTCCCAGAAATGAACAAGAATCGCCGCAGCTTTTCGCGAATACAGAAAAATAAGCCAGCCGTTGGATACCGGAAAGAGAGATCCAACAGCTGATCCTATCTTGTAATGTCTGTCTATGCAGACATATGATTTTAACGACAAAACTATACGGCAATTCCTTCCTGTGATGGGATATGAAGTTCCCATCCGGCACATGGCTGATTATCAATTTTCACCATGGCCGCATGCCTGGCAACCAGGCTGCTAAAATTCAACTAATATAGTATAGACGAATGAATATCCGTTGTCAACAATCTTTTTAAATCATCCATGGTCTCCGCTTCATTGACTTTTCGGCGTATGGCTGCGGAATGGGGCAGGCCCGCCGTATACCAAGCCACATGCTTTCTCATGCGCAGTATACCCATATATTCACCGAATGCTTCTGTCTCCATGGCGGCATGGCGAAGAATCATATCCCGGATCTGTCCAAAATCCGGTGATTTCACCGTGATTCCCTGCTCCAGATACCCATTAATTTGACGGAAAATCCATGGATTGCCTCTGGCCCGGCGAGCCACCATAACGCCGTCGCATCCGGTTTCCTCCATCATCCGCATGGCATCTTTTCCAGTTTCGATATCACCATTTCCTATGACAGGAATGGAGACGGCTTCTTTCACCCTTCGAATAATATCCCAGTCCGCTTTCCCGCTGTAATACTGAGCCCGCGTACGGCCGTGCACCGCAATGGCTGCAGCGCCGCTGGCTTCAGCAATCCGGGCGATTTCAACTGCGTTGGCAGAAGCTTCATCAATCCCTTTTCGAATCTTTACTGTGACAGGCTTTTTCACCGCCCTGGCCATCTTGGTGATGATTTCCTCCACCAGTTTGGGATTTCCCATAAGCGCCGATCCCTCGCCATTGTTGAATACCTTAGGCACTGGACATCCCATATTTACATCAAACAAATCATATGGCCCATCCTCCAGTTTCATGGCCATTTCTGCCATGAGATCAGGCTCTGAGCCAAACAGCTGCAAAGCCAGCGGATATTCCCCCTTCCTGGTTTCCAGCAGCGGTTCTGTATTTTTATTTTTATAATATAGGGCTTTGGCGCTGATCATTTCTGTATATAGCAAACCGCATCCCATTTCCTTGCAGAGCAAACGAAAGGGCAGGTCTGTCACACCTGCCATCGGCCCCAGCGCAGTATTATGCTCAATGGTAATATTTCCAATCCTAAACATCAGCCGTCTCCCCCAAGCAGAATACCCGGTAATATAATTCCAAAGCCTCCAAAAGCTCTCTTTTTTCTGTCTGAATCTGCCGTATCTTCAAACCCGCGCTGATCTCATCGAAATAATAATCCATGTCATCGGCAATGGAGCGAAGCACCAAGGTTCCATCCTCTTCGTATTCCAGAGTAAGAATCCCTCCCACTTCTTCCGTATAAAGCACACACATGATCTGCAGCTCATCTTTAATGGTCTGAGGCAGATTGGAAAAAGCCTCATTGAGATAATATTTCTGTTGGTAGGAATTGGCGCCGCACAACACCGTATTTTCTGTCTGTTCAGACATATCCGTATATCCCCCTTACTGATACTTCGCCGGACACCACTGTCCGAACCTCTCCCGCCGCATTTTGAACCAGCAGTTCTCCACCCTGGGTAATTCCCAGGCAAATTCCATCATATTCATGATTGGGTTCCAAGACGCGAACCCGATTGCCTTTATTGGCCAGTCGCGCCTCATATGCATCCCGAAGCGGCTCCAGAGTTCCCGCACCGCAAAATATTTCATAGCAAGTCTCAAACTCTTCCATGACTCTGGCAATGAGTATGCGGCGGGGCAAAAAATGCTTTGTAATATGAAACAATGTGTCTGCTTTTTCCCTCAGCTCAGAGTCAAATTCCATATGGCCCGTATTGATTCCAATCCCCACAGCCACATAGTGAATTTCATCCATATCCGCACTCATTTCTGTGAGAATTCCGCAGATCTTTTTGCCTCCGTACACAATATCGTTGGGCCACTTGATGGATGTCTGAAGCCCGGTCTCGCCGTCAATGGCCCTGCTCACCGCCAGGGCGGCCACTAAAGTCAACATGGAAGCGCACCTCGGCTCCAGGCAGGGGCGCAAAAGCAGCGTCATGGCAATGGCCTCTCCCTTGGGAATATACCAGCTCCTGCCCCGCCTGCCTTTGCCGCCTGTCTGCATATCCGTCACCACCAGAGTGCCGTGGACAGCTCCCTGTTCGCCCAGTTTCTTGGCCAATGTATTGGTGGAATCCACTTCCGGACAATAGACGAGATTTCTCCCCGCCCATCTGGTCTTCATTTCCCGCAGACAGGCTTCCTCTGTAATCACATCGGGAATACGCTTCAGGCAATACCCTTTATTGGGTACTGCCTGAATTTCATAGCCTTCATCCCGCAGATGGCTTATTATTTTCCAGACAGCTGTTCTGGACACATGCAGTGTCTCGCTGATTTTTTGACCAGACACAAAATTCTCCTCCTGCAGTAAGGCCAACAGTTCTGTTTTCATCACATCTCCCTCTATCTCCAGACCGCTCCCAAACTGGCAGCTGTCATCACCAGCAGAAAAACCGCAACAATTCCCAAGAAGATGATCATCCCCTTCTTTCTGCGGACTCTACTGCGAATCCACTCTGCCAAATAAACCAGGCAAAGTAGAAATGCCAAACCAAAAACAACAGGAAAGCATACAGCGTACGTGTGTGTATTGAAAAACAGAAGAACTGCCAAAATAATGATAGCCATGGACAGGCAAAGTTCTGCCGCCACCAGTAAATGATTTCCTCTTCTTCGCCCCATACCGGTTTTCGCCCTTTCCCTACTGTCTATCTTCCCATCCAAGAGTGGCAGCCATCACCGCCTTGATAGTATGCATGCGGTTCTCTGCCTCATCAAAAACCACCGACTGGGGACTTTCAAATACTTCATCCGTCACTTCCATCTCTGTAATTCCATACTGCTCCTCAATTTTCTTCCCAATTTTAGTTTTCAAATCATGAAACGCAGGCAGACAGTGCATAAAGATTGCCTGCTGTCCGGCAGTATCCATTACCCGACGGTTCACCTGATAAGGACTCAGTTCACGAATCCTCTGCTCCCACACTTCATCTGGTTCTCCCATGGAAACCCATACATCGGTGTAAACCACATCTGCTCCCTCAACGCCTGCCTCCACATCATCTGTCAGCGTGATGGTTCCCCCTGTTTCCGCAGCAATCTTCCGGCACGTCTCCACCAAATCTTCCGATGGGAAATATGCTTTGGGGGCGCAGGCCACAAAGTGCATGCCCATTTTGGCACAGGCCACCATCCAAGAATTGCCCATATTGTATCTGGCATCTCCCATGTAGACAAGGCGAATTCCCTGCAGACGGCCAAATTTTTCCCTGATGGTCAGCAAATCAGCCAGCATCTGGGTGGGATGGAATTCATTGGTCAGGCCATTCCACACGGGAACCTGGGCATGCTGCGCCAGCTCCTCCACGATATCCTGCCCATATCCTCTGTATTCAATACCCTCAAACATTCTTCCCAAAACCCGGGCTGTATCGGCTATACTTTCCTTCTTTCCAATCTGAGAACTGTCCGGATCCAGATATGTGGTTCCCATGCCCAAATCATGGGCAGCCACTTCAAAAGAGCAGCGGGTACGCGTGGATGTCTTTTCAAAAATCAATGCCACATTTTTTCCCCTGAGGAAATCCACAGGAAGACCTTTCTTTTTCTTCTCTTTCAGCAGCGCCGCCAAATCCAGCAAATAAACAATCTCCTCTGAGGAGAAGTCCAACAGTTTCAAAAAGTCGCGTCCTTTCAAATTCATACTGCAATCCACACCTTTCTTCCATTCTGTACGCCTTTAAAGCGATACCCAACTGCAACGAATTACTTACTAATATAATCCAAACTGCTCATAATTGTCAAGAAAAACGGATATATTGTACCAACACAACACCCGCAGGCATCCTGCCCATGAAACGAGTGGATGCCGCAGCCCATTTGTGAAAGGATTATTATGAAACTGCAAACATTAAAAAAAAATCCTCTTATCACAGGAACCATTATCCTAACTGCCACTGGACTCTTCAGCAAATCCATTGGCTTTTTCTACCGCATTTTTCTGTCCAACACCATCGGTGAAGAAGGCATGGGGCTGTATCAGCTGGTTTTTCCCGCCATCGGCGTATGTATGGCAGTCTGCGCCATGAGTTTTCAGACTGCCATTTCCCGGTTTGTGGCAGCAGAACAGGCGGCAGGGGGAAAAGGGAAAGGCCAGCTTACTCTCCGGGCCGGCATGCTTCTCTCAGTTCTCCTATCCGTGGGACTCACGGCCATTTTGTACTCGCTGGCCTCTCCCATCTGCTCTTATATTCTGCTGGAGCCGCGGTGCGAATCCCTCCTGCGGATCGCCTGTCTCTCCATCCCCTTTGCCACCATTCATTCCTGCCTGTCCGGATATTATTATGGGCGAAAAAAGGCATTGGTCCCAGCTCTTGCCCAGATGGCCGAACAAATAACTCGAGTCTCCACCGTATTTCTCATCTGGAAAATCGGGATGGAACAGGGCCGTCCTTTGTCCCCAACAGGGGTCATGGCTGGCATGGCTGTCAGCGAAACCGTATCCTGTTTATTTATCGGCATCGTATATCTATTTTCAGAGGCCGCTCCTAAAGCCGTATCTGCTCCCATGCTGCCCATCATGAAAAACCTGGTAGCCATGGCAGTTCCGCTTTCCGCCAACCGTTTCATTCTTTCTGTTCTCTCCAGTGCAGAAGCCATCCTAATCCCCAGCCGTCTCATGCTTTCCGGCTTAGACAACAGCCAGGCCTTAAGCATCTATGGCGTTCTAACCGGCATGGCCATGCCGTTTATCCTTTTTCCCTCCACGCTCACCAATTCCGTTTCTGTCATGCTGCTTCCCATTGTGGCGGAAGCCCAATCGGCTGACAACGGAGGACAAATCAGCCGGGCATCCGGCATGAATATCCGTTTCTGCCTTTGGCTCGGTATCCTATGCACTGTGCTGTTTCTGATTTTTGGCGCAGACATGGGATCCTCCGTGTTTCAAAGTGAAACTGCCGGTCACTATCTCATGATTTTGGCATGGCTATGCCCTTTTTTGTATTTATCCTCTACCATATCCAGCATTTTAAACGGGCTGGGCAAGACCAAGTCCGTATTTTTTCACAACGTCATCAGTATGTTCATTCGTTTGGCCTTTATCATCTTTCTCGTACCGGTTTTCGGTATTTTGGCATATCTGTGGGGAATGCTTTTAAGCCAGCTGATACTGACCTTACTGCATATCGTCTGCTTATGGAGGATTTCCCCCTTTTTCTTTTCTGCCTGGAAAAGCATCCTCCATCCAACCCTTTTTGCCCTTTTCGCCGGGGCTGCTTCCAAAGGGCTTCAATACATACTAAATTCCTGGCTGCCGGGATTCCCCCTGCTGACGCTGGCAGCAGCCGTGGCATTCATGGCTGGAAGTTTCTACCTGATGACTTCCCACAATCTCCGTTCCCCCCTGTGAATCCTATTTTTCCAGTATATCACAGTTATACGACGAATAAACGCCAAATGTTTTCTAATCGGCCAATATCTCGTATCCGTCCTCGGTCACCAGAACAGTCACCTCCCACTGGGCCGACGGTTTCCCATCTTCTGTGTATACCCCCCAGCCGTCGGCCTCATCCAAAAACACCTCTTGGGAACCCATATTAATCATGGGTTCTATGGTAAATACCATGCCGGGTACCATCAGCATCTCTTCCCCCCTTCGGGACACGTAGCTGACAAACGGCTCTTCGTGGAATTCCAGCCCAACTCCGTGTCCGCCGATTTCCCGCACCACAGAATACCCATGGGCCATGGCAAACTCATGGATGGCCGCCCCCATATCTCCCATACACTTCCAAGGCTTCACTTCCTTGAGCCCCACGGCGATACTCTCTCTGGTGACTTCCACCAGTCGCCTGTTTTCTTCACTGACATGGCCAAGGCAGAACATCCGAGAAGAATCGGAAAAATATCCATTCAGAATAGTGGAACAGTCCACATTGACAATGTCTCCATCCTTGAGGATGATATCCGAGGATGGAATCCCATGGCATACCTGGTCGTTGATGGATGTGCAAACAGATTTGGGATATCCCTCAAAATTCAGAGGAGCCGGGATTCCCCCCAGCTCAGTGGTTTTCTCATAGACCAGACGATCGATCTCTTCGGTGCTCATTCCCACACAAATATGCTCAGCCACATAATCCAGTACCGTCCGGTTCACCAGACCACTTTTTCGGATGCCCTCGATCTGCTCTTTTGTTTTTATGAGACTATGATCGGGAACCAATACACCTCTATTTCGAAATTCCGCCAGCTTTTCATCAAAGAATTCATGACATTTTTTGTATTTTTGTCCGCTGCCGCACCAGCACGGATCGTTTCTTCCTAGTTTCATTTTCTTTCCTCCAAGATTCATGAATTTTTTCGGCATCCGCCGCCATAAAAAATCTCATAAGAAAAAGAGAGTACACGCCCTCTTTGCGCATACTCTCCTCTTGTTGTAATTAATTGAATTTACGTTTTCTAGCCGCTTCAGACTTTTTCTTACGTCTTACGCTTGGCTTCTCATAATGCTCTCTTTTGCGGATCTCCTGCTGGATCCCAGCCTTCGCGCAGTTTCTCTTGAATCTGCGTAAAGCGCTATCTAAACTTTCGTTATCTTTTACGATCACATTTGACATAAGCTCACACCTAACCTCCCTCCAGTTGTGTATTGTGCATAATACGTTACTTAAAACAACTGTTTGGGTATTTCCA
>CAJFUP010000079.1 GCA_904420225.1 uncultured Lachnospiraceae bacterium
AGTGGCCGCTTACAGTGTCAGCGGAGAGTATTCCATGATTAAGGCGGCAGCCCGTGCCGACTGGGTGGACGAGGAAAAAATCATCTGTGAAACGGCAGTCAGCGTATTTCGGGCTGGCGCCGATATTCTATTGACGTATTATGCCCGAGAGCTGGCGGCGTGGATAAAAGAAGGGAGGATTGGATAAATGAGCCGATCAGAAGAACTATTTCAGAGAGCGGTACTGTGTATGCCAGGGGGAGTAAACAGTCCAGTGCGTGCCTATCAGTCAGTGGGGAGCTGGCCCAGATTCATACGCAGGGCCTGGGGGGCCCGGGTGGAGGATGAGGACGGCAGAACGTATATTGATTATATTAATTCTTGGGGCCCCATGATTCTTGGCCACAATGATCCCAGAATCCGTGAGGCGGTGGTTAAGGCAGCGGAAAAGGGGCTTAGTTTCGGGGCAGCCACGGAAAAAGAAGTGGAGATGGCAGAGCTGATCTGCCGTCTGGTGCCGTCTGTGGAAATGGTCCGCATGGTGAACTCGGGCACAGAAGCGGTGATGAGCGCCATTCGTTTGGCCCGGGGATATACGGGAAGGGATAAGATTATAAAGTTTGCCGGGTGCTACCACGGCCACAGTGACTCCTTATTGGTGAAAGCGGGATCCGGTGTCATGACGGGAGGCATTCCCGACAGTGCCGGTGTACCGGCAGGCTGTGCGGCGGATACGCTGACAGCTGTTTATAATGACAGTTCCAGTGTGGAAGCCATCCTGGAAGAACAGGGAGAACAGGTGGCGGCGGTGATTGTGGAACCGGTGGCCGCCAATATGGGAGTGGTGGAACCCAAGCGCGGATTTTTACAGGATCTGCGCAGTCTCTGCACCAAATACGGCGCGCTGCTGATTTTTGATGAAGTAATCACCGGATTTCGTCTGGGATTGGATGGGGCACAGGGATATTATGGGGTTAAACCGGATCTGACCACATTCGGGAAAATCATAGGCGGCGGCATGCCAGTGGGAGCCTATGGGGGATCCAGAGAGATCATGAACCATGTGGCGCCTGTGGGCAATGTGTATCAGGCGGGAACCTTGAGCGGAAATCCTTTGGCCATGGCTGCCGGGTATACGGAGCTGACGATTTTGGAGAAGCATCCAGAGATATATCGACACATTAACCAGATGGGAGAAAAATTCCGGACAGGAATGCGGTCTATGCTGAAAAAATTTGATCTTCCCTATACCATCACAGGTGTGGGAAGTCTGGCCTGTCTATTTTTTACCCAGGATCCAGTGACAGACTACGAAAAGGCAAAGGAATCGGATACCAATGCCTTTGCCTCATATTTTATGTATATGCTGAACCATGGAATTCATTTAGCTCCCTCCCAGTTTGAGGCCATTTTCTTCTCTTATGCCCATTCGGATGTGGATGTGGTAGAGACTCTGCGGACCGCAGAGCGGTATTTCAGTCAATTTCGCTCCGAGAAGAACGGGGAGTGATATCACAGGTAGGGCACTGCCGGTGATTTGGGCTCACTGCCCATGGCAGAAAGCAGGGCGAGTCCCGTTTCTCTGGCGCAGATTACAGCGTGTTTTACGGCGCTGGCATCACCGGTGAAGGTGAGTATGACCTCATTGGAGTGACTGGTGCCCACATTGGGGGTCATATAGCGCAGAATGGTGACTTCCGATGATTTAACGCAGAGATCCGCCATGACCAGGCCAATGGCGGCGGGGGAGCCGCATAGGAAGCCGAAGGGACGGCCCAGAGGAGCGCCGAAGGCTTCATGGAGCGCGGCACCGGCATTGGCCGAGTATGTGAATTCCAAATGGCCCGCCTGACTAATGTAAAGTTCTCCGGCATATTTATTCGTATATTCCAGGGCCATTTCAATGGCCCTGCGTGTATCGGATACGTGATCCGATCCCAGTATGATAAAGTTTCCATGGCCGCCCCAACCCTTGGTGTCCCTGGGGAGTTCAATGGAAACCACCCGGGCATTGGTGGATTTCACAGCTTCATCGATGGCGTTGATCTGACCGGCAGCGCCGGTGCGGGAGCTGAATACGCCCAGGCTTTTATATAATCGGCCGGAAGCCGGAAGGTCTCCCTGGATCTTCATGGCGCTCTCCATGAAGGAGAGAAGCTGATCATCCGCGCTGGGGATTACCAGACCGATGGTATCCAGCACAGCGGTTCCGACAAATTCCGGTAAGTTGCGAGATTTCATAATAATCCTCCATACAGTGTTTTCCATCAACAGTATAATAAAAATTCCCCGTATTGTAAAGCGGAGACGACTGCATCAGTCGGACATTTGCAGATTTTTGGCAGTCGGATTATAACAGATATGTGTTAAGGAATCAAGTCTTGTAATGTAAAATTTGTGGGGATAAAATAAAAAAAAGTACCATCGTTTACGGTATGTGAAAAGGAGGAAGAAAAAGTGAATATCAAGAAACCGGTAAGCGTCCGCCGCAAAGAAGGGAAAAGAGGTTCCGGATCATATGAGATGGACATGTGCAATGGACCGCTTCTGGGAAAAATCATTATGTTTGCTGTGCCGCTGATGCTGTCAGGAATTTTGCAGCTGTTGTTCAATGCGGCGGATATTGTGGTGGCCGGCCGCTTTGCCGGAAACGAGGCATTGGCAGCAGTGGGTTCCACCGGCTCACTGATCAATCTGTTGATCAATGTCTTCATCGGCTTGTCCATTGGAACCAATGTGCTGGTGGCACAGTATTATGGAGCAAAGAGGGACAAGGATGTAAGCGAAACAATTCACACGGCCATTCTGACAAGTCTGATTTGCGGAACCGTACTCATTGTCATCGGGATTTCCCTGGCAAAAATCATGCTGATATGGATGGGAACGCCAGACGATGTACTGGATCAGGCAACTCTTTATATGAGAATTTACTTTGTGGGTATGCCGGTGATGATGCTATATAATTTTGGAAGCGCAGTTTTGAGAGCTGTGGGAGATACCAGAAGACCCCTTTATTTTCTGCTGCTGGCCGGTGCTGTCAATGTGGTATTGAATCTCTTTTTCGTCATTGTATTTGACATGGGAGTGGCGGGAGTGGCGGTTGCTACTGTGATTTCACAGGCGATTTCCGCAATTTTGGTTCTTCGGTGTCTGATGAAGAGTGAGGGATGCCTCAAGGTTCATTGGAAAAATTTGAAGATACATAAGCACAAGCTGCTGCGGATGATCCGAATCGGCGTTCCGGCCGGCATGCAGGGAGCAATTTTTTCCATCTCCAATGTGCTGATCCAGTCCTCCATCAATTCTTTCGGCTCACTGACCATGGCAGGAAACACGGCGGCCAGCAACATTGAGGGGTTTGTTTATAATGCCATGAATGCATTTCATCAGACTGCTTTGAGCTTCACCAGTCAGAATCTGGGAGGGGGGAAGCCAGAACGAATCAAGAGGGTAGCACTGCTGTGTCAAGTGCTGGTTTTCGCCGTGGGTTTTGTTATGGGAATGGGAGCATACCTGCTGGGCAACCAGCTGCTTCATATTTATTCCACAGATGCCCAGGTGATCTCCTTTGGTTTGCAGAGGATGCGAATCATCTGCACCACATACTTCTTCTGCGGTATGATGGATACCATGGTGGGGGTTTTGAGGGGGTTGGGATATTCCATTATGCCCATGCTTGTCTCGCTCATGGGATCCTGTGTTCTTCGTATTGTGTGGGTTTTTACCATTTTTGCATGGAACCCCACGCTGTTCGTCTTATATCTGTCATACCCTATTTCCTGGGTACTCACATGGTCGGCGCATGTGGTTTGCTATTTTGCGGAAAAGAAAAAATGGGATCGGAAGCCGGATTTACTCATGAGCCCCCAAGACCATTGATCATAACAAAAAGACGCTTTCCAGTCAATAAGTTGCTGGAAAGCGTCTTTTTGTTATGGATTTTTTTAATTTGCCGTCTCCAATTCCATCTCCAGGTTTTTCTGGGCTGTGGCCAACATCAGTTTGA
>CAJFUP010000080.1 GCA_904420225.1 uncultured Lachnospiraceae bacterium
ACGCATCAGCAGGTTGACCAAAGTGGTCTTGCCGGCACCTGTGCTTCCCACTACGGCGATTTTCTGGCCCGGCTTTGCCTCGAAACTGATATTTTTCATTAGCAGCTGACCGGGATTGTATCCAAAGCTGACGCGGCGAAAAGCAATATGGCCTTTGGCTTTTTCCAAAACGGCCGGTTTTTCGGGATCCGGAATCTCCTCCTCATCATCCAACAGTTGGAATGTACGTTTGGCAGAGGCAAATGCTGACTGAATGGAAGTGGCCGCATAATTGGAGAAAGCCTCTCCCATGCGGTTTTCCTCTCTCTTTTCGTTGTTAAAGGCGCGCACTACCCGAACGCCGGTGATATTCTCCAGCAAAATGGTGCTCATCCGGTCCAACAGTTTTTGCAGCTTTCTAAACAGGGGCGCCGCGCTGTTCATGATAAACAGGGCCAAAATAAAAACCACAACTACCACGGCCAGCAGGATAAATCCCATCCCCACATCCAGACGAAAGGCCAATGCCAAAGCTACAATGAAAATCACTGGAACTGGCATCACCATCTGGATAAAGCTGGTCAGCGCAAACTGGATGGTGGTAATATCCGACACCGTCCTGGTAGTAATGGAAGCAGTACCAAAATGGCGAAAATCATAAATGGACAGTTTCATGGATTTTTCATAAATGGCCACTCGCATATCCTTGCCCACCCGTGCGGACAGCGCCGCACAGGCATAACCGCCCAAAATAGCACAGGCACTGGACACAATGGAAGCCACCGCCATCTGCAGCCCAGTATTCAGAAGCATGTCAAATGAAGCGCCAGAAGTACCAAGATTCAGCATCTCGGCGGCCAAAGTGGAAATATACAGCGCTCCTGTCACATCCACAATTAAAAGCAGAATGGTAGCCAAACACATTTTCCAGTGTGGTTTTATAAATTGCATGATAAGTTTCATATGACTGTTACGTCCTTTCTTTCCATGATAATTGACACTTTAATTGGCATTTGTGCCCAAGTTTCCAAGCATCCGGGCGCACAAGTCAGCAAATGGGCGGAGAACGCTCCCACTTCACGTTGGATACATGGATTCTATACTTCATACGATCCTCCTTATTTTTCATCTCCGCGGCACAGCCGCTCTGACAGGCAGACTACCGTTTTGCAGCATGCGCATCGCTGCGGAACCGTTTTATTTCATTGAAATAAAAAAACGCCCGGCTATTTTTTCAAATAACCGAGCGCACTCGACATCTTCTCCGGTCTCTGCGGCTGCGGCCGCCGACCTTCCGATGAACTTCGCCATGCTAATTTTAAATGTCCAATTCTGTCCGAATCAAATCGCACAATTTTCGAATCGATTTTGTGAGAATCTCCCGCTCTTGCTCACTGATTTGCTGCCACGCTTTTTCTTCTACTCGATGGGCGCAGTCTCCTTCCACCATCATGGATGGTTTTCTCCTGGTGCACAAGATTTTCCTGAATCCACCGGGTATCCCGGTCAAACTGGATGTTTTTCATCCCACGGTCCACATGGATCGGCTGCGGGATGCCGTAAAGGCATTGCCGTTTATTGTTTTTCATCTTTTGATCTCATGATACTATTATAATCGAATGTTTATTTCGTTTCGAGAATGGCCCAATGATATGACCAGGGGCAAGGAAGATTCCTCGTTGTGACTGCGGACATGGGCAGACGACTTTACTATTTCCAAAATTAATGAAGCAATCACATATCATCGATGACATAACCTCGAGGAGTTCCATAAAAATTATTAGAGGCAGACTGGTATTTCCTGAAGTCATCTAAATTTTTTGTATGGTCTTTAAAACCAGCATAATCATATGAAATTCTTCACATACTATAACACATATCCAAAATAGCATACACAAAAAAAGGCCGCAGGCGCAACAAATTCCCGCCTTATATCCATGGGAATTTTGCATCGCCCGCAGCCGCAGAAATGGAGGCAATTATGATCGAAAGAGAAGAACTTCCCATTGGCTTTACCATGGAACTTTCCCTGCACCCGGATATTCTGAATACCTTTGCCCATATGTCCCAGTCACAGCAGCAGTCCATCGCGGAGGGCGCCCGGCATATTTCTTCCCGGGAAGAGATGCGCAGCTATGTGGAGCAGATGGGACGCAGCACGACTGATTCGTTCATGAGGTAATAAAATGGGATGGAGAGTGGCATACGGTGCTGATTTAAACAAATCCAACTATGGGGATGCTGCACAATTACAGTATCCCCATTTCAATTCTCTTCACAATTACGGCTATCCCACACTTCCTCCAATATGTTTATGACATGTGGATTGGGCGTACCGGTTTTAAAATATCTGGAATTATCTCCGCCCAGCATCTTCACCGCAAAAGCCCCCACAGCCCGGGAACGGGACTGGCCCGCATAGCAGTGAATCAGCAGCGTATCCACCCTTTTTTGGGCATGGATAAAATCCAAGATTTTCTCGGCCTGTCCCCGGGAAAACAGAACAGCCCCCGGCACTTCTTTTACGATATCGTCAAAATACAAGGTCAGTACGCCTTTACAAAACTGATTTTCCCGAAACTCCAGTCCAAATCCCTTTGTATGGGTATCTTGTATGGAAATGACTGCGTAGGTATCCGAACGTGAAGCCAGATCCTCCAGCCCAGCCGGATAATAATGATCCATTACATAATCAAATGCGTCAAATACCGATTTTACCAAAACCCGTTTCATACTACCTCCCTTTCCCGATGCAGCATATTCTTTCACAGAATCACACGGTTTTATGGCATCCCCATTTCCATGATCTGCTGGGCCGCGCTCTCCGCACTGATTTCAGAAACATCAATTTTTACTGTTGCGAGTTTGTCATACAAGCGGATTCTCCTGATGCTTCGCTCCAATACATCCTCCTGACGGATTCCGGCCTGTATGTCCCGCTGCAGGCGTTCTGTGAGCGCAGCTTCGCTGCACACAAGAGAAATTATCTGCACATCACAGTCTGTCAAATCCAGAGATGAAAGAATTTGTTGGATTATCCGCTGCTCATGCATAACCCAGCAGAAAATGACGGTCTCATAGGCGGAACAATGGATAAAATTGTTTAGAAGATGGCAAATGTTATCCATCACCATGGCTTTCGTCTCCTCATTGGCTTGAAACGGATCCGCATCCCAGCACCAATCGCCGTCAAGGAAGACTGCTTTCTCCATCTTCTTTTTCAGTATTTGGCAGACCGTTGTTTTTCCTACCCCCATGGTGCCGCCAATGAGAAACATCTGTTTCATGCAAAACCTCATCCTCTCCGCTGGTGGTGTCAAATACTACCTGTTTTATCCGTATCCTCTTTTTCTTCCGCCACTGCATCTGTGACGGCGCCGATCACGGCCTCCGAAACCATGTCCTTCTCAGCCGTAGCCGTCTTCGCCGCATCCCCGGACGCGGACGCCTTGGCATCATCCCAATTGGCGCCTTCTTCCCCGCTTTGCCCGTCCAGCCCAGTGATATGGATGTTTCGGTTTACCTTGGCGTCATACGTATCGGCCCGCATGATTTCTCCCAGATCGATGCCGGTGGCATCCTTCATGGACTCAAACATGCGCTTCATCACCAGCGGCACATTGGAAGCCACTGCATCCATACCGCTGCTCTCT
>CAJFUP010000081.1 GCA_904420225.1 uncultured Lachnospiraceae bacterium
CAGATCACTCTCCTCTATCTCCCGGCAGATATCCCTGGCCCGGGTATCCATCCAGATGGGCGTGGGCGCCAGACAATTCCCCTCCTTATCCACAGGTATGGCAGCCCAGCTCTGGCCATCCACGCCGATGCCAGCGATATCCCCAGGATTTTTTCCCGATGATTCCAGCACACAGCGTATGGCATGGCACACTGCCCGCCACCATTCCTGGGGATCCTGCTCCGCATAGCCGGGGGCCGGATGCGAGACTCCATAGCTCTGACTCACCTGTCCAACCACGGTGCCGTCCTCTAAAAATAGTGCCGCCTTGCAGGCGGATGTCCCTATGTCAATCCCCAATACCAACGGTTCCATAGGCGTCCCTCACGCTTTCCCCTGGCATCCGCACATCCGCATGCGGTCTTCCACCAGTTCCTTCACCCGCGCCATGGCCGTTTTTCCATACTTTTTCGGATCAAAGACGGCGGCATCTGAAGCCAATACTTCTCTGACCCCATCTGTATAGGCCATGCGAAGCTCTGTGGCAAAATTCACTTTACAGATACCGCGGCCAATGCATTCCTCAACTGCTTCCTCCGAAAGACCGGAGGCCCCGTGAAGCACCAGCGGAACCGATACCAACTCCCGAATCGCGCGGAGGCGGTCCACATCCAGCTTGGGCTCCCCTTTATAAACGCCGTGGGCCGTTCCGATGGCCACAGCCAGGGAATCCACGCCGGTGCGGCGGACAAATTCCGCCGCCTCCTCGGGAACCGTATACCCGCCGTTTCCGCCGTCCAGATCGTCTTCCTTACCGCCCACTTTGCCCAGCTCTGCCTCCACCGGGATACCAGACGGAGCACATGCCTCCACCACCCGCCTGGTGAGAGCAATATTTTCCTCAAATATTCCATGGGATCCATCGATCATAATGGATGTATATCCCGTCCGCAGCGCCTGCATGGCCAATTGGAAACTGTCTCCGTGGTCCAAATGCACGGCCACCGGCACGCTGGCTTTTTCTGCCGCGGCACGGCAGGCCGCCAGATACATGGATAAGCCTGCGTATTTCACCGTGGACGGTGTGGTCTGCAGCATCACCGGAGCGCGCAGCTCTTGGGCAGCCGCCACCACCGCCATTACCATTTCCATATTTTCCACATTGAACGCCCCCACCGCGTAATGTCCCTTCTGTGCGTCCAGAAGCATCTGTCTGCTTGTCACCAGCGCCATGTCGTTTCCTCCTTCTTTCCCTCCCGCGCCCAGCGTTTCATGATCCCCGGCATTTTGCCGCCGCTTTTCCCGCCGTTCTCAGCCAGGAGTTTATCTGGCTTTAGAATACCGCTCTCCGCACTGGATGTCAATACTTTTATAAAACATTTTATAAAAGTGCGAGAACTGTCAGGACCGCCCATGTACGAATTCCTGTATCATCAAAAATGCTCCCCCCTTGGCGGCCGCATCTTCCGGATAGGCACATGGCTTCAAATAATCTATGGGCATGACACCGCCGTCCAGTTTTTGGATTTCCTCCCGTATCTCGGGAAGGCGTTCCCCCAGGAAGCCCCCCACATCGCCTCCCAGGATCAGATTACAGTCCAAGGTCACACGGATATTGCTGATGAGCAATGCCAAGTCCTTTCGATAGGTTTTCCAGGCTGCTTCTTCTCTTTTCTCTCCCCTGCCCAATCTCTTAAAAAATTCTGACACATCTGATTCGGATGTTTCCGCCAGACGCTTGGCCGAGAGATACGCGTCGGCACATCCGCGCCGACCGCAGTAACATGGTCGACCATCGGCATGGAGAATCATGTGTCCGAATTCTGCGCTCTGCCCATGGAGTCCGAACACCAACTCCCTGTTGTTTAAAATGGCGCCGCCCACCGTATCGCTGAGATACAGATATGCCAGATGATCAGCTGCGGGATGGGCATATCCCTCCGCCAGCCCGGCAGCCGCCGAGTCATGGAAGAACAGCACTTCTCCCTCCATTTTCTTCCTCAAAAACTCCGTGGGAACCCCTTCCGTCCCCAGCGTCTCCGCGTGAAGAATCTGTTTTCCGTCTAAGCTCAGTATGGCCGGAAGGGCAATGCCGGTCCCCAGAAATTTCCCGCGGGGGACTTTGCTCCTGATCCGTTCCCAAAGCTGTCCTAAACGCTCTGCATAATCTTCTGTGTATGAAAAGGGAATCGCTACTTTTTCTCTCTCATATACCCTTCCCCGAAGATTGATCAGGACGGCTTTGGCATAATCTGCAGTCACCTCCACTCCGACAGCCAGCCGACTGTCTTCTTCGATCTCATAGACCGCGGCCCGGCGGCCGCCAGTGGACGCCAATACCCCGGTTTCCTGCACCAAGCCCTCATCCATCAGTTCCCCCAAATGGGTTCCCACAGTGGGGAGACTCATTCCCAGCTGTTGGGCCATCTGCTGTCGGCTGATTCCCCGCCCCTCATATATGGCGCGGTAAATTCGATTTTTGCTGTTCTCTCTTCCCGCCGTGTCCCTGTTTGCCGCCATTGCGCATCCCCTTTCTCGTTCCTTATTCCCCGCTCCAGCCTCGCTGGAGCGCCGTCTTGCTTCCTTCTTTCACAATGGCTCCGTATGGAGTCCTCACAGCGGCTCCAGCAGGACCATGATGATCCCGCCGCAGATCATGCCGCTGGACGCGCTTTCCCTACCATCCATGCGAAACTCCTTGATCCTGGAACCAACCAGCTGCTTTGCTTCTTGAACGGTTTCATATTCAGCCAGCCCGCCGCCCACACTTCCCAGACAGCGGCCGTCGGCCAGCACGGCCATCCGGCTGCCCGGTCCCCGCGGGGCAGATCCTTTCTTGTCCAGAATCTCAGCCATGACGGCTTTGCCTCCTTCTTCTTCCAGCCATGCCCCGATCTCCGGATCCAGGACGCAGCTGCTGACACGGTTTTTCACCTGAATGATCTCCGCCATAATACTCACGGCGATCTCGCTCGGTGTCTGTGCACCGATCTTCAGCCCAATGGGCGCGTGCAAATCATCCAAACATTTTCGTTCAATGCCAGCTTTTTCCAGTTTTTCTCTTGCGGCAGCCACTTTCTTTTTGCTGCCAATCATTCCCACATAAGCGCATCGCCTTTCGAGAATCTGCCGAGCACAGACCTCATCCGCCAGATGGCCCCGTGTCACAATCACATAATACGTGCTGGGCAAGTCGGGAATGCGCGAAGACAGGTGGGAAAAATCATCGCAGATGACCTGATCCGCATGGGGAAACCGATCCTTAGAAGCAAATTCCGGACGGTCATCCATGACTGTCACGTGAAAGTCCAGCATCTTTCCCATGGCACAGACAGGCAGAGAGATATGCCCCCCTCCCAGCACCACCAGACGAGGTCGTCGGGAAAGAATCTCCACGAACAGCGGCACCCGGTCCGTGTCCCCGTTGTGCTGTCCCGGCGCCATTGCTTCCGGATTGGAGAAACAGTCCTGCTTCCAGAATTCCTCCGGCGCTTCCCTGCTGCAGACCGCATTCTGTCCGTCCCAAAAAATTCTGGCTCCCAGATACGGCCCTCCCAACACGGCCGCCGCCCGAACCTCATCACTTGTCTGCAGTTTTCCCCACAAAAGCCTATACCAGGTCTTTTTATCCACCAATTTGATGGTCATATCCTCACCTCCGCCCTATTTTGTATCCACTATACTTTTTCTCACTCCGTCAATC
>CAJFUP010000082.1 GCA_904420225.1 uncultured Lachnospiraceae bacterium
CCGTCTTGTTTGTCAGGAGTCAAAAATCGGTATTAACCGACAACCCCTTTTTTGCTTATTATCTCACTGTCTCTCACATACAATCTCCGCTTCGTTTTCTTCCAGGATCAGCTGACCGTCCTCCAGCCGCATTTCCACGGACTGTCCGTCCAACTGCATGGTATACGCCTCACCTTCTTGGGTCCAGGTACCTTCCATGACGGAGCCGGATGCCGTTCCCTCAACTCTCCCGTTCTCTCCAAACACAAAAAAGATGTTTTCCAGCTGGTCCTGTCCCATGCTTTCCGCAAAGCTTCCCCACTCACTGAGGTCAATCTCCACTCCAGACATCCGTACTGTCTCGGCCTTCCACGTTCCCAGTATGGGATTCTCTTTCCCGCATCCCGCCAGTGCTGCCGCCATGACAGTCACCGCCAGCACTCCTGCCATTCTTTTCTTCATGCCGCGCCTCCCTGCATATCGTATTCTGCCATCAGCCATGGCCTCCTGCCGCCATATCCGCTGCCGATGAATTTCTCGCTGTCTGTCATTGTCTCTGTCTCACATCACAGAAATGGTTCCCTCTTCCCACTATACTATAGCTTTTCCAAAATCTCAAATTTTTTTACCAATTCATCAATGCAGAAAAAACGCTCCCCTCCCCGTTCTCATTCACCCGTCGGCACCGTATACTGTATCAAGACATTCCCTCCGCCTGTGAGGGACAGGATACATAGGGGGCAGCAATGCAGTTTCTCATTTATCTTTCCAATTTTATGATCCCCATTGTGATTTTTTATATTGTGGCCTCTGGTCTCATTGCGAAAAAACCAGTCTATGATGACTTTGTGCGGGGCGCCAAGGACGGCATGAAGACGGTGGCCTCCATTCTGCCCACTCTCATTGGCCTCATGGTGGGCGTGGGGGTTCTGCGGGCCAGCGGATTTCTGGATTTCATCGCCGATGCCCTTTCCCGCCCGGCGGAATTGGTGGGCTTTCCCGCTCCGCTGGTCCCCCTGGCAGTGGTGCGCATGTTTTCTTCCTCGGCGGCCACCGGCCTGGTACTGGATCTGTTTTCCCAGTACGGAACCGATTCCCTCATCGGCACCATTGCCTCCCTGAGCATGAGCTGCACAGAAACGATTTTTTACACCATGTCCGTCTACTTCATGGCAGCCAAAGTGACAAAAACGCGCTATACCCTGGCCGGTGCCCTGACCGCCACCTTGGCAGGCCTGGCGGCCAGCACGGTGCTGGGACATATGATGGCGTCATAACCCACTGAAAGCCCAGCGTTCTGCTTGCGGCAGCTCCCCGCAGCTGGAAAAAGGCCCACCGCTTTGCCTGACTTACTTATTTATTTGTGTCTCTTTCTCTTGTGAACATCCGTCCTTTATGCTACCATCAGATCAAACGATGCTGTTGGAATCCGCGGATTGCGCGCCACACCGCGCGCAGTTGTCCCGGCACCATTAAAGAAAGAAAAGAGGAATATGCTATGCAAGATTTTAAAGTCGCTCTTTTACAGATGATTTCCACAGAAAGTCCAGAGGGGAATTTGAAAAAGGGACTGGAATACTGCCGCAAAGCCAAGGAAATGGGGGCTGATCTGGCCCTGTTTCCGGAGATGTGGAGCACCGGCTATACCATGGGGGACGACCCGTCTCAGATGCGCCGTCTGGCTGTTGCCGCCGACGATGCCTTTGTTCTTGCCTTCCGGGATCTGGCGCGGGAGCTTAACATGGCCATCGCCGTCACCTATCTGGAAGCCTACCAACCGGCCCCCAGAAACACCGTCACTGTATTTGACCGCTTTGGGCGATCCGTCTTGACCTATGCCAAAGTCCACACCTGTGATTTTGATGCGGAGCGGCTCCTGACTCCCGGAGACGATTTCCACACGGCAGACCTGGACACTGCGTCGGGGACGGTGAAGATCGGCGCCATGATCTGCTACGACCGGGAGTTCCCCGAAAGCGCCCGCATTCTCATGCTGAAAGGCGCCGAGATCATCCTGGTTCCCAATGCCTGTCCCATGGAGATCAACCGGCTGACCCAGCTGCGGGCCCGCGCCTTTGAGAATATGACAGGCATCGCCACCGCCAATTACGCTTACGGACAGCCAGACTGCAACGGCCACTCCACCGCCTTTGACGGCATGGCCTATGGAGAGATCCGCCCCGGCACCGTGGAGTCCAGAGACACGCTCATCATTGAGGCCGGTGAAAGCGAAGGGATCTACCAGGCAGTCTTTCCCATGGACAAGATCCGCGCCTATCGAGGGGGCGAATGCCACGGCAACACCTACCGCCGTCCCTCCAAATATGGAGCTCTGGTGTCTGAGGAGGTGCGGGAACCGTTTATCCGGGCGGATGCCAGAAGATGAAATCATCAAAAAAAATATCCTGATTCCTCCAACCCATACAACGCAAAAAGGGAGCCTTTCAGCTGGTTTCAAACACTGAAAAGCTCCCCTTGTTCATCCGTTCCCCTTTTCCAGGAAACTATACTGTGACATATACAATTTGTAATACTCGCCTTTCTTTGCCATCAATTCTTCATGGTTGCCCTTTTCCAGGATATTGCCCTTGTCGATGTAAAGAATACAGTCGGCATTTTTGATGGTGGAAAGGCGGTGGGCAATGATGAAGGAAGTTCGTCCCTTCAGCAGTCTCGCCAAACCTTCCTGAAGCAGAATTTCTGTCTCCGTATCAATGCTGGATGTGGCCTCGTCCAGAATGAGGATCTTGGGATCCGCCAGAAGTGCCCTGGCAAAGGAAATCAGCTGTCTCTGTCCTGCGGACAGGCGGCTTCCCCTCTCATTGACCTCCGTCTGGTAGCCGTGATCCATCTCCATGATGAAATCATGGGCGCATACTGTTTTGGCGGCATTGACCACATCCTCATCTGTAGCCGTCATGTTTCCGTAGCGGATATTGTCCATGATGGTTCCGGAAAAGATGAAGCTGTCCTGCATCATGACACCCATCTGCTTGCGCAGGGATTTGATGGTGACACTGTTGATGTCGATGCCGTCGATGAGCAGTTGGCCGGAATCAATGTTATAAAACCGGCTGATGAGGTTGACGATGGTGGACTTTCCGGCTCCCGTGGGACCGACGATGGCATAGGTTTCACCGGCTTTCGCCTTGAAGTTCACATGATTTAGGATTTTAACGCCGTCCTCATAGCTGAAATCCACATCTTTAAATTCCACATCTCCCTTGATGGGCGGCATCTCTTTTGCCCCGGGGCGATCTTTCACTGTCACCGGCTCATCGATGGTCTCGAAAATACGCTCCAGATAGGAGATGGCCGTCAGCACAGAATTGTAGAAGGAAGCCAGCGTATTGATGGGCTGCCAAAATCGTCCGATGTAGCTGCTGAACGCCACCAGAGTACCCACCGTGACCACGCCGCTGCCTGCCTTCAGCCACTCCACCCCTATGTAATAGATCAGCGCCATGGTGACGGCGGAAATCACATCCACCACAGGAGACAGCATGAAGTTGTATTTAATGACACTCATCCAAGCCTTGCGGTAGTCTCCGCTGAGGCGGTTGAAAATATCGGTATTTCGCTCCTCCCTCACAAACGCCTGTGTGACACGGATACCGTTGATGCTCTCCGCGATGTAGGCGTTGAGGTTGGACTGCTTGTTGCTCTGGATCTGCCACCCTGTCCTCTGTTTCTTCTTCACAAAGATCACCAGCACGGCCAGTACCGGCAGGCCGCACATGCAGAGAAGTGTCAGCTGTACATTCAGCGCCAGCATGAAGAAGATGATGAAAATCAAGCTGCACAGATCCGTAATGGTATTGACAATACCATTGGAAAGCAAATCGCTTAGATTGTTGACATAGTTGACCAGGCGCACCTGGATCTTGCCGTGGGGACGGCTGTCATAGTAGGAGAACGGCAGCTCCTGCAGATGATCGAACAACTCTCTTCGCAGAGAATGGATCACTCCCTGACCGATGCGGCTGGTCAGCGTGATTTTCACACGCAGAATCACCGATACGGCCAAAATCACCGCCAGCGTCAGCACAGCCATCCACAGAATCGCCTGTATATTTCCTTCGGGAATATAGACGTCCATTACCTGCTTTAAAAACATGGGAATCAGCATTCCCAGTGCGCTGGAAATCAGCATCAGGACTATGGTCAGGATCATCTTTCCCTTATAGGGCGTTACATATTTCAACAGCCTCTTGACCTGGTTGATGTCAAATTTGGTCTCCAGAGACTCATCCACATCGAACTTATTTCTGGCCATTCCGATTCCCCCTCTCTTCCATGCGGCGGGCGCGAAACTCATCGAACTCGCCGTACTGATGGTTAAAGACTGTGTAATAATATCCTCTCTGGGCCAGAAGACTTTCATGGGTTCCCCGCTCCACAATGCGGCCATTGGACAGCACCAGGATCAGGTCCGCATCCATGATGGAGGAAATACGGTGGGCGATAATGAACACCGTGCGGTCCTTGCCCACAGCCTTCAGCTCACTTTGGATGGCAGACTCCGTTTCCATATCAATGGCAGATGTGGTGTCATCCAAAATCAGGATGGAGGGATCCTTGACCAGGGCTCTGGCCAGACTGATTCTCTGGCGCTGTCCGCCGGAAAGCCCCACACCTCGCTCGCCCACAATGGTATCGTATCCTTCCGGCATCTTGCGGATAAAATCATCGGCATTGGCGATCTTGGCCGCCTTTTCCACCTCTTCGAAACTGCACTCGGGATTGCCGTAGGCAATGTTTCCTTCAATGGTATCGGAAAACAGGAATACATCCTGCATGGCGATGCCAATACTTCCCCGCAGGGAATGCAGATCAAAATTCTTCACGTTGACACGGCCGATGGTGATGCGGCCATCTGTCACATCATAGAACCGGCACAACAGGTTGATGAGGGTGGATTTTCCGGAGCCTGTGGCGCCGATGATTCCCACCGTCTGCCCCGGCTTTACCTCAAAATTAATATCCCGCAAAATGACGTCATTATAAGAATAATAGTAAACATTTTCAAACTTAATGGTACCCGTCACCCGCTCACTGGCCAGAGGAACCTCCAGCTCCCGGATTTCCGGCTCCACACTATAGGTGGAAAAGATTTTTTCAATGGAGGTGAAGAATCGCTGGGCATCATTGATAATCCAGCCAAACTGGCGCAGCGGATTGTTGAGCATCCACAGATATCCGTTGACGGTTACAAACTGGCCCATGGTCATCTCCTTCTGGATCACCATCAGACCGCCCACCACCATGAGCACCACGGTCAGCAGGTTGGAAAAGATCTCGAAAATCGGAATGTATTTTCTCCACACATTGGAGGATTCGATTTGTGCATCCCGGTACGCATCGTTTTCCTTATCGAATTTCTGTGTCTCAAAATCCTCCTTGGCAAATGCCTTTACCACCCGGTTGCCGCTGATATTTTCCTGGGCAAAGGCATTGAGGCTGGAGAAGCACCGCCTCACCTTCTCGAACGTAGGCTTAATTTCCTTGGACTGGCAGTATGTGATCAGAGCGGTAAAGGGCAGCACAATGAGCATACACACCGCCAGCTTCACGTTAACCGTGAAGATCATCACCAGCGCCATGACAAAAGTCAGCACATTTTCAAAAGAAAAATAGATCACATGGGAGACGAAATGACGCACCGCGTCCATATCTCCCGTCTGGCGGGACATGAGATCTCCTGTCCGGTTGCGGTTATAAAAATCGAAGTCTTCCTTCATGAACTTCTTAAACACCGCTTCCCGCAGGGAATAAAGTACTCCTTGGCTGGATGTCTCAAACAGCATCAAAAACGTGAAGCGCAGCGCCGACCGGAGCACCGTCACTGCCACCAGCGCCAGAATCAGGTTCAGCAGCAGATCATACGCGCCTCCCTGAATGACATCGTCCACGATCCGTCCCGATATGTACGGGCTCACCAGCGCCAGCACCGTGGTGACCACCACCAGCACCAGACCGGTGATCATATACCACCGGTACTTTTTCAGATAGGACAGAAACCATTGAAATGGTGTCATACTGGACCCTCCTTTTCCTTCCCTTGCCGCCCCACTCTGCCGGGGCAGCGTCTTTGTAAGTGTCCTCTCATTATATCAACTAAAGCCCAAAAAAGAATGTACTATTGCTGAAAAATGATGTATATTTTTGCTGTAATGTGTTTAGCGGTGCATAGTCGTCGGTATGATTCTCTCGGTTATAATGCTCAGCCACTTTCTGACAAATTTCTTCGAGAGTAATATTTAAAATATTCTCTTCCTCAACATGCATCTTTGTTTCTTCACTGATATTTGCATCGCCAGCATCAGCGAATTCCAGATCCGGAGAATGGAACGAATAGTCACTGAGATTTACATAAAACACAACCTCCGGCCCCAATTCCTCCGGTACAAAATCCAGCGTAACGGCAACCGGATAATCATTGGAAATAGAAATAAATCATTGCGAAACAAGCCAAGAGTATATCGTTTTTCCTCATAACTTTCCCCCCAATGTGTGATTGATGCTAAGTAGTTCC
>CAJFUP010000083.1 GCA_904420225.1 uncultured Lachnospiraceae bacterium
CCTCAACTTTTTTGACTGATGATAGTTTCGACTCTATTTTCTCATGAGTTTCTTATCTTGAAAAGGTACGTTCTATCCACCGCTTACAATCGGAACACAGTACACAAGTGTACATCCAGTTATATCCCGAGTTTTTAAGGGATTCCAGGGATGGGCTCCATTTTAGTATCCCAACTGGTGGTATGGGGTTCCCATGGCTCTGCTCTCCTTTTTAGAGAACAACGATCTGTCCGGAAAGCAAGTGTACCTGTTCTGCTCTCATGGGACGGGCGGCCTTGCCAACAGTGTGGACATCATCACGGAGGCGCTGCCTGACGGGGAAATCTCGGACAATATTTTTGACTGCTATGAGGAAGAAGCGCCTTCCTCTCAGGAAGAGATTGAAAGCTGGCTGACGGGACTGGGGTATTAAGTGAAAAGTCTAATCCTTCGGCTATGCTGGGGAGAAAAGGCTAGTTGGATGCAGTAGGGATATCAATAAAACTCCTATGCTACAATGAAATTGGTGTCGCAAGCCAAATTTCAAGCATAGGAGGAGGTCCCAATGGACAATAAAAGTTTATCATATACCCGATGGAAAGGCCAATACCATATAGTTTTCATTATAAGCCACGGACTGTGGGAGAACGATGATGACAAAACGAGGCCAATTTCTCATCTACTGTGTGGAAACCTACTTCATGTTGCGGTGAAAAGATAATTTTGATATAATTCTTTTGAGGGAAGGGGCCGAAGCCCCCAACCCTTACTCGAATAGTTTAATCAGTATGAGGAGCCAACCAACAACTGATATGAGTTTTATGAGGAGCTTTTCAATCTGTTCCAGCAGTTTGAGAAGCTCTTTTATTTTCCACCTTGTCATCCACTTTCAATGATTCTATTATAATATACGTATGTATCAAGAAGAAATATAATAATCATATTTTTGAGTTTAAAAGTAAAAAAACACATTGATATATATGGAAAGTCCTGTAGGACAACGGGATGAGGCCTGTGCATGTAAATTCCCATCACGTAAAAAGTCGAAAGAACTGGATGACAATAATCTCAACAAGAATGATCGCAAAGCCCCTGGTATTGGCAGCAGAGCACAGCATTGGCAGTAAGGAAGCGCGGAAGTGGCAAGGGTCGAGTGGAAGGCCTGCTTGGACTATACCCTGGGTAATATTTATTATTTCTTTCCGTTTTACACAACCCTTTCTGGAAACAATAGAAGGAAGTAATGGTATTTTTGAAAAACATCATATCAACGGTAAAAGGGCGAATAAGAATTTGAAAAAACCAGCGAAGCAGCAAGTGAGGAGGTATCATTATGTGGCTTTTATATGCGGCAGGATCAGCATTCTTTGCGGGTGTTACATCGATTTTGGCAAAATGCGGCATCAGAAAGACGGATTCCACAGTGGCTACAGCGGTGCGGACAATGGTGGTTTTGATTTTTTCATGGGTGATTGTCTGGATTGTGGGATCGGCGGGACAGATCTCTTTGATCAGTGGAGAGACGTTTCTCTTTTTGATCCTTTCTGGAGCTGCCACGGGAGCGTCCTGGCTTTGTTATTTTCGCGCCCTGCAGTTGGGAAATGTCAATCAGGTGGTGCCAGTGGATAAGTCCAGTACGGTATTAACCATTTTACTGGCTTTGATTTTTTTGGGTGAAGGGATCAGTCTTCCCAAAGCGCTGGCAGTGGCGGCCATTGCGGTGGGAATCTTTCTTATGCTGGAAAAGAAGCATACGCCGGTACAAAAAGAGGCCAAGGGGAAGGGATGGTTCTTTTTTGCCATCGGCTCTGCGTTTTTTGCAAGTTTGACAGCAATTCTTGGAAAGATTGGGATTTCAGGCGTGGAATCCAATCTTGGGACTGCCATCCGTACTGTGGTGGTGTTGGTGATGGCCTGGGGGATGGTGTTTGTCACCGGGAAACAGCGCGAGATTCGAAAGATTGATAAAAAAGAACTGATTTTTATTTGCCTGTCCGGCATTGCCACGGGAGCGTCCTGGCTTTGTTATTACCGAGCGCTGCAGGAGGGACCGGCCAGCGCGGTGGCTCCCGTGGACAAGTTGAGTGTTCTGGTGACTGTGGCATTTTCCTATCTGGTATTTGGAGAAAAATTGAAAGGCAGGGCACTGGCAGGGCTGGCGCTGCTGACAGCTGGAACCGTGGCAATGGCGGTGCTCTGACCAATGGAATATGGATGGTACTTCGGCGTGTCCGCCCGATTGGATCGGCATAAGATTCCCTTGCCTGCATGTTGGATTCTGAATATAATAAATAAAGAAATGGTGCTGAGTGTTGAGAGGAGGCGAAAAAATGCCGGACAGAGTTTATATTTCCATCGATCTGAAATCTTTTTACGCGTCTGTGGAGTGTCTAGAACGTGGTCTGGACCCCATGACGACAAACCTGGTTGTCGCGGATCAGAGCCGCACGGAGAAAACCATTTGTCTGGCTGTTTCTCCGTCTCTCAAAAGCTTTGGAATACCGGGCCGTCCCCGTCTGTTTGAAGTGGTACAGAGAATCAAAGAAGTGAATGAGGAGCGCCAGCGGATGGCGCCGGGACATACCCTGACAGGATGTTCTTGGAGAGCTTTGGAACTGAAGAAATCGCCGACTCTGGCTGTGGAGTACCTGGTGGCGCCGCCTCAGATGGCTCTTTATATGCAATACAGTGCCAGAATTTATGAAGTGTATCTCAAGTACATTGCGCCAGAAGACATCCATGTTTATTCAATAGATGAGGTATTCATGGATGTAACGGGATATTTGGAAACGTACCAGCTCTCTGCCCGTGAACTGGCGGCAAAAATAATTGGGGATGTTCGAGAAACCATTGGAATTACAGCAACCGCTGGCATTGGAACGAATTTGTATTTGGCTAAAGTAGCCATGGATATTGAGGCGAAACATAGTCGGCCAGATGAAGACGGGGTGCGGATTGCGCAGCTGGATGAACGGAGTTACCGTCAGCTACTCTGGAGCCATCGTCCGCTGACGGATTTCTGGAGGGTAGGCCGAGGATATGCAAAGAAGCTGGAAGAGCACGGACTGTTTACCATGGGGGATATTGCGCGCTGTTCCCTGGGAAAAGAAACAGATTATTATAATGAAGAACTTTTATATAAAATATTTGGCATCAATGCGGAACTGCTTATAGACCATGCCTGGGGCTGGGAGCCATGTACCATAGCGGATATTAAGGCGTATAAGCCGTCGTCCAACAGCGTCGGATCCGGACAAGTGCTTGCCTGCCCCTATTCTTTTGATAAGGCTCGGCTGGTGCTGCGGGAAATGGCGGATTTACTTTCACTGGATTTGGTGGATCGTGGTCTGGTGACGAATCAACTGGTGCTGACAGTGGGATATGATCGTGAAAGTTTGCGGGACTCCCGGAATGGCAAAAAGTATCAGGGAGAGATTTCCAAGGACCGCTATGGAAGAGCCATTCCCAAGCATGCCCATGGGACAGAGAATTTGACGAAATATACGGCCTCGACCAAATTGCTGATGGCTGCAGCCACAGAATTGTTTGATCGAATTGTAAATCCCGATTTATGGGTACGCCGTTTGGACTTGACGGCTGCTCATGTGATCCAGGAGGGTTTGGCGCCGCAAAAGGATGGGTTTGAACAGCTGGATCTTTTTACAGATTACGCTGCTTTAGAAAAGAAAAGGGAAAAAGAAACCGCGGATCGGGAGCGGGAGAAGCGATGGCAGAAGGCGGTTTTGGATATCAAAAAGAAATATGGAAAAAACGCTATTCTGCGCGGTATGAATTTCGAAGAAGGCGCAACTGCCCGAGAGCGCAATGATCAGATAGGAGGGCATAAAGCATGAGTAAACCATATGATGATATGCTGGATCTTCCCCATCACGTTTCCAGTGGACATCCGCAGATGTCCATGGAGGAACGGGCGGCTCAGTTTTCCCCCTTTGCGGCGCTTACGGGGTATGAAGCTGTAATTGAGGAAACGGCTCGCCGGACCGTGCCCAAATTGGAGCTGACTGAGAACAGCCAGGAAGAGATCAAGCGGAGATTGGATTTTTTGGCAGGGCATATGGAGCAACGGATGGAGGTATCCGTCACGTATTTTCTGCCGGACCGAAAAAAAGCAGGAGGCGCCTATATCACAGCGGTGGGTATCATTAAGCGTATCAACGATGTGGAGCGTGTCCTTTGGATGGAAGATGGAACGCGTATTTCAATTCCCGATATTCTGGAGATTACATGGCAAAGGGAGCGGAGTGGAGATCGGAAACCATAAAAGCAGAATAAGAGAAATTGGGAGACTTCAATTTTCAGATACAGACATTGGAGAGCGAGACGTGGAGAGGAGGATACATGATTCAAATGGATAACGCCATCTTGGAATTGCTGGGGGAAAGCGATCATCCCATATCCAAGATGGAAATGGCGGAAATTTTGAACGAGACAAGCGATTCGGTTGATGGCGGTCTGAAAAAACTGCTGAAACATGGGCAGATTATCCGCGTTGGAAACGGTCGGTCTATAAAATATGGATTGGCAAAAGATGCTGCCAGGTATAAGACAAGTTTGCATGTCACAGATTTTAAAAAGATAAAGAATCCCGATGAACTGATTACATATCTCTGTAATGTCACTGACCGACTCAGTCATACATCCATGCTGTGCCAGTATACCAGTTTGAGGGCTGTCATCGGAATCATATCCAATGGATGCTGGTATCTGGGCAGCCCGAAAAATATGAATGACGGTTTGGAACTTCAGCAGGGTCTGGATTCGAGAGATGACATTTTCTTTTCCAGTTTTATGGCAGAACAGAAAGAGAGCATAGCCATGTGGAGTATGTATGCGCAGCCCTGGGAAGATGGCGTCATGATATCCATTCCGGTGAAAGAGTTTAAACAGTGGATCAGAGGCGTTAAAAAAGTGTACTGTGCAGATCCCAGGACAAAGAAGCCTGACCGCACCGCGTTTGTACATCGAAACAAGGCAAAAATTTCCATTGCCAGGGTGGCATATTCCAATCAGAACACAAATGGGGAGGTGGAGAGCCTCCTATGTGGGACAGCCAGAAACGATTTGCTGAAATCCATACAGGATCCGTCCTTGATTGGCTATATCAAAGATGATGCGTGGTCTTATGAAAAAGAAGTTCGGCTGCGGGTGGATTTGGGAACAGGCGTGCATTATCAGGGAATTGCCATTGATGTGCCGGACTATATTATCCATTCCATGGTCATTACAAAAGGTCCCCGATTCCAGGGTGATCTTATGAAACGCCTGAAAGCGGAGTGCAGCAGAGACATGAAAACGGAGTCCAGTTTATTTTATGATAAATTAAAGTACACCCCGTGCGATGGTTGTATATATAAAAAGTAAGAGGAAGATGTGCCGGGAGAAGACGTACTTGGAAGCGATAAATGCGGAATCCACAAAAGAAGAAGAACCTTGATTTCTCACAATGTCATTAACTTAAGGAATCTTTTACGTTTTAAATTGTGGAAGGTTCCTTTTTCTGTACTTTTGCAGTATAATTAAAGTAGATA
>CAJFUP010000084.1 GCA_904420225.1 uncultured Lachnospiraceae bacterium
ATTTTGCGGCGGCGATGTCTTTTTGGGCAAATTTCCAAATAGCCCAATGAGAAAATAGGCAATCCGATAGGAAAAACAAACAGTCAGGATGAGACTGAACAAATATCCCAACATGGAAATAAAATCCTCTATGTCCATTTTATACTCCTTTGTATGATGTGGCGTAGGAACTCATCTACGTTCATTATAGAAAATGTTTCTGAAATTACAAGAAAAAACTTCTTACAAACTTATAACGTTTTTTGAACATTTTACAGAAAAATCCATTGTTTAATCGGGGAAATTTCGTTAACATAGGGGAAAAAGAACGAAAATCTGGAGGGGAAATGATGTGTGAAAATGAAAAATATCCAATAAATGTCAGAAAAATACGTATTTCTGATCCATTCATATTGGCGGATCAGATGTCGAAGAAGTATTATACGTATGCCGCTGGATTCTTTCCTTGGACTCCTGGAGGTGCAAAGAAAGATGCTTTTTATGCCCTGGAGAGTGAAGATTTGTTCCATTGGAGTATGCCGGTGAAAGTGTTTGACGCGAAAAATACCGGTTTTTGGGCAGATCGGGATTACTGGGCGCCGGAGTGTCATATCTGGAAAGGAAAATATTATCTGATCTCTTCCTTTCGGGCTGAGGGAACGTACCGCAGGTGTCAGTGTCTGGTATCCGAGTCTCCCATGGGCCCCTTTGTACCCCACGGTGAGCCTTTGACGCCCAGGGGATGGCATTGTCTGGACGGAACTCTGTATACGGATAGAAAAGGAGATCCCTGGCTGGTGTTTTGCCATGAGTGGCTGCAGGTGGGAGATGGGCAGATTGCGGCAGTTAGGCTGGCAGAGGATTTAACACATGCTATTTCAAAGCCGATGATTCTTTTCCGTGCTTCTGACGGGCCATGGACAGCAGATTTCGTCGGCAAAGACGGGGCGGGAGGAGGCTATGTGACAGATGGGCCGTTTCTCCATCGTATGGCGGATGGATCCCTGATTATGCTGTGGTCCAGTTTTACACCCAGCGGGTATGCCACTGGATATGCGGTGAGCCAATCAGGTGAAATCGCTGGGCCATGGATTCAGGAAGCGCGTCCGCTGTATTTCCATGATGGGGCCCACTCCATGCTGTTTAAGACGTTTGAGGGTCAGCTGATGATGGCACTCCATTGCCCCAATGAGCCTGCCCAAAAGAGAATGTTTCTATTTGAAATGGAAGAAAAAGCGGGAAAGCTTCATGTAATCAATGAAGTGACCGGAGGATGGTATCAGTGGGCACGCGGTCCGGCGGAGAAATGGGTATACCAGGAACCCTGCGCCGAAAAACCGCGGTTTACTCAGGAATAATGAAAGAATAAATGTGTCATTTTTTCTTCTCAGAAGAGGAGCGCTTCCCATGGGACTGATGTTTTTTCTTTCTATGGGGATTATGACGGCCGGACTGCTGTGCCAAATATGTCTTCAAATAGTCCAGTTCTGTCTTATACCAGCGGGATGTCAAATCAGGATTACTGTTGATCATATCCCGTTTAAAGAAAGTCATGCGCTTTTGAAATTGTTTTTGCTTCTGAATAATGGTATCCAAACGGATTTTCAGGTCAGCAAAGTCGCTGCGCAGATCATCAGCTACCTCATCGGCCCTCTCTTTTATGGTGTCCAACTTTTCAGAAATGGATTGGAGACGAGTGGTGATGGGAAGCTGTTCCGCATAGGCCTGGAGATCCGTTTTCTTTTGGGCCAGGGAAAGACCGGCTTTGGTGAAAAGCGCATCCATGCGTTTTTGGATGGAGTAAAGATCGGCTTTGGTGCTGGTTATGCCCTCCAGATCTTTTCTCAATTCCATCGCTGTCTTGAAAGAGGTGATGAAATCTGCGCCAACGATTAGAGTGAGGACCGACACCAGAACTCTAAGGATGACGGGAGAAAATAGGAGAACCAGATATTCCACTGGCTTATGAATCACATAGTTGAGCGCCAAGGTCAGACCGCCCCAGGCGAGACTGGAACTCAGACATATTTGCCCCTGGAAATTGAAACGTTTTTTGCTGTAATCCCAGTATCGGACTTTAAATAGAAATTCCATGCAGACTCCGGTGACATATTCCAAGGCCGTGGCGCAAATCATTCCGGAAAAAAACATAAGGAAAGGATTGGCCAGAAATGGTCCTGCAGCCAGCAGCATGAGTATGGCGCCAAAACCGTAAAGAGGAAGAAAGGGGCCGCGGATGAACCCCCGGTTGACCAGGCGGTGGCTTTTTAGGGATACATACGTGGATTCCAGACACCAGCCTATAAAACAATAGATATAGAAGAAAAGAAGCCATTGAGCCGCTGTATAAGAGTACAAATCCTGACCCTCCCAAGTCGCGTAGTGACGCGAAAGATTTACTTACAAGTTTACTATAGCCCAGAATGGAAGTCAAGAAAAGGATAGTCGGTTTATTTATGCGTTTGTCGTGCCCAATGAAAGGAGAGCGCTTGACAGGAAAAGTTGGGTTTCTTATAATAAAATACCGGATCTGAATAAGAAAGACTCCGTGAGACGGCAATAGTTTGCCTTTTCCAAGCCAAAAGCGCATGCCAAGCGAAAAAGAGAGGAGAATGGAATGGACGAGTTTTCCAGAACAGAACGTCTTTTGGGAAAAGAAGGAATGAAACGACTGGCTGAAAGCCGCGTAGCGGTGTTCGGCGTGGGGGGAGTGGGCTCGTATGTGGCGGAAGCTTTAGGGCGCAGCGGTGTGGGAACACTGGATTTGATAGATCACGACAGAGTCAGTATCACCAATCTCAATCGCCAGATTATGGCTTTGCACAGTACTGTGGGGCGAATTAAGGTGGAAGTGATGAAGGAACGCCTTTTGGATATTAACCCAGGGGCAGTGGTAAACACATACGACTGTTTTTATGATACATCCAATCAGGATGCTTTTCCCTTTGAACAGTATGATTATATGGTGGATGCCGTGGATACCGTAACGGCAAAACTCTTGCTGATTGAGCATGCCCATCGCTTTGGGGTGCCAGTGATCAGTTGTATGGGGGTGGGCAATAAGCTGAATCCCCAGCTGTTGGAAATCACGGATATCAATAAGACCAGCGTCTGTCCTCTGGCTCGGGTTATGCGCCGGGAGCTGAAGGCAAGAGGAATAAAAAAATGTAAAGTTTTGTATTCAAAAGAGCCACCTGCGGCGCTGAACCCGGTGGAGTATTCAGAAATAACTGGCCGTCATCCGGTGCCCGGAAGTGTGGCTTTTGTTCCGTCAGTGGCAGGCTTAATCATTGCCGGTGAAGTGATTCGCGAGATAAGCGGTGCGGCAGTGGGACCCTGGCGGGGATAGAGATTAAATGTGCAGAAAGGAAACAGAGGGGATGGACCGCTGTCAGGAAATTGAGAGAAGTATTATAAAAAAATTTAGAAAATCCATTTGGTGTAAATTTACAAATGCGGTCAATGAATATCAGCTGATTCAGCCGGGGGATCGGATCGCAGTATGCATTTCCGGGGGAAAGGACTCCATGCTGTGCGCCAAGTTGCTGCAGGAGATTCGTCGCCATGGAAAATTTGAGTTTGGTCTGGAATTTCTCGTGATGGATCCGGGATATAATGAAAGGAATCGGCGTCAGATTGAGAAGAATGCCGATATTCTTCAGATTCCCATTCGCGTATTTGAGTCTCAGATCTTTTCGGCAGTGGAGCATGTGGAGGATTCTCCCTGCTATCTCTGTGCCAGGATGAGAAGAGGGCATCTTTATCATTTTGCCCAACAGCTGGGGTGCAATAAAATTGCCTTAGGCCATCATTTTGACGATGTCATCGAAACTACTATGATGAGCATTCTTTACAGCGGCCAGATGAAATCTATGATGCCAAAGCTTCATAGCACCAATTTCCCGGGAATGGAGTTGATTCGTCCCATGTATCTGATTAAAGAGGCAGATATTGTGGCTTGGAAGAATTACAATGATCTGGAGTTCATCCAATGTGCCTGTCGCTTCACCGAAAATCTGGCGATCCAGGATCCCAATACATCTTCCAAAAGAAAAGAAATGAAAGAACTCATTGATGGATTCCGTCAGATCAGCCCTTTTATCGACAGCAATATTTTTCGGGCTTCCCATAATGTGAAGCTGGATACCATGGTGGGCTGGGAATATAAAGGAAAGAAACACAGCTTTTTAGAGAATTACGCAGATTAAGTTTGAATTGTGAAATAATGGTTTGATTGACGGCCGCATTGCATATGCGGTCGCTTTTTTGTTCTGTAAAAGAAATAACTTGCTTTTGAAAGAAAATTATAGTATACTAACGGAAAGAGAATAATACCCCAGGGGGGTGGGGTGATAGAGGAGGAATGATATGCAGGCAGATAAAGAGAAAATCAACCGGCTCCTAAAAACTGCTCGGGGGCAGTTGGACGGCATTTTGAGAATGGTGGAAGAGGATAGATATTGTGTTGATATCTCTCAGCAGCTCATGGCTACGGAAGCTATTTTGAACAAGGCCAATAAAGAAATATTATCCGCACATTTGAAAAGCTGCGTAAAAAATGCCGCTACCCAGGAGGAGAGGGAAGAGAAAATTGATGAATTGATTTCCATGCTGGGGAAGATACTGAAATAAAGTAAGGCGTTTTCATGGGAGTCTGCATGCCATTGAATGCGGAAGCGTATCTCATGACCGCTGATTAGGAAAAGAGGTGCTAAAAGGGTTTTATGAAACAAAAATTTGATGTCACTGGGATGACATGTTCCGCGTGTTCTTCCCGGGTGGAGAAATGTGTCCGCCGTCTGGATGGGATTCAGGATGTAAGTGTGAATTTGCTAACCAACAGCATGCAGGCGGAATACGATGAGAATAAACTTTCTGACGAAGCCATCATTGAGGCTGTGGTTCATGCTGGATATGGAGCCAGCGTCAAAGAGGAACGGCGAGCGCCGCAGAGAGGGGCCGCACAGTCTGGAACCATGCTTAAGAAGAATCCTGTGGAAGAACAGCAAAGGCAGATGAAACGGCGGATGATTCTTTCATTTGTTTTCTTGATTCCATTGATGTACGTCTCCATGGGACATATGGTGGGGCTGCCTTTGCCGGGATTCCTTTCCGGAACGGAGAACGCGGTTGGATTTGCGCTGACGCAGTTTCTCCTGTGTCTGCCGGTGGCGTTTGTTAATAAGGCATATTATACCAAAGGGTTTTCCACACTGTTCCACGGTGCTCCCAACATGGATACACTGATTGCGATAGGTTCAGCAGCGTCTCTGGTTTATGGTGTTTTTGCCATTTATCGTATGGGATATGGCCTGGGGGTCCAGGATTTTGAGCTGGTGCATCGGTATCAGCATGATCTCTATTTTGAGTCGGCTGTAATGATTTTGGCTCTGATAAATGTTGGGAAATATTTGGAAGCCCGTTCCAAGGGAAAAACCGGGGAGGCCATCACAAAGTTAATGGATTTGGCGCCCAAGACTGCGGTGGTGGAGCGAGAAGGACAGGAGATGGAAGTGCCTGTGGAACAGGTAATGGTGGGAGATATTGTATTGGTGAAGCCCGGGGTGAGCATTCCTGTGGATGGCATCATTGTGGATGGTTCCACCAGTGTAGATGAAGCTGCCATTACCGGAGAGAGCATTCCTGTGGAAAAACAGGTTGGTGACTCTGTCATTGCTGCCACTATGAATAAGGCGGGGTTTATAAGGGTCCGCAGCACGAAAGTGGGGGACGACACCACGTTTGCCCAGATTATTCGCCTGGTGGAAGATGCCAGTTCCACCAAGGCACCCATTGCCAAAATTGCTGATAAAATTGCCGGAGTATTTGTCCCGGTGGTTATGTTGATTGCTGTGGTGACAGCCATTGTATGGGTGGCAGTGGGGGCGGATTTTGAGTTTGCCCTTTCCTGTGCCATCAGCGTCCTGGTGATTTCCTGCCCCTGTGCCCTGGGGTTGGCCACTCCTGTGGCGATTATGGTGGGAACAGGAAAGGGAGCCGAAAATGGAATTCTCATAAAATCCGGAGAAGCGCTGGAGGTTACCCATAGCATTAAAAGTGTGGTGCTGGATAAGACAGGTACCATTACGCAGGGTAAACCGGTGGTAACCAATGTGGAGACTAAGGAAATGCAGCCGGATGAGATGTTGTCCATTGCCGCTTCTCTGGAGGCAAAAAGCGAACATCCATTGGCGGAAGCGATTCTAGATCAGGCAAAAAAAAGGAAGCTCTCTCTTTTTGCCACTGAAGAATTTCAGGCGATTCCGGGAAAAGGAATTCAGGCAAAGATTCAGGGGAAAATGTATTTTGCCGGAAATCAAAAGTTGATGGAGGAAAACAAGATTCCTCTGGGGAATGCCCAAATCACGGCAGAACGTCTGGCAAATGAAGGGAAAACGCCTCTTCTTATTGCCGATGAGGCGCAGATCATCGGTATCATTGGTGTTGCGGATATTGTTAAGCCCACCAGTGCGCAGGCCATCAGTGAATTGAAACGGCTGGGTCTGGAAGTGATCATGCTGACCGGAGATAATAAGAAGACGGCCGCCGCAATCCAGAAACAGCTGGGGATAGATACCGTGATTGCGGAGGTCTTGCCGCAGGATAAAGAGCGGGAAGTGGCCAAGCTGCAGGCTGAAAAAAAGACAGTAGCCATGGTGGGAGATGGAATGAATGACGCTCCGGCATTGGCCAGAGCTGACGTGGGCATTGCCATAGGCGCGGGGACCGATGTGGCCATAGAAAGCGCTGATATCGTACTGATGAAAAATGATCTGCTGGATGTGGTGACAGCCATCAGTCTCAGTAAAGCAGTCATAAGAAACATTAAGGAGAATTTATTTTGGGCATTTTTCTATAATGCCTGCGGAATTCCTTTGGCAGCCGGAGTATTCTATACCGCTTTCCAGTGGAAGTTAAGCCCCATGTTCGGAGCAGCGGCCATGAGTTTGAGCAGTTTTTTTGTGGTGATGAATGCGCTTCGTCTCCGCTTCTTCCATGTTCTGAAAAGACCGGAGCAGAAGGAAGAGAGGATAGAAATAAAGAAAGAAGAGCAGCAAGAGACGATGCCGTCTCAGAAGGAGGAAAAAGCAATGATAACTATGAAAATCGAAGGAATGATGTGTTCCCACTGTCAGGCAGCAGTTGCCAAGGCCTTAAATGGAGTGGAGGGAGTAAAAGCGGAAGTAAACTTGGAAAAGAAAGAAGCCTATATAGATGCGGCTCCGGGGGTAAACCCAGAAGAGTTGAAGCAGGCGGTGGAAGAGGCGGGATACCAGGTGGTATCGATTCAGTAGCCTTTGGAAAAGAATCATCTTGCGATGAAAAGCGGGCAGGAAACCCCATGGCTTCTTGCCCGTTGTTTCAATGACAATTACTCGTTTACAAACGAAATATTGACATCGCCGTTATTGCCGGACACCTGCAGCGTTTTTTCTCCGCCCTCTTTATTGTCCGGCAAATTACTCTCGCCCTTTTTAATTTCTGACCGAATGGCAAAATCATCATAACTTCCCACAACCGTTCCCGAAATATCCCCGTTTTTAACCGTTAGGGAGAGGGTATTTCCCACATCCAAATTTCCAAAGGTAATATCCCCTCCGTTGGAGGAAATACTGATACTTCCTGTTACCGCCATCGCCGGAAGTGAGATATCTTCGTTTGTTGTGGACAGGGTAAGGGTATCCAAATGTGAATCCGGTATCCGCAGCCATATTTTCCGACTCTCCGCAGAGGGTTTTCTTCCAATATAATCGGTCCAATCTTTGCTGTCTGTGCTTGTCATCGTCAACACATTGCCGTCTGAAACCCCAATGGCATACGTTTCTTTGCTGCTCTCAAAATAGGCAATGTGGATCTGATCGTCCTGTGCCTTTGATACCTCAATCTGTCTGTCGCGGACATCAATATGGATTCCCTCCATTTGCCATGCGTCGGCCGTATATTCCTTCTGCACATACGGATCGCTGTTGTCAGAGCAGCCTGCCAAAACAAAGCTGCCCAGCACAAGACATAATGCAAGTACACGTATTTTTTTCATTTCCATTCCTCCATATTTCATAAATTCAATTTACAGCTCCAACTCATAACAGCATTCCGCTTGATCCCTCTGTCCAGTGAAGTGAAAACCAAAC
>CAJFUP010000085.1 GCA_904420225.1 uncultured Lachnospiraceae bacterium
ACCGGCTGTACAAATTCAACAAAGTTCGTTAAATTGCCCTGCTATTCCACGCGCAGAGCCGTTACCGGATCGTTTTTGGCTGCTTTCCTGGAAGGAATCAAGCCGCCCAGCAAAGTGAGCAAAATACTCAGCACCACCAAAATCGCTCCGTATCTCACCGGAAGCACGGCGCTGATTTCTGTGGTCCCTGCCAGGCTGTGGATCAGCGCATTGCCCGGTATCAAAATCAGCAGCGTCAGACCAATTCCCATGGCTCCGGAGCAGAGGCCGATGATAAACGTCTCGGCATTGAATACCTGAGAAATATTTCGCTTGGAAGCGCCGATGGCCCGGAGAATACCGATTTCCTTTCTGCGTTCCAGAACACTGATGTATGTGATAACGCCAATCATAATGGAAGAAACCACCAGGGAGATGGCTACGAATGCAATAAGTACATAACTGATGATATCAATGATATCTGTCACAGAGGTCATAAGGGTTCCCACCACATCGGAGTACGTAATCACCTGCTCCTCTTTTCCCTCATCCTCCATCCTGGCATTGTAGGCATCCAAGATCTTGACGATCTCTTCTTTTCCCTCAAAATCCATGGGATAAATGGCAATTCCGCTGGGCTCATCAAAATCCACATAACCCAGATTTTTCAAATTGGAATCATACGTGGCGTCCTGGGAAGAATTCATGGACATCATCAGTTCCGCCAATTCTTCACCGCTCATATTAATTTGAAACGCATCGGCCAATGCCTCGGGATTCACCTGTAGAGCCTGCTGCATGTTTTCCGCCAGAGAGGCCCCCATTTCTTCCATGGCTTCCCCCATGGTTTCTTCCACAGCGCTTTGCATCTGAACCGCCACTTGCTGCATTACCTGGGAAAAAGCAGAGGAAACCTGGGCCTCCAATGCCTGGGCCATGGATTGTGAATACGCCCCCATGACCTCTTGCATATAATTTTGCAGCGCCCCAGAAATCTGATTTTGTACGCCGCTGACATCCACCATACTCAAGATTCCCTGAGTCAGCTGCTGCTGCGCCTCTGCCGTGGCCAAATAGGTGAGAAAATCATCCTCCATCTTGGAAGGATCCGGTAAACCGTTTTCCGCAGCATATGCTTGATATCCCATCAGCATCTCTTCAGCCAGCTGTTCCATCTGTTCTGGAGAGATACTGATCTCTCCGTCCATATGAAGATTTTCCGCAGCCCACTGGTTTAGGATTTCCCCCGCCTGTGGAGTCTGCAGATATTCCAGAAGGTAGTCATCGAACTTCTCAGGATCCGTGTACCCATGCTCTGCAGCATATGCCTGATATCCCTCCATCACATCGCTGATCAGCTGTCTGAGCTGTTCCGTGGTGACAGTGATACCGCCGCTCTGTGCAATGATTTCTCCCAGAGCCCGCTGAAGAATCTCTCTGGCCCCATCTGTCCCCAGATACGCCAGGAAGCTCTCTCCCAAGCCGGAATAGTCAGCCTGTGGATTTTCTGATGCATATGCTTGATATCCCGCCAGCAGGCCGGACGCCAGCCGCTCCAAATCCTGTGCAGATGCAGTGATGGAAATCCCGTTCATGAAATCCCCCATGTCCAGTGCGGGCATCTCTGGGATATCAAGAGAAATACTGTTTAAATCAACCAGTCCTGACAAGTCCAATGTACTGCCATCCACCTGGAGTCCCTCTGAAAGGCTGGAGGCATCAAAAGCATCCTCCATGCCTTGGCTCAAAACGCTCTCATCAAATACAAATGCGTTTTGAATGGCCTCCGTATCCACTGTAAACAGGGAATCCATATCAAACTCATCTCCAGCGTTGTCTTCCCCAAAGGCCTCGTTGGTGAATACATTAACCGTTGGCTCATCCATCTGCTGCTGAACAATCTCACTGTCTGCCGCCGCCTGCGCCACATACTCCGTAAGGGATGCCGGATATCCGATTCCGGCGCTTAAAGAGGCGGCACTGGCATCTTTGGAAGGCTGCACTACGCCGACTACTGTGATATCTTCCCCATTTTCCACCAGTTGGCGCATATAAACATCATCCTCGGATTTATCCCTCCACACCTGATACTGGCTGTCATACTGGTAATAGTCAAAACTATTCACCAATTTGAAGGTGATTCCAAGGATATCTTCATATGTGTATGTCCCCATGTTTTCCGGTGTCTCCACATTTTCTTCTGCGGCAAACTGTTGAATCATCTCATCCAGCTCCAGGGAATCCCGCAGGCCCAGAGTATACAGCATAAAGTCGCTGATACCTCCTCCCGATGTCAACACCACCACGCACTCATTGTAATTTTCCGGCCAACGGCCAGCCTTCACGTCATACTGCTCCTCATATAATGAAGAATTTTTGGGCATCTCATAAAACACATCTGTACTCATCATGGAAGACATCATACTGTTGGAGGATGAGGAGGAGCCAAATCCCAGAGAGTCGAAGGAATGATCCGGATTCACCTGACGTATTCCTTCCCCTTCCAAACGGTAAATCTGGGGAACCGTGTCATAAGAATACTCAATGGCCCGGGCATATTGGGAGATCCCGCTGTCATCCGTATCCAAAAATTGTTTCAGCGATTTCAAATCATTGGAGTCCATTTTTGAAAACATATTGGTCAGCATACTGATGACATTGATATCCCCCTGTTCTTCTTCTCCGCTGTCTGACACATCACTGACCAGCATTGATGTCAGATCAAATCCTGTGCTCTGAATCTGCAGAGGATACTCTGAGAGTGTTTCTTTTTCCACAGACTTAATATACGCATTAACCCCGGTGGAAAGCGCCAGGATCAATGCAATTCCAATGATACCAATGGAACCGGCAAAGGATGTGAGCAGGGTCCGGGCTTTCTTGGTCCGCAAATTGTTGAAACTTAAAGACAACGCCGTCAAAAAGGACATGGAGGATTTCCCCATATTTTTGTGCTGAGGCGGCGTCATGGAACCCTCATCCACCTCATAAGGATCCGAGTCTGAGCGGATTTTTCCATCTCGCAGATTCACAATGCGGGTGGCATACGCATCGGCCAACTCTGGATTGTGGGTTACCATTACCACCAAACGATCCCTGGCCACCTCCTGCAGGAGTTCCATAACCTGAATACTGGTCTCACTGTCCAGTGCTCCCGTGGGCTCATCCGCCAGAACAATGTCCGGGTCATTGACCAAGGCGCGGGCAATGGCCACCCGCTGCATTTGGCCTCCAGACATTTGACTGGGCCGTTTATGCATTTGTTCCCCCAGTCCCACCTGCTTAAGCGCATTCTGCGCCCTTTTTCTGCGCTCCGCTTTCCCAATGCCGGAGATGGTCAGCGCCAATTCCACATTGGACAGAACTGTCTGGTGCGGAATCAGATTATAACTCTGAAACACAAAACCAATGGTGTGATTTCGATAAGAATCCCAGTCCCTGTCTTTATATTTTTTTGTGGAAATTCCGTTGATTACCAGATCTCCGCTATCATACCGATCCAGACCGCCTATCACATTCAAAAGTGTCGTTTTCCCAGAACCGCTTGGACCCAGAATCGCCACAAATTCATTATCTCTCAGGTTTAAACTGACTCCGTCCAATGCCTTCTGCACCAGATTTCCTGTTTTATATTCCTTACAAACTTGTTTGATTTGAAGCATATACCGCTCTCCTTTTTTGTGTATGCCGCTCTCGGTTCACGCGCGGACATTCCTGGCTTCCTTTGTCCGCGGCGCTTCAAGTATACTACAAACAGCTTTCTTTTCCAAACATATTCCAGGATTTTATGTAAATTTTATGAACCTTTCAAACATTCATTAGAATTGATCCTTTTCGCTGCTGCAGCAAAGATCAATAAGGGCATGCATATTCGGCGTCAGATATTTGCTTTTATGGTAAATAATATTCAAATCGCGGCACAGCGGCGGAAGAAGTTCCAACCGTTTCACTGTTTTTTCCTCAATATCACGCTTCACCAGCAGATAAGGAAGAACCGCCACTCCCAATCCCTCTGCCACCCCTCTTGCAATGGCCTGGGTACTCCTGCTCTCCCATGCCGGTCGGACAGTGAGCTGACTCAGAGCAAACGCTGCCTCCAATATTTCTCTTCCGGCGCTGCCTTTCTCCCTCATAAAAAAAGGAAATTTTGCCAGCTGCGCCAGAGTGACGGCTTCATAAGAAGCCAAGGTATGATCGTTGGAGACAATGGCGCAGAGAGAATCCTTCATAAAGGGAACCGCACAGATATCTGGGTGTTCCGGCTGTGTCTCAATCAGTCCCAAATCCACTGTATTATCCAAAATATGACGTTCCACATCGCTGGAATTACCGATAACCCCTTCAATGGTGAGCCCAGGATTCTTTTCATGATACCGTTTAATTATTTGGGGCAGGATATGGGTTCCGATGGTAATACTGCTGCCCACACGCATGGTACCCAAATTATCCCAATTTTTCATCCGTTTTTCCATCTCCTCAAAAAGTGAGACAATATGGATTGCGTACCCGTAAAATTCCTTCCCGCTTTCCGTAGAGTAAATGCGTCTTCCAATTCTCTCAAATAGACGGATTCCATAGTATTCTTCCAGTTCCTTTACTGCCAAACTGACCGACGGCTGCGCCAAATGCAGTTCCTCCGCCGCCTTTGTAATACTGCCAAGCCGGAAAACACAGCTGTATATTTTCATATGTCTCAGAGTCACGGCATCTCCTCCTATATAATATTTTTATTATGCTTTTTATAAAATAATACTATTTTACTTATATGTCAACTGTATCTATACTAAAAGAAGAGGAGGAAATAAAATGAACACGAAAAGGAATGTTTTATGGAAAATCTTTCTATCCACGTTGTATCTCAGCGCTTTCACTTTCGGCGGCGGATATGTGATTGTAACTCTGATGAAAAAAAAATTCGTGGATCAATACCGTTGGATTGACGAGGATGAAATGCTGGATCTAATCGCCATCGCCCAATCTTCACCAGGAGCAATCGCCGTAAATGGGGCTATTGTGGTGGGATATAAGCTGGCAGGAATGACAGGAGCCGTAACTGCCATCATAGCTACCATCCTTCCGCCATTTGTGATAATTTCTCTGATTTCTGTTTTTTACACCGCTTTTCGGGACAATTTCATCGTAAGTCAACTGCTGGAAGGCATGCAGGCCGGAGTGGGGGCTGTTATTGCCGCCGTGGTTTTTGAGATGGCTGTCGGAGTGGTTCACGGCAAAAATCCCTTATCCATAATCATTATGATTCTGGCCTTTGCCGCAACCTGCTTTTGGGGAATCAATGTGGTATACGTGGTCATTGCCTGCGCACTTCTTGGAATCCTGCGCGCCGGTATGGAAAAAAGGAGGAAGAAACATTGATTTATATCCAACTGTTTTTCAGTTTTCTGCAAATTGGTCTGTTTAGTTTTGGCGGAGGCTATGCTGCCATGCCTCTGATACAGGAACAAATCGTAACTTCCCACAGCTGGCTCAGCATGAGCGAATTTACTGATCTGATTACCATATCCCAAATGACCCCCGGCCCCATTGCCGTAAATTCCGCTACCTTTGTGGGCATCAAAATTGCTGGCATTCCCGGCGCGCTCATCGCCACCACCGGATGTATTCTGCCTTCCTGCATCATTGTCACACTGTTGGCCAAACTATACCTGAAATACCGCAGTATGGGTATGCTGCAAAGCGTCTTGAATTCTCTGCGCCCAGCGGTGGTGGCTATGATCGCGTCAGCAGGCATTTCCATACTCATCACTGCGTTTTGGGGCAGCGATTCTTCCATGACACTGACTTCTATTCATTGGAGTATGGTTATCATCTTCATTCTATGCTTCCTGTTGCTGAAAAAGGCAAAAATGAATCCCGTCGCTGTCATGATATTGGCTGGGGTATTGAAATTGGCCGTTTCTTTTCTGGGAGGTTAACTGTATGCGTCTAACTATAAAAACTTTTGGAAAACATTGGGATATTTATGGAGAAAATGGCCGTAAAGTCGGCAAAATAAAAGCCATTGGAAAAAAAGAACTGGATATCCTTGATACTGAGGGCGTTCAACAGTTTGCGGTTAAAAAGAATGATGATCAGCTGATTGTGCTGGCCAAAGAGACAGAAATTTTGTCCTGTTCTCTGCTTCGGGAAACCGATGCTGAGGGAAGGCCAGTTCAAAAGACACTATTGCGGCCTCCCATGGCGCAGAAACTCCAGTTCTGCACGAAACGGGGACCTCTGACAATAACACAAACACCAAATCGAATTTTCTTTTTTTCTCTGGGTGAAAAATCTTTGGGAAATATCACACATATGACAAGGGGAAAGAAAGAAATGGAACTGTACAGCAGTCAAATTTCCCCCTGCCAATGTATGATTCTGATGGCTCTCAGTCTATTTATGTTTCATGATGACGATGTGGTTATTGTTTGAAAATCCCATTACTGGATCAGCATGGCATCCCCAAAGCTAAAAAAGCGGTACTTTTCCTTCACTGCTTCTTTATAGGCAGCCAAAATATGCTCCCGGCCTGCCAACGCCGATACCAACATCACCAGTGTAGACTGGGGCAAATGGAAATTGGTAATCAGCGCGTCAATCACCCGAAAGCGATATCCGGGATATATGAAAATGTCGGTCCATCCGCTTCCAGCTTTCAAGGTCCCCTCTGCATCCGCCGCTGACTCCAGCGTGCGGCATGAAGTGGTGCCCACAGCAATGACACGCTTCCCCTGTGCCTTAGCGGCATTAATTTTCTCTGCTTCTGCTTCATCCACCATATAAAATTCCGAGTGCATATGATGATCCTGCACCTGATCCACTTTCACAGGGCGAAATGTCCCCAACCCCACATGCAGTGTCACATGAGCGATAACAACCCCCATATCCTGAATCTGCTGAAGCAGTTCTTTGGTGAAATGCAAACCCGCTGTGGGCGCGGCGGCTGAACCCTCGTGTTTGGCATAAACGGTCTGGTAGCGATTTTTGTCCTTCAGCTGATGGGTAATATAAGGAGGAAGCGGCATCTGTCCCAGTTCGTCCAAAATCTCCTCAAAAATCCCTTCATAGGAAAACCGAATCAAACGATTTCCATCTTCCACCACATCAATGACCGTACCTTTGAGTCTTCCATCTCCAAAGATAATCTCCGTCCCCGGTTTTGCCTTCTTTCCCGGTTTTACTAAGACTTCCCATATATCATGTTCCCGGCGCTTGAGCAATAGAATTTCTATTTTAGCCTCTGTCTCTGCCTTAACACCAAACAGCCGCGCTGGGATTACCTTGGTATCATTGATCACCAGACAGTCTCCCGGCTGCAGTTCGTTCACAATGTCTCGGAAAATTTCATGGCGTATGGCGCCCGTACTTTTGTCAAGTACCATCAGCCGGGAGCTGGAACGATCCTCAATGGGATCCTGGGCAATCAGCTCCTCCGGCAAATCATAATCAAAGTCCTTTACATCCATTGTTTTTGTATCCTCTTTTCCTTGTCCTTTTTACCGAGCGTTTAAAGGATTTCACCCAATGCTGCGTGAATCCTTTATCACTTTACACTGTATTTAATGATACCCCCTCCGGCGATATCATCCCCGGCATAAAAAACCACCGCCTGTCCCGGCGTCACCGCACGCTGGGGCGTGTCAAAGACTACTTCCGCCTCTGTCTCACTGATTCGTCTCACCATACAGGACGCTCCTTTGTGGGCATAGCGAATCTTGGCCGTAAGACAGGTGTCTTGTTTTAAATCCGGGACTGCCATAAAATTGAGATGGTCACACACAAGCCGATTTGAGAATACTTCTTCTGCCTCTCCTATAACCACTTCATTGGTCTCTGGACGAATCTCGGTCACAAAAACTGGATGTCCCATGGCCAGATTCAGCCCTTTTCTCTGTCCCACTGTGTAATGGGTAATCCCTCTATGGCGTCCCAATACCCTGCCGTCAGTTGTCACAAAATTCCCTTCCGGAGGTACATTGCCGCCGGTCTCCCGCTCTATAAATCCTGCGTAATCATGATCCGGAATAAAGCAGATCTCCTGACTATCTTTCTTCTTGGAAACCCGAACATCGATCTGTTGGGCAATCTGCCGAATCTGTTCTTTCGTATAGTCTCCCACTGGCATTAGAGTATGAGCCAACTGCTCTTGTGTCAAATTAAACAGAGCATATGTTTGATCTTTTTCTTCCGTCACTGATTTTCGGATGGTATATCTTCCATTATCCAGACGGATGACCCTCGCATAGTGACCCGTGGCGATATAATCTGCTCCGATCATCCGGCTCCGATTCAGAAGGGCCTCCCACTTCACATAGCGATTGCAGGCTATACACGGATTGGGAGTTCTGCCTTGCTGATACTCTGAGACAAAATAATCTATCACATCCCTTTGGAATTCTTTTCTAAAGTTCATCACATAATAGGGGATCTCCAGGGCCGCAGCCACTCTTCTGGCATCTTCCACAGCGCTGAGTCCGCAGCAGCCACCCTCCTGTTCCACAGCACATACGTCCTCATTCTGCCAAATCTGCATGGTGACGCCAATGACATCATATCCCTGTTTTTTCAGCAAATATGCCGCCACGGAAGAATCCACTCCCCCCGACATACCCACCACAACTTTTTTCTTCATATTCACTATCCTTTCAAAAAAGCCGCGGTACGACTTTCTTTACTTATCCTTGCACCCCGCTCGGCCGGGTGTCCGTGTTTCAGTGTACCACAAAATTTCCATTCAGAAAAGCCTTTCTGTGAACAGCAAAAAGAGATTGCCAGTAAAGCAAAAAATACCGCCCCAAAAGGCGGTATTTTATCTTCTTGGTTTCTATATTTAGTATCTTCTGATGAAATATCCTCTGGCCAGGGGCGATCATGCCAAATACACATCGGCATAATACATACCTCCCTGGAGCGCCTCAGAATGGCTGGAGGAAAATATATCGATGCAGTTGCTTCCCACTCCGGAATCCGCAGCAATATACGTTTTTCCATTGATAATCAATTTCGTTCCATAAGGAATCTGAGCCGGATTTACCGCTACAGAATACCCCGCAATCAGCTGCTGCCCCGAACTGCCAACCACAGTGGCGCCGGGAGCATCAGTCCCCCAAGTCCCGCAGCACTGTGTACATGGGCAATAATATGTGATCCGAAAAGTTCCCAAATATTTCTTCTTTGCCTCGGCCTCGGCTGCTGCCTGCTGACGGGCTGCTTCTTGGGCCGCTGCCTGCGCCGCTGCTTCCTGAGCCGCCTGCTGACGGGCTGCCTCTTCAGCTGCTGCCTGCTGGCGAGCCGCTTCCTGGGCCGCTGCCTGCGCTGCTGCTTCAGCCGCCTCCTGGGCCGCTGCCTGCGCTGCTGCTTCCATCTGGGCTGTCTCTTCTTCCGCTACGGCCAAAGACTGGTCGTTCGCCATGGTTTCTTCCTCAACGGTTGCCGCCACATTCTCGGTCTCAGTATCATTGGCCAGCTCCTGCTGGAGAGAAACGGCTTCCGGGAATGCGTAATCCACTTCCACAAAGTCCTCAGAAACAAAGCCAGTGGCTTCTTCTGTCAATTTAATTTCCACCCATCCATCTGTCTCTTCCACCACTTCCGGGCAGTCGCCTTTTGTCAAGATCTCCAGCACTTCATATTCCGTGCCAGCTCCAGCTCGAACATTCAGCGTATCGGCCAGTACTTCTGCCTCATATGTAATTTTGTCTCCCACAGCCTTCATGGCATCTTCACCAAAGAGAAGGTACTCATTTTTTACCCAGCCAGTGACATCTCCAGACTGGATCCGGCTCCATTCCTCCTGCTCTTCCAGGATTTCAGCCACTGCTCCTGGATAAAGCTTACCCAGCACCTCCACAGTTTCGTCAGCGGCAGCTTCAGCTCGGATATTCAAATATCCCTCCACCTTCTCTTCATCCACCATGGTATGGTCCTTGAAGTATGTTCTTAATTTCGCCTTTTCTATGAAAGACAATTCATTAGTCTCTTCCTTCGCTGTTTCTTTTACTTCCTTCTTTTTCGACTTCGATTCTACGATGGTCTGCTGAATTCTGGAAAGAGAAAGAATTCCTGTTTCCTGCTGATCAACTTCCTCTTTATCCGCTTTCAAGCTTTCCAGCTTCTGATCGAAGCCAGATAGTGCATCCAGATGAAAAACATTAAGTTCGTAGTTCAAGTTTTGTTTTGAAGTATCCATACCGCTTTCGCTGTTGGGCAAGTAACTGAATCCCGAGGCGACGGTGACCGTCGTCAACAGCCCGGCGATATACTTACTTTTCAAAAACATCTTCTACCTCCCGCTTGTTTTGCCATGTTTGTTACACAGCGTTTTTTATTTATTACATCTTTGTTACGAACTTATGATAGCAGACTTAATACTTTTTGTCAACCCCTCCCCACCAAACTTTATTTCTTGCCACTTTTTTCGACTTTGTTCTCCACTTTTGCTCCATTTTGGCAGATCATTCTTCAAAAAGCAAAAAAAATTGCCACAAAGTCTGTTACGACTTTGTGACAATCCATTTCCTATTATGTTACATTCCCTTAGAAAAATTACGCCCACCGTCTCTGCCTGGCCGCTTCAAACAAAAGCACCGAGGCGGCCACGGCCGCATTCAGCGACTCCACCTTACCGCACATGGGTATTTTAATATAGCAGTCTGCCATGGCGGCGATTTCATCCGATAGACCGTTGGCCTCATTTCCAATGAGAAATGCGCTGGCCCCTGTATAATCCACTTTATCGTAAACATGCATCCCAGCAAGATGGGCCGCAAACACTCGCATTCCATTTTCTTTCAGTTCCTTCAATGTCTCCACTAGATTGTCTGTATAGGCAAATGGAACACGGTATAGCGCCCCCATGGTGGAACGGATGACCTTGGGATTATATATATCCACTGTTTCCCGGTTCATCAAAATACCGGTTACTCCCGCCGCCTCCCCAGCCCGAATCATGGTTCCCAAATTCCCCGGATCCTGGATTTTATCCAGCACCAGCAACAGTGGTTTTCTGCTATTTTCTCTCCCCAGCAGATCCCCCATCTCATAGGAAAGCTGTCTGGCCACGGCCAGAATCCCCTGTGGAGTTTTGGTATCTGACATTTGCTCAAATACCGAATCTTTCACCGTCTCAAAGGGAATTCCCGCCAGCAGCTGTTTATGTGTCTCTTCTTTCAAAAAGCTCTCCGATACAAACGTTTTCATTCTCAAAAACGATGGCAGTTCTGTAAACATTTTGGGACCTTCCACCACGAAAACACCGTCTTTTTTTCTCTGTCTCGGCTTTTTATTCAGCTGCATTACATATTTTACATCTGCTTTCATTCTGTTTCCTCATTCCATGACGCTGTCTTGCTCCTGGATACATTGTTCCAGAGCTGAATTGCTTCCCGCCATTATGTATATGGAGCCCAATTCCAATGGCTGATCCGGATTCAAGTCCATCTCGATCTCCTCGCCTGTCTTTCTGGCAATGACATTGACGCCGTAGCGGTCCCTTAATTTCAGCTCCCTTAAGGTTTTTCCCACCCACCCCTTGGAAACCCGAATTTCTGTGAGGCTGAATTTGCTGGACAGCTCCAAAAGATCAATGAATTTTCCTGTCATTAGTCCCTTGGCAATCCGCTGTCCCATGGCTATTTCAGGAAAAATGATTTCGTCCGCTCCCACTTTTCTCAGCACTTTTGCATAAATTTCATTTTTTGCTTTGGCCAAAATATAGGGAACCCCAGCCTCTTTTGCCAAAATCGTGGCCATCACTCCCGCTTCCATATTGTCGCCCACAGCCACCACCACCACATCCAAGTTTTTAATATTCAGGCTTCTCAATGCATCCTGATCACATAAGTCCGTCTTCACTGCCATGGAAACATAGTCAGCTATATCCTGGATCTTATCCTCATGAATGTCCACTGCCAACACATCACATCCATTTTTCGCCAGTGTGATGGCCACACTCTGTCCAAAATCCCCCAATCCAAATACTCCAAATCTCTTCACCTGTCATTCTCCTTTTCCAGCTTTTCTGCCCGGCCACATTTTTTGGCAAAATTCTTTTCCAAGCGTCAAAAAGGGACGTTGCAAATTCCTTGCAGCATCCCCAAGCAATTCTCCCGCAGCAAGCTGCGGGAAAGTATCACAATTTCCCATCACCGAACCATCATCTTGCTGACCATATACTGATATTCGGGAATGTCTTTCTTCATGGCCAGCGCTTCATTGATATCAAAATCCACAAAGTCCCCATTGAGATAGCCCACTACCCGATTGCTCTTACCTTCAGCCAAAAGGTCCACCGCTTTGGCACCCATGATGGTGGCATATACCCTATCCTTACAGGTGGGACGACCGCCTCTCTGCATATGCCCAAGAATGGTGGCCCTCGTCTCCACGCCTGTGGCCGCCTCAATACGCTTGGCCATACTGGTGGAATGTCCGACGCCCTCGGCGTTGATGATAATGTGGTGGCTCTTTCCGCGCTTTCTGTGTTCCAGAATATGATTGATAATGGCCTGCTCGTTGCCATCGTAGCGCTCTGGAAGGAGGATATCTTCCGCGCCATTGGCAATGCCGCACCAGAGGGCAATGTAGCCGGCGCTGCGGCCCATGACCTCAATGATGCTACACCGCTCATGGGAAGTGGACGTATCGCGCACCTTATCAATGGCCTCCATGGCCGTATTCACCGCCGTGTCAAATCCAATGGTGTAATCTGTACAGGCGATATCCAGGTCTATGGTACCGGGAAGCCCAATGGTATTGATTCCGAGACCAGCCAACTTACAGGCTCCATTGAACGAACCATCACCGCCGATGACAACCAGTCCTTCGATACCATGCTTTCTACAAATCTCGGCTCCCAGACGCTGTCCCTCCTCTGTACGGAATTCCTCACAGCGAGCTGTGTAAAGGATGGTCCCGCCCTTCTGGACAATATCCGAAACGCTGCGGCTGTCCATATCAACAATCTCCTCTTTCAGCAGTCCGGCATATCCGCGCTTGATTCCCTTGACCTTCATATTCTTTGACAGCGCTGCCCGGACAACTGCACGGATCGCTGCGTTCATACCCGGAGCATCGCCACCGCTTGTCAGAACTCCAATTGTATTGATTGCGTTTTCCATGATGATTCCTCCCATGTATTCAGTCTCAAAAATTCCCCTGCAAAATGGTTCACACACCATTCATTCTAATCCATTTTTCAGAGTTTTTCAATAGTCTTTTCCATAACTTTGACATTTTTTTCACCAAGTTTTTCGTACAATTTCTTCAATAATTCCGGCTGTACCGATACATTTCGGCTGGCGGGCAGACGTTTATACTGTCTGCTATCTCTCAGATAGATGATAACAGGATCCTGCCCATCCCAGGTCGCCAAAATCTGCAGAAGCTCTGACTCATCCCTGAGATAACTTTCCTTGTCCTCATACTGAATCCACAGTTCTCTGGGAACCGCTTCAAAAGGAATGACCCTCTCACATACCAGTTTACCCTGATTTTCCTCTCCAATACTGGCTCTTCCTCTGAAAAACACTTTTCGGTCCGGTTCCAAATATGGCCGGTTCTTTTCGTAATCTTTGGGGAAAACGATAATCTCCAATGTACCCACCAAATCTTCCAGAGTAATAAAGGCCATCAGCTGATTGGTCTTGGTGGTTTTCACAGTCTTTCCCGTGATCATGCCGCCCACTGTAACAATCTGTCCGTCTTCCACTCTGGCGCGCCCTGTCTCTTCCTCCACATTGAAGTCGGTGGTCTGGGCTGTGATGTTTTTCTCTAAAAGTTTCACATCCGCCTCCAGAGGATGACCGCTGACGTAAATCCCCAAAACCTCCTTCTCGAATCCCAGCAGCACATCTTTTTCATACTCGCCCACATCGGGCATTTTCAATTCAAAATCCTTTTTGGCATCCTCCTCCACAAAATCAAACAGACTCATCTGTCCAGCCAAAGACTGCTTTTTCTCCTTTGCCGCTTGATCCATAATTCCGGCGTACACCAGCATCATTTGCTTTCTAGTGGCTCCCATGTGGTCGAAGGCTCCGGCCTTTATAAGATTTTCCACTACTCTTTTATTGATTTCCCTCTGGCTCATGCGCTGGATGAAATCCTTCAGACTTTTGAATGCTCCGTTTTGTTCCCGCTCCTGTACCAAACCGGCAATCACCGGTTTCCCGATACTCTTGATGGCCGACAGACCATAGCGAATTTTATTGTCAGCAACAGAAAAATTGCTTTCCCCCTCGTTGACATCCGGTGGGATAATCTCTATCCCCATCTGTCGGCATGTGAGAATATATTCTGACACCTTGGAAGCATTTTCAATGACAGATGTCATCAGCGCCGCCATGTATTCCACCGGATAATAATATTTTAAATATGCCGTCTCATAGGCCACTACAGCGTATGCTGCGGCATGGGATTTGTTGAACGCGTATTTGGCAAAATCAATCATCTCATCATAAATATGATTGGCCACTTTTTCGTCAATTCCATTGGCTACACAGCCAGGCACCCCTTCTTCTGGATTCCCATAGACGAAATTTCTGCGCTCCTTTTCCATGACAGAACCTTTTTTCTTGGACATGGCACGGCGCACCAAATCGCTGCGCCCCATGGTATATCCAGCCAAGTCCCGCACAATCTGCATGACCTGCTCCTGATAAACAATGCACCCATATGTGGGCGCCAGGATATGCTCCAGCTGAGGACAATCATACACAATGGCATCCTTGTCCTTTTTTCCTTTCAGATACTTGGGGATGAAGTCCATGGGGCCGGGGCGATACAGAGAAATTCCGGCAATGATGTCTTCCAGATTCTCCGGCTTCAACTCTTTCATGAAGGTTTTCATGCCAGCGCTTTCCAGCTGGAACACACCGTCGCATTTTCCCGTGCCAATGGAGGCCAGCACATCCTTATCGTCAAAATCAATGTGATCGATGTCAATCCGAATTCCCCTGGTTTTCTCCACATTTTTCACCGCATTCTGAATCACCGTCAGCGTCCTCAGCCCCAGAAAATCCATCTTCAAAAGCCCCAGCTCTTCCAGAGTGGTCATGGTAAACTGGGTGGTAATGGAACCATCCGTAGCCCTGGACAGGGGGACATATTCATCCACTGGCTTTTCACTGATGACCACACCGGCGGCATGCATGGAAGTATGACGCGGCAGTCCTTCCAGCCGTTTGGACATGTCAATGAGGTGTTTCACCTGCTCATCGGACTCATAGAGACTGCGCAGCTCCGGATTCATCTTTAACGCCAAATCAATGGTGATATTCAGCTCGTTGGGCACCATTTTGGCAATGGTGTCGCACAGGGAATAGGGCAGATCCAGTACCCGCCCCACATCCCGGATGACACCCTTTGCAGCCAGGGTACCAAAGGTAACAATCTGCACCACCTGATCCTTCCCGTAGGTTCGCACCACATAGTCAATGACCTCCTGTCGTCTCTCGAAGCAGAAATCAATATCAATATCCGGCATGGAGACACGCTCTGCATTCAGAAACCGCTCAAAAAGAAGATTGTAGCGGATGGGATCAATGTTGGTGATACCCAGACAATAGGAAACCAGGCTCCCAGCCGCCGAACCTCGGCCCGGCCCCACCATAATGTCATTGCTTCTGGCAAAATGAATGAAGTCCCACACAATAAGAAAATAATCCACATACCCCATTTTGCGGATGACACCCAACTCATAAATCAGCTTTTCTTTTAGGACGTCTCGCTGCTCCTGGTCCGGGTAGCGTTTCTCCAATCCCTCAAAACACAGTTTCTGCAAATATTCCCATGCGCTATACCCTTCCGGTACATGGAAACGGGGTACCTTAGTGACACCAAACTCAATCTCCACGTTGCATCTCTGGGCAATGGCATGCGTGTTGTCCAGAGCTTCCTGCGCGTATGGAAAAAGACGGCGCATTTCTTCTTCTGACTTTAGATAGAACTGGCCTCCTTCATAGCGCATACGATTTTCATCTGTGACCTTTTTCCCCGTCTGGATACACAACAGAATATCGTGTGGCACCGCATCCTCCTCATTGATATAGTGGACATCATTGGTGGCCACCAGTCCAATACCCGTCTCCTGGCTCATGCGGAGCAGCCCCTGATTCACCAGTCTCTGATCAGCGATGCCATGATCCTGAAGCTCCAGAAAAAAGTTTCCCTGCCCGAAAATCTCCTCGTACTCCCTGGCCACTTTCACCGCCTGCTCATACATTCCCCGCACCAGATAGCGCTGCACTTCCCCGGCCAGACAAGCGCTGGTGGCGATGATGCCCTCATGGTACGCGCGCAAAATTCCCCTGTCCACTCTGGGACGGTAATAAAATCCATCTATGAACCCCTTGGAGACAATCTTCATCAAATTATGATACCCCATGTCATTTTCTGCCAAAAGGATCAGATGATAGTAGCGGTCTTCCCCTCCGGTGGTTTCCCGGTCAAAACGGGAGTTGGGAGCCACGTAAACCTCACACCCGATGATGGGTTTGATCCCCGCTTCCCTGGCCGCCTTGTAAAAATCGATAACGCCGTACATGACGCCGTGATCGGTGATAGCCAAGGAGTCCATCCCCAGCTCTTTGGCCCTGGCCACCAGCTCTCTGATCTTGCAGGAGCCATCCAGCAGACTATATTCTGTATGAACATGCAGATGTGTAAATGCCATGTGTTTCCTCCCGATAAAGTAAATTCGTACACCCAGGAACACTCCGCCCTGCAGCCGCGTCCTCCTGGGAATGCTTTTTTATGGATCTGAAAAAATCCTCTATGCGCCAGTTAATGTCTGATGGGATTATACCATAAAAAACAACTTTTCCAAACGCTTTTTTGCTGGTATACTACTGTTACAAAACGTCACGTCAAGAAAGGAAGACTCCATATGGATCAAGATTCAATTATCATAAAAAAGGCCATCGTACATATCTTGGACAGCTCGGTGGGGATGCCGGTGCTTTCGGATGAGGAACTGGAATTTGGACCTGATTTGAGCGATTTTTTTAAAGCGCACATTAGCCGAATCGTTTCGGGCGATGATGTAAAACACTGTCAGTTTGAGGAAGACTCAGAGGTACTGGCCTGCTTAAACGGCTATAGCGGCGGCAATTTTGTGGATTTTTCCAAGGCTTTGGCTTCCGGATTGTTTGCCGTCATGTATGCCAATCCCGATATTCCCCCGGCAGATCTGGCCATTCTCCATTTCCATTGCGGAAATGATTTCAATCCAGCAGGGCAGGGAGGCGATTATATCGGACTCCTGAAGATGAATTATAAGTCCTTTTACACCCATATGACCTCCAACAGCGATGTCTCCAACTCCAACTCCATTATTCTCCAACAGGCCATTCTCCCTTCCCAGAGCCAGCGCCTTACAGAGGCGGCTGTCATCGGTCTGGAGGATCATTCCATCCTTCTTCTGGAGAAAAAATTTGACGTAAACGGTGTGAAAACCAATTATTTATCCCAGCTTTACATGAAATGCCGCGCCCCGCTTTCCCAGAAATCCAAGCTGGACATCGTGACAAAAGCGGTGGAACAGGTAAACCGAAAATATTATCCAGAGGATGATGCCGAAAGGAAGATGGAAATCAAAAACATTATCTACCGGGAACTGGAAGAAAGCGGCAACCTGCGGGTGGAAACGGTGAAAGAAAAAGTCTTTTCCGGCAGCGAAGAGATGCAGCGGGATTTTGACGAAAAAATCGAAAAATACCACCTGCAAAACGAAGAGGTGGCGCCCAAGAATCCCAAAACCATTAAAAAGTTTGAAAAGCAGCATCTGCTGACAGACACCGGCATTGAAATCACCATACCCATGGAGGAGTACAACAACCGCGATCGGGTACAATTCATCACAAACCCGGATGGCACCGTATCCATTCTCATTGCCAATATCGGAGGACTGATCAGCAAATAACCCATAAAACGGAGGAGCTGAGAGAAGACTTTTCAGAATTGTAATAAAGAAGGTATCCACACAGGGGGGTACCTTCTTTTTGAGCTACATATTTATTATTCTGCCTCAGCCGTTGTTTCAGCCGCTTCTGTCTCACTGTTTTCCACAATCACTGCGTCATCAGCCATGAATTTTGCCACCTTATTCAGCATAGCAGAACGCTTCACATAGCCGGTTCCATATGTCTCCAAATAGGAGTCCAGATTATCTCCATACGCCTCAGACAAATCACTGTCATCCACCTGGATATTCTCCTTCTCTGCCACAGCCTGTGCAATGAGGATTTCCTCCGCCATGGAAGTGGCATATCCATCCAAAGTATCCTCAGAAATGGAAAAAGAAGTCATCATCTCTTCCTTTGTCATACCCAACTGATAAGCCTGGAGATCTGCTGAAAAATCCTGGAAATCATAGCAGACATCGTAAAGATCCTGCGGAACCTCTGTTACAGTGGCATTCTCCCGCAGGTAATCCCACATGTAATTCATCATCATGCTTTCCTGCTGATTCTCTCTCAGGTATGCCAGGAATTCCTCAGAAGTCTCGCATCCGGTGTCTTCCCCGAAGTTCTCCTTTACAAAATCATCGGTCAGTTCCGGGATGGTAACCGCAGTCACTGAATTGACCTTGATATGGAATATGGCCGCCTTGCCCGCCAAATCCGGATTGTTTTGATACGGGTCCGGGAAGGTTACCTCAATGTCAAATTCTTCTCCCAACTTATGCCCCACGATCTGCTCTGCAAAGCCGTCAATAAATGTGCTGTTGGCAAGATCCAGATCCTGCCCCTCTGCTGTCCCGCCGTCAAAAATCTCACCGTCAACAGAACCGGAATAATCAATATTGACAATATCCGTCTCCTCAATGGCTCTGTTTTCATCGGTCATATCTTCTTCTGTGGCATAAGAAGTCAAAATACTGTCCAGAATGGAATCGATGGCTTCATCTGTGGGAACCGCATCCGCTTCGCTGATTTCCACTCCTTTATATTCTGGAAGCTCCACATAATCGGCTGCCGTAATGCCTGTCATATATCCAGTATCTTCCAGCCCTTCCGAATAATCAAATGTGGGCTGTTCACGTGTCTCCTCCGCTGCGCTCTCCCCTGTACTCTCTGCCTGTGTGGACTCAGCAGTGCTGCTGGGGCTCTGACATGCCGTAAGTCCCACTGTCATACACATACACAGCATCGCAGCTGCAATCTTTTTTCTCATTGAATTCAATCCTCACTTTCCTGTAGTGCCAAGCTAAACAGAGTTAATCATATCACATTTCTCTCCATAAAAAAAGCTCTTTCACATTTTTTTCAAAATTGATCCATTGTCAAAAACGCATCACCGGGTTGACTCTCCTTCCCAACTGTCCAAACAAATGGTAAATGGGCCATCATTTTCCAATCTCACTTTCATGTCAGCCCCAAAAATCCCCTTTTTAACAGAGCCGTACCGCCATTGGAATGCTTTTAAAAAATATTCATACAATTCTTCCGCCCGGCCTGGTTCACAAGCTTTTACAAAACTTGGTCTGTTACCCTTCCGACAGTCTGCATAAAGAGTAAATTGAGAGATAATCAGCACTTCCCCTCCCACATCTGCCAAAGATAAATTTGTTTTTCCATTTTCGTCCTGGAAGATTCTCAGTTTCACCAATTTATCGGCAAACTTGTCAGCCATTTCTTCTGTGTCGCCTTCCCCGGCGCCGAAAAATACTACAAGTCCTTTTCCAATGTCTGAGATCACCTTGCCCTCCACCGTGACACTTGCCTCGTTCACCCGCTGTATTACCAGTTTCATCCCCGTTCTCTCCTTTTCCCGCAGGCTGCTTATTCTTTTATTGCCTGAAATAAATGTCTCCGGTTTCATCGTCCATTCCATCAATAATGGCCAATGATTCCAGGCGCACCCCTTTGCCGCGTATCAAGTCTCCGCCATGCTGAAATCCTTTTTCAATAACGATTCCGATCCCCTCGATCGCTGCACCAGCACTCTGCACAAGGTCAATCAGACCGGCCAAAGCACAGCCATTGGCCAGAAAATCATCAATGATAAGAACATGATCCTCTCTGCTTAAAAATTTTTTTGACACAATGACATCATATATCTTTTTATGAGTAAAGGACTCTATTTTTGTACTGTAGACATCTCCATCAATGTTTATGCTCTGCGCTTTTTTTGCAAACACCACCGGCACTTGAAAGTACTGCGCAGCAATACAGGCGATCCCAATTCCGCTGGCCTCAATTGTCAGTATCTTGTTGATGGGACATTCTGCAAAAAGACGTTTAAATTCTTTTCCAATCTCATTGAACAGCTGGATATCCATTTGGTGATTCAGGAAGCTGTCCACTTTTAAAACGTTGCCCTTTTTCACGATACCATCCCTGCGGATTCTTTCTTCTAATAATTCCATTGTTTTCCTCCATCTTTTGTATCCAGCCTGTCGGCGGGAAATTTATAACTATAATAGCATAATCGGGATGGTTTGCACAATACTTCTTTTGCTCTGCCACGTAATCATGGGTTTTCTCAATATTTGCGGATTCTTAAAGCTCCACGGGACAGGGCCTTGCAAATAAATACAATAGAACGTATACTATTGCTCAAAGAATTGAAAGGAGCCCATCATGGAATATTCCCACACTATTTTGGCCACTTTTTTGAAGCGGCCCAATCGTTTTCTTGCCGTATGTATGGTAAATGGCCGTGAGACTCTTTGCCACATTAAAAATACCGGGCGCTGTCAGGAACTGTTGATCCCCGGCGCAACGGTTATTCTGGAACACGCAAAACATCCCGGACGAAAAACGGACTTCTCCCTTATTGCTGTTTACAAAGAATCTATGTTGGTGAATTTGGATTCTCAGGCTCCCAATCAGGCAGCGTATGAGTGGATCCTGGAGAGTGGATTTTTTCCGGGCCTTTCTCGGCTGAAGCGGGAAGTCACCCACGGTACCTCCCGCTTCGACCTTTACGCTGAATATGGGGATGAAAAAGCATTTCTGGAAGTAAAGGGATGTACCCTGGAGAAGGACGGTACCGCTCTTTTCCCCGATGCCCCCACACAGCGGGGAGTCAGGCACTTGATGGAACTGGAAGAATGCGTGAAAGAAGGCTTCCAGGCGTTTCTTCTGATGATTATCCAGATGAAACCAGTGAAGGAATTTTGCCCCAACCGGCAAACCCATCCCCAATTCGCCGATGCCTTAATCCACGCATCTTCGCACGGCGTCCATCTTTTGGCTTTTGACTGCCGCGTCACCCCCAACTCCATGACCATTGATTGCCCAGTTCCCATCCATCTCTGCTAAAATCGGCCATTTTCTCACTCATTCTTGCATTAAGCCCGTCAGCTCATTGGAGGTTGCCCGCCCTTCCATAGAATCCACGGCATTCTGCAGAGTGGTGCGGGCTATGGCCTCCACTGCCTCCACTGTCAAAAACCCCTGATGAGATGTGACCACCACATTGGGAAAGGAAAGCAGTCTGGCCATGGTGGATGTCTGCATAATTTGATCCGATAAATCTTCATACACATAAGGGGTCTCCTCTTCATACACATCCAACCCCACAGCGAAAAATTTTCCCGCTCGAATTCCATCAATGAGATCTTCTGTCCGAATCAGTCCCCCCCGGGATGTGTTCACCAAAATCACTCCGTCCTTCATGGAGCCAATGGTTGTCTTGTTGATGAGATGACGGGTTTCATCTGTCAGCGGACAGTGAAGGCTCAACAAATCGCTTTCACGAAGTACTTGTTCCAACGGCAGATAATGAATTCCTGTTTCCGGATTTTCATATTTATCATAACCTATGACACGCATTCCAAATCCCCGGCAGATATCAGCCATGGCTCTTCCGATTTTTCCTGTACCGATGATTCCAGCAGTCTTGCCAAAGAAATTGACTCCCATGAGCCCAGTTAGGCTAAAATCGTTTTCCCGGCATTTAATATACGCTTTATGCGTATGGCGATTGGCCGTCAGCGCCAGCGCCATGGCATGTTCCGCCACTGCCTGAGGGGAATATCCGGGAACTCGCCTCACTTCCACGCGGCTTTCAGCCGCCTGCCGCAAATCCACATTGTTAAAGCCAGCGCACCGCATGAGAATCAGTTTTACACCATATTCTGCCAGTTCCCGGATAACCTCCCCACCCAGATCCGCATTGACAAATGCGCAGACCGCTTCATATCCCATCGCCAAAGCTGCTGTCTCTTTATGAATATTGGCATCCGTAAAGTCAATGGAAATCTGCGGGTACTCGTCCATGATTTTTTTAAAAAAGTGCTCGTCATAGCTGTTGGTTCCATAAAATAGCACCTTCATTCTGCTACCTCCTTTTTCTTTTCCGACTGCCAGGAAATTCCTTATCATTGCTCTCCACGGCACTGGATTATTATTCCCGACAATCGGGCATGGAATACGCAGAATTCTCATGGTACATTTTATTTTTCAGTTATTTCACTTGACGTTCAGGATTTGTTTACATTTTTTTCCTTGCTGTATCATCCGTTCTATGCTATACTAAGATATAATTTATTTTTTACGCAACTGTACATATGGGAGATATTCGTCTTCCTTCCCCAGAAAAGAGGTGCATTTTTATGATTAGCAAAGATACCTTTGAGAATTATATTGCGCGTTTTTCTGATGATTGTCAGAAAAACGGCGTGATTGATAGTGAATTATATTCAAAATATGACGTCCAGCGCGG
>CAJFUP010000086.1 GCA_904420225.1 uncultured Lachnospiraceae bacterium
TACGCCAAAACAGCCCATACCATCTCCATGGGCTCTGCTCCTGTCACTGATTCTTTCTGCGAACCATTACAATACAACCGACATACAACACTCTCCTCTTCCTCAACGGGGAACTCCCGTTCGTTATTTTCCAATTTAGGGTATCAGTTTTTTATCCATTTGTCAAGGACTTTTTCCTGTCCCATGTCCTGGACAGCCGGTTCCACAGGCCTGCCCATGAACCGCACGGATCGGCGGGCATTTACCGGCAAAAGCCATTGGCCCCATCACAGCGCAATTTTCAGCGGGCGCAAAGACCGGATGGCTAGGTCCAATGACTGCGAATTCTCCAATACTCTTCCATGGTGATGGGAAGAATGGTACCGTGCTTAAATCCATAGGGAAAGGAGAACGCCTGATCGGCACGCCGAAATGCACCGGAGGCTAAACTGTCCGCCACAAACGGGACATACCCCTGCCCGTCCCCTGGAACTCCGTAATAATCCAGAAATAGGCACCATTTCCCATTCTCCAGCCGCATGGCCGTGGGGGCCTCATAGCATCCCTCCTCCACATCACTGTTCTCTTCAAATCCCTTTACAGGCTCATAGGGCCCTGCCGCGTGGCAGGAAGTTAGAAGGAGAATACGCGCCGGATTTCTCTCATTTTTCACAAACAGATAGTACCGGCCGTTCTCCTCATAAATGGCAGAGTCAATGACACTGCTGCCCTCCTTTTCGTACAGAACCTGGGGGGAAGAAAATGACGCAAAATCCCTGGTTCTGCTGTAATAGATGCGCTTTATCCCATAGCCGTCATCGGCGTGGGAGGATGACCAGTGAAGCAGATACTCTCCATTTTCTCTGTCAAAGATCACATCCGGCGCCCAGAGGCACCCAAACGCTTCCTCCCCCACTCTGATGAGCCGCTGCTCACTCCAGTTCACCAAATCTGTTGATTCCCAGACCGCCAAATTTTTGCTTCCATTTCGGCTGATCTCTTCCCAAGAATGATGGTACTGGTTCCTCATGCCGTAGGCAAGGCTCAAATCCGTGGCCAAAATGTAACATTTTTCATTTTCCGGACAGCGAATTATGGTAAAATCGCGAACTCCCTTATCCCCATAATACGCCCACAGCACCGGATTCCCTCCATTGACCGTCTCCCAGTGGAATCCGTCACGGCTGAGGCCAAAATACACCTGCTCCCCGTCCGGCGTGTTTTTTTCCCGAAAATGCACAAACAAATACGCCTGCATACCATCTGTCTCCTTTCCTGCGGCGGCGCCTCACCAATGGTGATGTTCTCCCGGGCACCGGCTGTTTTTATTGGCGGCGCGCACCTCCACGAAGCAGCCGCAGACCCGGCACATGCCTGCCAGCAGCTTGTCACAGCTGCGGCAGTGCTCCAGCCGCGCCTGGTAAACCGCCTCCTCGGCGCGGACATCCGGATCCATCTGCTCCACGGTGCGCAAAATTTTCTCATGTAGGGTTTTGTCATCCCAGTCTTCCAGCATACACTTTCGGCACCGGCCGCGGATCCGTCCGTCCTCACCTGGAGAAACCGCCCCCGTCATGCCGTTACCGTGACGCAGAGCACGCTGCTGGCAGGCAGGTTCAAAATCAATCTGCCGTCCCGAATCTCATAGTCGGTATAAGGGCAGGACTTCACCTGATCGGGATGCTCAAATGTATTATAATCTGTATAGCAGGAGCTGAGGATTTCTCCCTCCACACGCTTCACCTCTCTGTCAGTCAGGTGTACTTCCACCTGGCAGGCCTCCTGGGCGGACAAGTTATTCAGCGTAATGGTGACGGCTCCCTTCTCATCCATGGATGCTGATTCCGTCACATGGGGAACTTGCCACTCTCCGGCGCCTACGGTCTCTGTCTGAAGATGGCTGTGGAGAAGCTGCGCCTCCATGTGTTTCTTGAACATCCGGAACACATAATAGGTGGGTGTCTTGATCATCTGTTCCCCCTCTGTCAGGATCACTGACTGGAGTACATTGACCAGCTGGGCAATGTTGGCCATGTGAACCCGATCACTGTGCTTGTTGAACAGATTCAGATTGATGCCGGCCACCAAAGCGTCCCGCATGGTGTTCTGCTGATACAAAAATCCCGGGTTGGTTCCCTCTTCCACATCAAACCAGGTGCCCCACTCGTCCACGATGAGCCCCACCCGTTTTTCCGGATCATACCGATCCATGATGGCGCCGTGCTTGGTGAGCAGCTCTTCCATATACAATGTCTTCTTCAGGGTGCGGTACCAGGTTTCCTCGTCAAATCCTGTGGCCGGACCTTTTTTCTGCCAGGTATCCGGCACCGTATAGTAGTGGAGAGAAATGCCGTCCATGAGCGGGGCGGCGTTTTTCATCAGCACTTCCATCCAGTGATAGTCGCCCTCGCTGGGACCGCAGGCGATGCGGTACAGCTTATTGTCCCCGTAATTGCGGCAGAATGTCTGATACCTGCGGTATTCATCGGCATAGTACTCCGGACGCATGCTGCCCCCGCAGCCCCAGCTCTCATTGCCCACACCGAAATACTTCACTTTCCAGGGTTCTTTTCTCCCGTTGGCTTCCCGCATCTGAGCCATGGGGGATACCCCGTCAAAGGTCATGTACTCCACCCACTCGGACATCTCCTGCACGGTTCCGCTGCCCACATTGCCATTGATATAGGGCTGGGCTCCCAGCTGACTGCACAGCTCCATGAATTCATGGGTGCCGAAGCTGTTATCTTCCACCACGCCGCCCCAGTTGGTGTTGACCATGCGCTTTCTCTGGCTCTTTTCCCCGATGCCGTCTTTCCAGTGATACTCATCGGCAAAACAGCCGCCCGGCCAGCGCAGCACCGGGATTTCCAGCTCCTTCAGCGCCTCCACCACATCGCGCCGCATTCCTTTTTCATTGGGAATGGAAGAGTCCTCTCCCACAAAAATCCCCTCATAGATACACCTTCCCAGGTGCTCGGAAAAATGGCCGTAGATTTCTTTTCTGATTTTGCTTTTTTTCTCGTTTGGGTTGATCCAAAGCTGATACATGCTTTTCCTCCTTCTATTTCTGCGAATACCCAGCCGCCCACTGATTTCTGTACGTTTAGGGATCCTCTTTCGTAACATCAAATCCCAAGCCAGTCTGCCGCCTGTTGGTTTTTGAACCGCACAGGCGCTGCTCCTCTCTTCGGCCGGTTTTTTGCACGTTTTTATAGAACCATGGTACCACGCCCCTTCCCTGTTTCCTATGACTTTTTTTCCTTTTCCCATGACTTTTTTTCCGAAATTGGAATTCCCGCTCCATTGACAAAAATATCGGCGTCGCTTATAGTTATAGGTAGGTGCGGGACGGGTCGGCAGACAGACTGCCGCCTGTGTCCGCGAGAAATCAGATAAAGGAGAAGATAAGATGAAGATTGCATTGATCAATGAAAACAGCCAGGCTGCCAAAAACAGCATGATCGAGGCTGCATTGAAAGAAGTGGTAGAACCCATGGGCCATGAGGTGGTGAATTACGGTATGTATTCCGCCGATGACGAGGCGCAGCTCACCTACGTTCAGTGCGGTCTGCTGGCCGCCATTCTTTTAAACAGCGGCGCAGTGGATTTCGTTGTGACAGGCTGCGGCACCGGCGAGGGCGCCACGCTGGCTCTCAACGCATTCCCGGGCGTTCTCTGCGGCCATGTGGTGGATCCCTCCGACGGCTATATGTTTGCCCAGATCAACGACGGCAATGCCATTGCCATGCCGTTTGCCAAGGGCTTTGGCTGGGGCGCTGAGCTGAACCTGAAATATACCTTTGAGAAATTGTTCGGCTGCGAGCCGGGCAACGGCTATCCGCCAGAGAGAGTCGTTCCGGAGCAGCGCAACAAGAAGATCCTGGACGAAGTAAAGAAGATTACACACACAGATATGATGACCATCTTAAAGAACATTGATCAGGACTTCTTAAAAGCCACCGTCAGCGGCGCCAAGTTCAAGGAGCTGTTCTTCGACAGCTGCAAGTGCCCGGAGATCAAAGAGTATATTGAAACCATCCTGAAATAATCTCTGGAATTTCAAATCGGAACACCGTTTGGGGCCGGGAATCTGAAAAACAGGTTCCCGGCCCTTCCTTCGCTTCCGCCCCTCCACTGTCTCAATGCCGCATCACCGTCCAGAGAGCGGAGGTGACGATGCGGGGATAATACACTGCTCCCACCACTTCCCGTGTATCACTCATGATCTGGTCGGCAATGGTGGTGGTTTTTGCACTGTCCTGGGCCCATCCGATGATCTCCTCCACCGCGCGCCGCGGCACTTCCACATGGAGCACTTCCTCCAGGACGTATACGGCCAGCACCGACTTGGAGGGCCACGTATTTTTGCTGGTGCTGCTTAAGCGCAGGCCGCCGGAGACCGCATCCAGGCAGACGCCCTCCTGCAGGCAGGCTCGCCCGTGCTCCCGCAGGGCATCCAGCATCTCCTCCTCCCCGGATGGCGGAATGGCATGGAGCATGTGGGGAACGGCCAGGGCTTCCACCGCCGCGATGACGGCGCCCCGGATCTCTTCCCGATACGCGTTGGCCTTTAAAATGGGGCTTCCCTCCCTTCGAAATGCCCCGATGGACTGACGGCAGCGGTTCCGCATTTTTTCCGCCCGCTCATACAGCGCATCTTCTTTGCAGAGCCGGAAACAGCGGCTCAGAAGCAGCAGCGCACACCAAGTCTTCACAAACACATACAAATTCCCGGAAGCCTCCAGAAGCGAGTGATCCAGCGCGTCATACGTGGTGCTCTCCAGACCGCAGGCCCCGCTTTTTTCGGATACCGCCTTCAAAATGCCGTTTCTCCGCTCCGGCACGCAGTCATCCCGGTTTTCCAGGCTGGTCATCAGGGCTTCCAGCACGTCTCTGCGGCGCTTCAGCCACGCCGCATCTCCGGTTTTCAGCGCATATCCGGCCATGCAGTAGATGCCGTTGAGCAGCTCCTCTGTGGTCATATGAAAATAAAATCCATTTCTGGAATCATTGCTCCTCTCATAGGCGCTCTGCCCGCGGCGGGAATAGGTGAAATAGCATCCCATGTCATGGGCGAAACTGATTCCCCCTTCATACAGTCCCTCCCTTCCCGGAAACCGCACCCGATCCGTGTAGGAATACTCCTCAATGAATTGATCCATTATGTTTCTCACCACCCAGGGATTTCTCGCCAGCTCCCACACCAAATGGTCCGCGCACAGATCCATGGTATTTCTCCAAAGATATGCCCCCTCACAGATATTGTACCGCACCGCTCCTCCCTCATCCCTGAGCAGCTGACAGCAGGCATAATACGCCCGCACCGCCTGGCAAAACAGGAGAAAACGCCCCGGATCCGGATATTTCCCGCCGATCTCCTCTTCTGATTTCCGGCTGGCCAAAAGCAGTTCTTCCCGATGCCCCAGAATATAGTCCGCTGCCTGCCGGGCACTGCTGAAATACCGATTATAATAATAGGAAGTGGCTGTGGCGCCGTTGCTGCCCGCCTGGGCATAGACACTCCAAGCCAAATACATGGTTTTTTTCCTGCCCGCCTCCACAGACAGACAGAGAAATGCCGGGCCATTCTGATGAACCAGCCGTTTCCCCTGTTCCAGACTCTGTACCGCGTCTAGCCCTCTCACCAGATACACCCCGTCGCTCTCTCTCCCGGCAAACATCCACTGATCCCGATATCCCACGGTGCGCAAACCATTTCCCTGATCCATGGCATAGATCTGCTTCATATCCCGATGCATCATGCCGAAAAAGGCGGTACAGGGCACATTTCTATCCCTGTTATCCACCGTCACTTCCAAAAGCAGACCCGGAACGCACAGAAGTGCAGGGATATCCACCTGATCCCCATCCGGCAGTTCCCCGCAGGGCGTGTGAACCGTCAGCTCCACACGGCCCGCCTGGAACCCATCGCGGGAGGGAGACATCCGCCGCCGGATCTGATGGGGGCCGAAGAGTCCAAACGCCTCCAAAGGGTTTTTGTATTGTTTCTTCTTCTCCTCATCTCCCTCCGCCGCCAGACTGCTCTCCGGCTGTCTCACAAATCCCAGGGTATGGATCTGCCCCGGCACTGCCTCTCCCACCAGCAGCGCCCCGGTCTCTTCCACATTGGGCTCCTGCAGATCCACACTGACTCCCATGCCGTATGCTCCAAATGTCAGACTCGCCCAGGCGCCCAGCGGAGCGTGATGGGTGAGAAACAACTTACATGACTCCATCCGTTATCTCCTCCCTTTCTGTGATTCCATGGGGCCATTGCAAACTCTAAAGGCCCTGTTTTTTAAATAAATAATATTGAAACGCGGGCGAATGCCCCGGCTTCACATACTCCTGATCCGCCTGAGCCACACAGGTATAGTTCTGCCACACGTCGCCGTCTGTGATCTGACTGGCATCCGTATCCATACTCACCCGAAATACCACATAGTCCACTTCCGCGTCCCGAATCAGCCGCTCCTGCTCATCCCTCATTTCCGGGAAATCCGCATCCCGCAGATTCAATTGGCAGAAATACCGGGTGGTGGGCAGCACATCCGCCGCCATATAAAATCCGCCGTCCAAAAATCCGTAATTTAATAGGGATGCGCCGGGCGTCTCCCGGATGATCTGGGCAAACTGGTACTGGGGAAGCCCTTCTTTTATGTAGGCCGTGCAATAGGTATTGCGGCTGTTCTCCCAGGCATAGACGCCCATGGCCGCCGCTGTCACCGCCGCCAGCATGGTGCCCGCCGCTGCGATCCGATGGGGCTGCACGTTTCTGTCTGCCGCCTTTCCCACCAAAAAGTCCAGCCCGTGGGCAGCCGGTATCATCCCCAGACAGCCAAATCCGTAGGCAAACAGATAGTAATACGACATGGACAGCCCTCCGCCGTACATGCCCAAAAACGTCAGCGCCACGGTGAGCACCAGGCTGATTTTGGAAAACCAGTGGGGCAGTCTCCCCGGAAATACCAGCAGATAGACACCCCCCGCCGCCATGGACACCGTCAGCAAAGGCTGGTCCATCATGGCATCCCTCACCACTCCCCAGGTGAAGGACAGCCTGGAAAGCAGGGAAATCCCGTCGGAAGAGTAGGCAAAAATATTACAGTAAAAATAAGCGTACAGCCAATCCCCAATGGCTCCATGAACGCCAAAATAGATCACCCAGGGAATGGTGGCAATGCCCAGCATGCCGCACAAAAACCACAGGCAGCTGAGAAATGCCTGCTTCCAGTTCTTCCTGAGAATCAGGCAGAAAAACACCGTGGCCATCCAGGCAAACCAAAACCCCAGCATGGTATACTTCATCCACAGCACGCATCCCGCCAGCGTCCCATTGATAAGCAGCGTTTTGGCGTCCATCCTGCCGTCATTTTTGGGGTATTCCTTCAAGTAGCGCAGATAATCGTACAGGCTCACCGCCATGAGGGCGATACAAAACTCCTCCACATTATCCCCGCTGGCGAATGGAGAGGAAACCGTCACCAGCGCCGCCAACACAGGAATCCACACGAAGGACCAGCGCCGACTCCCGTACAGGTTCCATATTTTCCAGGAAAACCACAAAAATACGCCCAGAGCCAGGCTCTCCAGAATATACACGCCCAACCAGGTGTCATGGGATACCAGCCAGGCCAGACCGTGGAGGAAATACAAAAGCGGCCCCTTTTGCTCAAACAGATCCCGATACGGCACCAGACCATTCATCATTCCTTTTCCCACAGTCATGAAACAGTTTTGATCCACACCGTCCATGAAGGGATACAAAAACGAAGTGCGGCTGCAAATGGCAATCATGGCAAATCCCACTGCCATGGAAAAGGCCAAAACCAGCCACTGTCTTCTGCTCTCCGACAGCCCCTTTTTCCCATCCCCAAAAGCCGAGCCTTTGGATGACACCGACCGCCCTGACCTGGCCGGACGTTTGGCCGCTGTCCTGCGGCCTCCGTTTTGCCGTGAACCAGTATTTGCTGATGTTCCATATACATTTTTTCCGGCCCCCCTGCCGGAAGCAAACATCCCCCATGTATCTCCATACTGCGCCATAATCATTTGATCCTTTCTGCCTATACTTTCTGGACTTCTTTCGTTTCTTTCTCCCCTTCTTCCGCCTGATCCTGGGATTCTTCATTGAGCCACTGGGCAATGAGGTAACGGGGACGGGCTTTCACCTCCAGATACACTTTCCCGATGTATTCCCCGATAACGCCGATGGCCAGCAGCTGCAGGCCCCCGATGGCCCAAATGGAAATGACAATGGTGGACCACCCCACCACCGTTTTGCCCATCCAGTAAATCACCAGAAAATAAATCAGCATGATGAGGCTGACAGAAAAAATGAACACACCCAGCGCACAGATGAAACGTATGGGCTTAACACTGAATGAGGTGATCCCATCAAAAGCGAAGGAAAGCATTTTTTTCAGAGGGTATTTGGATTCCCCGGCAAAACGCTCCTTCCGCTCGTATTCCACCGTATCGGACCGATACCCGATCAGCGGCACCAGCCCCCGCAGAAATAGATTCACCTCTTTAAACTGAGCCAATCCCTCCAAGGCCCTCCGACTCATGAGGCGATAGTCCGCATGATTGTATACAATATCCACACCCAACAGCTTCATGAAGCGATAAAATGCCAGGGCTGTGTTTCGTTTAAACCAGGTATCTTTTTTCCGGGAAGAACGAACACCGTATACAATGTCACAGCCCTGCCGATACTTCTCCATCATGGCCTCCACGGCCGCCACATCATCCTGAAGATCGGCATCCATGGAAATCACCACATCGGCCCGGGTCCGGGCTTCCATGAGGCCGGCCAGCAGGGCATTCTGATGCCCCCTGTTTCGGGCCAGGCACAAGCCGCTAAACAGCGGGTTCTCCTGGTGAAGGGCACGAATCAGCTCCCAGGTGCGGTCCTTGGAGCCGTCATCGACAAATAATACGCGGCTTTTCCTGCCGCAGATCCATCCTTTTTTCTCCAGCCCTGCCATGACCTGGGACAGTTTCTCTGCCGTCACCGGAAGCACTTCCTCCTCATTGTAGCAGGGCACCACCAAATATAATACGTCGCTCATATTTCCTCACAACCTTGCTTCATCTGCTTTCCTTTTCTCCGCCCATGGATCTGGCAGCAAAAGGAAAGGACTATTGTATCAAATGCTGTACAATAGTCCTTTCCATCATACCATATTTCGTTGGGTATGGCTATGGCTCATTGAAAAATTTCTGAGTATAGCGCTGCCCCTTCAAGTTCAAGCGTCTTTTTGCCATACGATTCCTTCTATGAATTCTCAACTTAACTTATAAAACTGCCGACAGCTTATGAATATCCAGCCCGCCGTGAAGCAAAGGTTCCAATTTCCGTCCTGCCTCAATGAAATGGGGCATCTGCATATGGCGATCCAGGACTTCATCATTTTCCCAGCTTTCCATGAACACATACTTTCCCTCCTGGGAAGGGTCTTTGCAGAGATGGTAGCTGATATTTCCGGCTTCCCCCCTGGAGTGGCGGATCAGCGCTTCCGCCACCTTCAGGAACGCATCCTCACATCCCGCCTTTACACTGGCATTGGCATACACACAAATCATGGCACTTTCCTCCTTTTACTTGAACCAGCCCTTTTTCTTTTTGGGCTCCGGATCATCCTCGATGCCGTTCATCACGTTATCAAAATGGCGCAGCGCTTCTTTCTGCTCGACGTTCATGGTGGTGGGCACCTGAACCACCAGCGTCACATAGTGATCGCCCCGCATGTTCTTATTGCGCAGACTGGGGATTCCCTTGCCCCGCAGGCGAACCCTGGTATCGGTCTGGGTTCCCGGCTTGACTTCATATTCCACCTGTCCGTCCACTGTGGCGATGCGGATGGAACCGCCCAATGCCGCCTTGGCAAAGGAGATGGGTACCGTAGAATAGACATCCATATCCTGACGCTTGAAGATGGGATGCTGGGAAACGATGACTTCCACCAGCAAATCGCCTCTCTCTCCCCCGTTTCTTCCCGGCTCGCCCTTGCCGCGGATGCGGATGCTCTGACCATTGTCGATACCGGCGGGTATGGATACCTGAATGGTCTTTCTCTTGGTCACAAAACCGCCTCCATGGCAGTCGGGACACTTGTCTTTGATAATCTTTCCGGTTCCATTACAATCCGGGCAAGTCTGCACATTTCTGACCATACCGAAAATAGACTGCTGCGTATACGTAACCTGCCCTTTTCCGCCGCACTTGGGACAGGTCTGGGGACTGGTTCCCGGCTTGGCCCCTGTGCCGTGGCATGTCTCACATTCCTCTTTCAAATTCAAGGTCAGCTCTTTTTCGCAGCCTTTTACAGCTTCATCAAAAGTAATGCGGACAGATGCCTGGACATTGGCGCCTCTCATGGGGCCGTTGCTGCTTCTGCGGCTCCTGCCGCCGCCGAACAGATCCCCAAAAATATCGCCAAACATGTCTCCCATGTCGCCGCCGCCAAAATCAAAGCCGCCGAAACCGCCGAAGCCACCGCCGCCGTCAGCGCCCCCTCCAAAGGCGGCATGACCGAACTGATCATACTGCTGTCTCTTCTGCGGATCGCTGAGCACGCTGTATGCTTCCGACGCCTCTTTGAACTTTTCAGCCGCTTCCGCGTTTCCCGGATTCGTATCCGGATGGTATTTCTTCGCCAAAGCACGGTACGCTTTCTTCAGCGCGGCATCATCGGCATCCCTGGGAACGCCCAACACCTCATAATAATCTCTTTTCTCTGCCA
>CAJFUP010000087.1 GCA_904420225.1 uncultured Lachnospiraceae bacterium
ACCCAAAAGTATAAAGGCGATCCAATGATCAATGGCCGAAATCATATCCCGGAAACTGACTCCCAGCAGATAACCCAACGCGGGCATTAACGCCTGGAAACCGCCGAAATAAATCCCCACGATCACCATTTTCTTGACATCCATTTTTTTCATGGATAATCCTTTGCATATGGATACAGCAAAAGCATCCATTGATAATCCCACTGCCAGTAAAAAAAGCTCAACAAGTGACATCCTCTCTCCTCCAATTCATTTGTTTTAAAGCTTAGTAAGGATTTCAAAAGGCCAATTAGGAGGAAATAATGTTTCTTCAAACCAATGTTCCCTCTATAACAAAAAAAGACCCATCTGCAGTCCACACCCTGTCCAGACTGCAGATAAGTCTCATTATTCAGGCCCGTTCCCCCGCCGCCAGCAAACCCGGCAGGATTTTTGACTTCTGAAATCAAAGCCAGATGAATGCATCAGTATGTTGACCTTGATCCGCTGCCCCGCAGCGCCAATTACTCCCTTACCCTGGACCGATTATAACGGTTGCAAAAATAGTTTGTCAATGCTAAATATATGCTTCAAAACAAACCAAAACGTTCTTTCCTCCGCTCTGAAGTTATACGCAGGCGTTTTCCATCTGTCTCCAGTTTCACTGCGCCGCATTGCGGCGTCACATAAATCTCACACCCTGAATTTTGCAGTCGATTTATGGTTTCCCCATGGGGATGACCATATATGTTATTCGCCCCACAGCTGATCCATGCGTACTTGGGAGTAATCGCCTGCAGAAATTCCTCACCAGTGGAACTTCGGGAGCCGTGATGAGCCACTTTTAATACCGTTACGGAATGGGCAATATTTTCCGCAAAGTTTTCCTGTTCCTTCCCGATATCCCCTGTAAACAACATGCGAAATTCCCCCATTTCCAACAGCAGGACAGAGGACAAAGCGTTGATGTCTGATCCTTTCGCACCACTCCAAGGATACAGGCAGGTTATTTTCACCCCTCCCTTCTCCATGGCCCATCCCTCTGAAAGCAGCGCAATGGAAGCTTCTGATTGTTTTGCCGATTCAATCAGCACTGCAAAGTCTTCCTCCACCCCCGCCTTATCGGGAAAGGCATAGGACAAAATCGCAATTTCATTACCCTCTGCCAATTCCTGAATGCCGTTGACATGATCGGCATCTCCGTGGCTGACCACAGCACAGTCAACACGACTGATTCCCTGATACTGGAGATATGGCACAATACAGTATTGGCCCACCTGTGATTCACTGGTGCTTCCGCCATCCACCAGTATAACTCCGCCGTCGGGAAAACGAATCACAAATCCATCCCCCTGTCCCACATCCAGCATAACCACACTCAATATCCCAAAAAGTTTTTCATAAGAAATCCGTTTTAAAAACAAAAGACTCGATCCGAAACCAATCAAGCCAACCACACAAGTAAAAATTTCTCTTCTATCCCATTTTTTTCTCCGTCCCTCTTTTTTCCTCTCCATGGTCCATTTCCGTTTCTGCCATTGGCGTTCCCGAAACAGAAGAAACAAAAGCAGAAACATGCCATATACTGCCAACTGCCATGCCCTGGGACTGCCAAGAGTCTGGACTGCCCCAGGTAATTTCAAAGAAATTCGGCACATGGTTTCATAATAGATCAGGATCAGATGGCCAATTCCCATGAGGAAACGACCCCCCACATCCCAAAAAAATCCTGTCACCATACCTGCCAGCACCGATCCCAGCAAAGCAGGCGCCGCGGGAAGAATAAAAAGATTCAATATCAAGGAATACAGGGGATAAACATAGAAATGATATAGCTGAATTGGGGTAATCACCAACTGTACTCCCAGCGCTATAGCAACCGTCTGCGCCGCAGCATTATGGGGTTCTCCTTTCCTCAATATGGAAGGCCCAACAATACCAATGCCCAGCACCGCGCCAAAAGACAGCTGAAACCCGCACTGCGTGATTTGCAACGGTTCCACACATAGGATGATAATGGAAGCCAGTGATAGAGCCGACACCTGATCATACATTCTTCCTCTGACAGAAGCAGCCATAAAACAGCCATACATAATGATTGCTCTGACAGCTGATACTGGACTTCCAACCAGCACTGCATAAAACAGAAGGAATGCCCCGCCGACTGCTCCTGCCCATCCAAAGGATCCGCTGGCTCTTCGGATCGCCTGATAAAATGTGGCTCCAATGATGGATACATGAGTACCGGACACGGCATATATATGCGCTATTCCGCTTGTCTCATAAAGTGATTTTGTGTTTTCATCCAACCCGGATTTATCTCCCAGGAGAACGGCCGCAAACAATCCAGAATCCGATGGATCCGCCAATTTGACAATGATTTCCTTCATTTTCTCCCTGGCCTCAAAAATAAGCTGGGGAATCCAATCCACTTTCCCATCCACAACCAAAACACCTTCTGCCGAAACCATGGCATCTATTCCCTGGGCTTTTCTGTAGTTCGCCAGATCAAACTGTCCCGGGTTTGTGGCTTTTCCAAAAGAGACCATCTCTCCCTTGCCCTCAACGATGTTGCCAATCCGGATTTCGTCTCCTGCGCTATCCAGATATACGATTAATCCACACCCTGTGGCGCTCCGTATCTTTTCGCCCCCGCTGTCCGCCTCCACAGATGCCTGATCCAACGTCAGCTGCCATGCGTTTTTTTCTTTTTCCACTGCTGTCACCTTTCCACGAAAACTACCTTTACAAGAAGGATTTTCTTCCAGCAAAATCTCAATTTCTGTTTTCCTTGAGGCATTTTCAAACAGAAAAACTCCCAGCAAAAAAACGGCAGGAAAAACCAATGCCCAGAGCATGGCTTTTCCTGCCGTATGCTTTTTTGAAAACCTCCAAAGCAACGCAGCGGTCTCTGCCGCTATCCCTACGATCCAACCAGCCATCGGATTCCACCACGCCATGGACTCTCCAAGTACCAATACCGCGGCTACCGCCAACAATGGCCTCTTGATATGACATTCCTCCTCATAGAATATGATTCCGTAGACAGTTGCCCTTCTTATTGCGCCTCCACATAATCCAAATTTCTGTCCAAAGGCTCATTCAGCGGTATACTGTCTTTGAATTTGGAGCTTGAAGACCCATCCACAGAAATTTGCACTTTACGAACTCCCGTCAGCTCTGCCAGGGAATTCACCACCGAGTACACCGGAATATAGTTATTGACATCCGCCAAAGCGCTGGCTTCAAAGGCGGAATCAAAGGTAACATAACAAATATTATCTTTCACTGATACATTCAGCACATTCAAATTTGAGGGAAGGGTTGCCTTATGCCCCTCTTCCTGCGGGCCTTCAATGAGCAGGGAAACTACATACTGCTCCACGGAATAGGAACTCTCCAAAGCCACTTCCCTGATCTCAGGCACCAGCTTATCCCCTGTCTCATTGGAAAAATACAGCGTCAAGGTGGTAATTGTGGCGGAATTCAACCCCTTGCCGAACACATCTACAAAGTTGGCATTGGTCTGCGGACCAATGGGATTGGAATTGGAATCCGTAAGCGGCTGCCCTTCCACATTGACCGTCACAGATTCCACCCCGGGAACCTGGACAAATGTCAGCACGAGAGCTGCTCTCAACAGTACTTCCCTGTCCTTTTCCAGTTCTTTATATTCTTTGCTGAAATCAAAATATAGTATTCGATCCTGCAGACTCGTTCCCAGCAATGTAATATTCTGGGAGAAGGCGCTGATTTTTTCTTCTCCCTCTGGAACAGTGGTAAACTGTTCCCACAGCTCTGAGACGATTTCCTGACTGTCCGATGACTGAGCCATATAATAATCCACGCCCAGCTCCATTCCCGATTGCTGCAGATGGAAAATCTGATACGCCCCCTCAGGAATTTCCTCTTTTTTCTGGCAACCAGCCAAGGCAGTTGCCAATAGGCACACAGCCAATACCAGTGCCAAATATTTTTTTCTCTTCATCATGCACCTCCTACGCCAGATACGTCAAAGGAATCCGCACGGTAAACACCGTACCTTCCCCCAGCTTGGTATCCACTTTAATCGCTCCATGATGAAGCTGTATCACACTCTTCGTAATGGCAAGGCCTAGCCCTGTCCCTCCGGTCTCCCGGGATCTGGCCTTGTCCACCCGGTAAAAACGCTCAAAAATATGCTCTGTCAGCTCCTCAGGAATCCCTACGCCGGAATCCGCCACTTTAAGAAAAAAATATTTATGATCCGCATCCAGGGACACCCGGACCCACCCCTCATCATTATTGTATTTGACCGCATTTTCCACCAAATTATTGATGGCCAGACTCAGCTTCGTCTCATCCACCTCAGCTGTCACAGGACGGAAGCTCTCAAAGATGATATCAATGCTTCTTTGCTTGGCGATGGGCCGCAGACGCTTCAAAATCGCTTCCACCAAATCGTTGATGCTGACCTGTTCTATATGGAGCTTCGTGGCGCTTTTATCCAGACGCACCAGTTCCAGCAAATCATTGATAATCTTAGACTCCCTGTCAATTTCATCGGAAATATCTCCCATGAACTCACGATAAAGCTCTACGGGAGCATTTTCCTGGCACATAAGAGAATCAGCAAGCACTCGGATGGATGTAATGGGCGTCTTTAATTCATGGGAGACATTGGACACAAACTCCTGTCTGGACTGGTCCAGGGCCTGTAGACGCTTCAGCACCTTGCTGATGCTGTTGGCAATCTGCGTCACCTCCAAGTAACCTCCATTGGCGGACAGGTCCACTTCCAGGTTGCCCTCCTGAATCTTATCGATTTCCGAAGCGAGATGCTTCATGGGTCTGGTAAAGAGTCCCGACAGCAAATAGGCCAAAACAGCGATCAGCAAAATACTGATCACTTCCAAAATCACAGCCTTATCCTCCATATCTCCCACTACGGTTTTCACGGACTCCGCTGAGGCGCTGATAATCATAATTCCTGTGATCACCGTACCGGCATCGTTCTTATTGGCAATGGCCGTGGTAAATTCGATGGAATTTTTTTCCTTATCGTATTTGGAATAAGACTCTCCGCGAAATCCACGAAAAACCTCATCTGAAATACATGTCTTCCCCTCATCCAAGGCATATGTATCCAAAATGATCCGATATGCGTCATCCACCAGCAGAAGACGGCCATTATACATCTCGGTGAGCCATTCCAATTCATTGCTCAATGTCTCAGAATTGTCCAAGGCCATCTGAAGCGATGGATCCCCTCCCAGCTGTTCCGCCAGGATACTGCTTCTTTGTTTCAGCTCCGCTGTTCTTTGGCTCACCAGCCTTCCCTCCAGGGAACACATGGCAGTTTCCTTGATGATAAACGCCGGAAGGATACCAATGACCACCAGAAGAAGAAATAAATAAAAGCGCATACTCTTCATGCGGTTACCCAATTTTTTAATTCTTAAAATAATAACCCACTCCCCACTTTGTATGAACATATTTTGGCTCACTGGGATTTTCTTCTATTTTTTCACGAAGCCTTCTGATATGAACATCCACTGTTCTCACATCGCCTGGATATTCATAGCCCCACACGATGTTCAGCAGGTTTTCCCGGCTGTAAACCTTATTGGGGTTCAAAATCAACAGTTCCAAAAGATCAAATTCCTTGGCCGTTACATTGATTTCTTTTCCCCCAATGAAAACCCTTCTTCCCTCTGTATCCAGTTTCATGTCACCGGCAGTGACAATCTTATTCTCCTCTTCTTTTTCCTTCACAGACTTGCCATGGCCGCTGCGGCGCATAATGGCCTTGATTCTTGCCTTTACTTCCAAAATGTTAAACGGCTTTGTGATATAATCGTCCGCCCCATATTCCAGGCCCAATATCTTATCCATATCATCCCCCTTGGCGGTGAGCATGATGATGGGCATGTTGGAAAACTCACGGATCTGCTGGCACACTTCAAATCCATCCAGCTTCGGAAGCATAACGTCCAAAAGCACCACATCGTATTCTTTCTTTTTGGCCATCTCCACAGCTTCTTCCCCGTCGTATGCACAGTCCACTTCCATCTGATCCTGAAGCAGACTGAATCGAATTCCCTTTACGATCATTTTTTCATCATCAACTACCAATACCCTTGCCATGACGCTTACTCCTGTCTTTTTCCACTATACGGTTATCTGATCCTTAATCTTTTCAAATGCTGCAGTTTTAATTCCGGAAATTTCCATGATCTCTTCAATACTCTGGAATCCTCCTTGTTCTTCCCGATATGCCAAAATGGCTTCAGCCCTGGCCTCTCCGATTCCTGACAATGTCATCAGCGTCTCTTTATCTGCAGTATTCAGGTTTACTTTCTTCTCTTGTTCATCCACGGAA
>CAJFUP010000088.1 GCA_904420225.1 uncultured Lachnospiraceae bacterium
AATACCGAGTCGCGGATTCTATCATAGTCGTCCGTTCCCTCTTTATACTCGCTGTATATCAGGTATAACTGGTAGCCGGAAAAGAGAAAAACCGCTAGGGCCACAATTAAGATGACCCCGCGGATAAAATCTCCAGCTGTTCGCTTTCTTTTTTTATTTTTTTTGCTCATAATTCCTTTGCTTTATTATTCAGGCTTTTCCGATGGAGCCAAACAGTTCCATCTTTTCCTTTACAGTCTCCTTAATGGCCTCGGTTCCCGGAAGAAGAAGCTTTCTGGGATCGAATCCCTTGCCCTGCTTGTCCTTGCCCTCTTCAATGTATTTGCGGGTTGCAGCGGCAAAGGCCAACTGGCACTCGGTATTTACATTGATCTTGGCCACGCCCAGAGAGATGGCCTTCTTAATCTGATCCGCCGGGATACCTGTGCCGCCGTGAAGCACCAACGGCATGTCTCCGGTCTTCTCACTGACCGCTTTCAATGTCTCAAAGCTCAGTCCTTCCCAATTTTCCGGGTAAACACCATGGATATTTCCAATGCCGGCAGCCAGCATGGTCACGCCCAAATCGGCGATTCTCTTGCATTCTTCAGGGTCTGCGCATTCGCCTTTGCCCACAACACCGTCTTCTTCGCCGCCGATGGCTCCCACTTCCGCCTCCAGGGACATGTTATGCTCTGCGCAGATCTTGACCAATTCTTTTGTCTTGGCCACATTCTCCTCGATGGGATCATGGGATCCGTCAAACATAATGGACGAAAATCCCGCTTCCACACATTTTAAGCATCCTTCATAACTGCCGTGATCCAGATGCAGCGCTACGGGAACCGTGATCTTTAACTCTTCCAGCATGCCCTTCACCATGCCCACAACGGTCTTGTATCCGGTCATGTATTTTCCGGCGCCTTCTGAAACGCCGAGAATAACGGGAGATCTCAGCTCCTCTGCCGTCAGCAGCACGGCCTTGGTCCACTCCAAATTGTTGATATTGAACTGACCCACGGCATATTTTCCCGCTTTTGCCTTTGTAAGCATCTCTTTCGCTGTAACTAACATGGTTTGTATTCCTCCTGTATATGAAATATCAACTTGTTTCTTTCCCCATTATACCCGATACATGGGAAAAAGAAAATACCTTTTTCACTTTTGCGAAAAAGCCCCCGGCCCGCTTCCTTCTCCGCCATGAATACAGCGCAGTCTGCCGTCATGTTTCATCTACTCTCCCTTTTATCCGTTTCTCAATATATGACAAGGCCTCGGACCGGATAAGCCGCATTTTTTCTGCCGTATCCAAGTTGGTATATACGATACGGTCCGCCATGGCTTCCACATACTGTTTTTCCTGAATATATTTGAGACCGGAAGCAAAATTGAAATCAAAAAGATATCCAAAATACGATACCCACATATCCATATGCGTCTTTCTATTGGAATTGAGAATGGGTGTGTGTCTCATGAAAGTGTCAAAAATATCCTGGGTGATTGCCTCTCGTCCCAGCTGGCGGGCGGATACGTCCACCATGGTTTCCACCGGCTCCTCTGCCTTCACCCGAAAGTTATCCACCTTATCGGCATCGCGAATGATTTTGGTATGAAGAAGAATGCGCTCCCTTTCCGCCGGATCCGCCTCCTCTTCCAGCTGCTCTTCCCAGGACTCCCAGGATCCCTGCGCCAACGGCTCTCGGGGCCAGACGTAGTGCCGATACCCCTCCTTTGGCAGCCGATACACCCCATGGAGACGAATGGCATTGTAGATGATGGAATCCAGGCTTCGGTCCTCCTCAAACTCCCGGATCATCCCGTCCCGAAATAAAATTTGGATGCTGCACTGGGCATGGGGCATAACAGCATCATCAAAGGTATGATAGCGCCTCAGTTGTTCAAACCGGCCAATATCGTGGAGCAGCGCAATGGTTGCCGCCAGTTTCTGGTCCTGTGGGGAGAGTCCCAGATCCGCCGCAATATAACCGGCGGCCTGCACCACGCCAAAAGTATGTACCGCCTTTAAGCGAATCTTATCATCGTTTTTGTCATACTGCTCCAAATAACTCGCAAATTTCTGCTGTGCCTCCATTCCTCTCTCCTCCTTTTCTTTTCTGCCTTGTCATTTCCCGCCCAGATGCCTCAAAACCGCCAAAAGGGGCCGCCGCCCACGGAATCTGATATTACTCCACGGCGAAAGCCCCCTTACCTCCCGGCGCCGACTGCCCCGGATTATCTCATCTTTTTTGTACATGTCACAGCCAAAGCTCCCGGTCCGATATGGCAGGAAACGCTCAGAGATAAGTGATCCACATAAATATTGTGTCCAGGAAATTCCTCCAAGAGTTCTTCCCGGAATATCTGAGCATTTTCCAGATTGTCCGTATGAGCCACCGCCAGCCAGACATTTTCCGGACTGGCATCGCCGCCGAATCGCTGTGCGATATCGTTCTTGATGGCGTCCACCATGATGGTCTTGGCCTGCTTCACTGTCCTTGCTTTGGCATAGGCGTCCAGTTTTTCCCCTTGGATCTGCAGTACTGGCTTAATCTTTAAAATGGTGCCCAGAGCTGCAGCAGCAGGTGTGATTCGCCCTCCCTTTTTTAAATATTTCAGTGTATCCAGAGTAATGTAGATGGTGGATTCCCTGGCGTTTTGAAGGAGCTTCTCCCGGATGCTTTCCGCGTCCATCCCCTGACGGACCAGCATAAGGGCATCCAGAGCTGACTGCCGCTGTGTGACGGAAATTCGCTGATTATCCACCACATATACTTTCCCTTGGAAATCCTGCGCCATGGCCATGGCTGTGGCACAGGAGCCGCTGAGACCGCTGGACATGGGAATATGAATGATCTGATCATACTCCTTGAGAAGCTGTTTCCAAAGTCCCAGCAAGCTGTCTATGGCAGGCTGCGACGTGGCGATATCCGCTCCCTGGCTCAATTTTTCATAAAACTGCTCCTGCGTCAGATCAATATCCTCATAAAACGTGTGTCCGTCTATGGTAAAAGGCATGGGAAGTACATAAATGCCCAATTCCTTTCCCTGATTCTGCGTAATACCGCTGTTGCTGTCCGTGACGACTGCTATTTTGTTCACGTCCGCTATCCTCCTATCGTGAAATATCTGTTTATCTTATCATACTTTCCGACAATTTTAAAGGCCGCTCCATCAAAGCGCCAAAAACATAATGGATTGCTGTCTCCACTGGCTGCAAAAAGCCCGCTGTTTTGGTCATAACTGCCCCTTCCCCCTCATAGGCTATAACTAACTAGCGAAGAAAGGAAGAACGTTTATGAGCGCCAAGACAAAAATTTTTGTATTTAAAATGAGAGAATTGATATACGCCGGAATCCTGGCGGCCCTGGGAATCCTGCTGATCATTTTTCTCATCATCATGTTTCTTCCGGATAAAAAAACAACGTCCGGTCCGTCTTCCCAGGCTGCTTCCTACATACCCGGCAAATATACCTCTTCCATCGCGCTGAACCATCAGGATCTGGATGTGGAAGTCACCGTAGATGCCAATCAGATTACCTCTGTACAGTTCGTCAATCTGAATGAGTCCGTGGCTGTCATGTATCCCATGATGGAATCTGTCCTGGAGGACATCGAAACTCAGGTTTTGGAAAAACAGTCCCTGGATTCCGTCACGTATCCCGACGACATGAAATACACCTCTTCCGTTTTGATCGAAACCATCCGGGAAGCGCTGGACAAAGCCAAAGTCTAGCCCAGCTTCTCCAACTCTTCCAGCCACAGCCTTCCCGACGCGTCACTGGGCATGCGGAGATCTCCCCTGGGGGAGACTGCCACAGATCCCACCTTGGGTCCGTCGGGCAGGCAGGAGCGCTTGAACTGCTGGGCAAAGAAACGACGATAAAATATCTTTAGCCATTTCAGAATCACCGCGCTTTCATATATGCCTGAAAACGCATGGCAGGCCATGCGGTAGACACGGGCGGGACGATAGCCAAAACGCAGGATGTGGTACAAAAAGAAATCATGCAGCTCATAGGGTCCCACAATATCCTCTGTTTTCTGGGCAATCTCCCCATCCTGGGGCGGCAGAAGCTCCGGACTCACCGGTGTATCCAGCACATCATAAAGCACTTCTTTGAGCCGTTCATCGGGACAGGTGTCCGCATAATAGCGCACCAGATGGCGTACCAGCGTCTTGGGCACTGAGGCATTGACACCGTACATGGACATGTGATCCCCGTTGTACGTGGCCCATCCCAAGGCCAGTTCCGATAGATCGCCTGTGCCGATAACCAGCCCGCCGCACTGATTGGCAATATCCATGAGTACCTGGGTCCTCTCTCTGGCCTGGCTGTTTTCATAAGTCACGTCCCGCACCTCCGGGTCATGGCCAATGTCCTTAAAATGCTGATTCACCGCATCCCGCAGATTCACCTCCATCAAAGAGGCGCCGATTCTATCCGCCAGAGTACAGGCATTCCCATAAGTCCGGTCCGTGGTGCCGAAGCAGGGCATGGTCACGGCATGGATGCCTTTTCTATCCAACCCCAGCATATCGAAGGCTCTGGCCATGACCAAAAGGGCCAGCGTGGAATCCAGACCGCCGGACAAGCCCACCACGGCGTGGCGGCAGCCAGTGTGTTTCAGCCTCTTTTTCAGCCCCATGGCCTGGATGGAGAGGATTTCCTCACACCGCTGAGAACGCTTCTCAGTCTCACCCGGTACAAACGGCATGGGATCGATCCACCGATCCAGCTGAAGCGGTTCCCGTTCCAGAGAAAACGAGACGCACACATATCCTTCTCTGTTTTGCTGGGAGAGGTCAAATGTCCCCATTCTCCGGCGCTCGCTGCGGATCCTCTCCAGATCCAAATCCCCGTAAATAATTCCATGCCCCAAAGATTTGGACTGGGCCAGCAGGGTTCCGTTCTCACAAATGAGATTGTGGGCGGAAAATACCAGATCCTGGGTGGACTCACCTTCCCCCGCATTGGCGTATACGTAACCGCACACTAGCCGGGCCGACTGTCCCCCGATGAGCTGACGGCGATACTCTCTTTTTCCCGTCATCTCATCACTGGCCGACGGATTCAGAATCACCGTGGCTCCGGCCAGAGCATGGGAGATGGAGGGGGGATTGGGCGCCCAAACATCCTCGCAAATCTCAACAGCCACAGTGAGCAGGGGAATGGTCTCGCACTGCAGAAGAATTTGGCTCCCCAAAGGCGCCTGCTCCCACTCCCCGTCCGCATTTCGGTAGCGAATCCACTCGCACTCCTTGGGTCCGGGTGCAAAATGGCGCATTTCATAGAATTCTGAATAGGTGGGCAGAAACGTCTTGGTTACCAACGCCAGCAGGCGGCCGCGGCAAATCAGAGCCGCCGCATTGTAAAGACGGCCACGCACCTCATAGGGCACACCGACGGCCATCAGAATATCCAGATCCCGGCTGAAGCGTATCAGCTCATAAAGCGCCTCCCTGGCCCGTTCCAGCATGGGAGTCTGCAGAAACAGATCTCCGCATGTATACCCTGTGAGGCAAAGCTCAGGCAAAACAATCACCTTGGCGTGACAGGAAACTGCCTGACGGACGCAATCACAGATCTGCTCTTTATTATACTCCACATCCGCTACCCGGATTTCCGGTGTGGCAGCAGCCACACGGATAAAATTATCATTCATAGTTTTCTCCCATTTCTCCATTTATTCCCGCTGTTTTCAATGCCCGGACAGCGTCCGCATTCCCACGCGGCCTCATTCCTGTCACGGCTCCAATTTTTTTTCCATGACATAGTCGTCCATCACATAGCCGTTTCCGATGTCTGTCACCTGGCTCTTTACTGTAGCAAACCCTCTATGACGATATACGGCAATGGAATGATCATTGTATTTATTGACCGTCAGCCATATGGCATTCTTCCCCAGATTTCGGCTATACCGTTCCAGAAAGTCAAACGCTCTAGAGGCGTATCCCTTGCCCCTGTTTTCCCCAGTGAGATACAGTTTGCTCAAAAACATCTTCTGCCCATCTGGACGAATCCCCATATAGCCCACAGTTTCTTTTCCATCCCTCAAAAAATAGTATTCATATCCCTGCCGTTCTATCTGGTCTGACATGGCACGCAGAGACTGAAACTGCTCCACCATATAGTCTATCTGCTCCTCGGACAGGATACACGGAAAATATTCGTGCCATACGCGATCTGCCAGACCCGCCAAATCTGCCAAATCCGATTTCTCTGCTCTTACTATTTCCATATATTTCCTCTTCCTCCTTTTCTCCTACAGGTGCCATATCACTTCACAGCCCTTTTAACCTTAT
>CAJFUP010000089.1 GCA_904420225.1 uncultured Lachnospiraceae bacterium
ATGTAGGAGAGGGAGTAAAGCAGGAAGATATCAAAGGAGAATACAAACACGGACTGCTGAAGCTGACGATCCCCAAGAAAGAGGACAAGCCAGCGGAGGAGACGAAGAATTATATTACCATTGAGGGGTAAGCGAGAGAATAGAGGATATCGCCTTGGACAGAGCGGATATCCGGCAAAAATCACCGGGGAGACGGCGAAGCCTTTGCTTCGCCGTCTCCCCGTCTTTTGCGCAAAGAGGCAAATACATGAAAAGGATTGTTGGAGGAGGGAGATTATCTGACATGGCAGCGGCCAGAAGCCGATTGAACAGCATGGAAAATTATGTTAAGATAGAGACAAATCAGCGGCAAGTCCTCCCCGGAAATGGGAGGCAGAAAGGAGAGACCAAATGGAAAAACAGGTACTGGATTTTGTGGTGGAGAAAACCCATGAATTGATGGATGCGGCGTCCTGCAGCAGAGAGGCCAAAGAGGCAGCGCAGAGATGGCTGGATGCCGTGGGGACAGAGCAGGAAGCGGAAGAAACGAAGAAATACATGGCAGAGCTGGAAGCCGACATCGTGACTGTGGATGGTCTGGCTGCTTTTGCAGAGTCAGAGATGGGAGCGAAAGTCTTCGGGGAAAAGGCGGGAGAAGTGGCCGCCCATGCCAGAGAGATCAAGGCTGCCGGTGCCAAGTATTGTGACTGCCCTGCCTGTGCGGCGGTGGAAGCTATTCTGGAAAAGAAGGATAGTATCCTAAAGTAAATGCTTGGCCGCAGTTTGCGGCGGCTGTTCAGTAGGTAAATAAATATAGCCAATTCCAAAAGGTACTAGCCGATATATGGGGCTGGTGCCTTTTCTCGTGCAAAAATGAAGAATTTTGGAGATGGAGGATCATCACCCCATTGGCGGATACCGGATGCAAACATCGTCCATTGTATGGTAAAAGGGATCTGATAAAATGGAATCATGTACAAAACTCAGTTCTGCAGTTGGACAGAAAAAGCTGTGATCAACAGAAAGCCAGACATGCAGGAAATCAATAACATGTGGGAGGATAGATTATGAAGAATGAGATGAGAACATATGTGGACGAGGGAACTGGTTACGAAATTCGGCAGTACACATCAGGCCCGGAGAAGAACACGAAGCTGTACTTTACTACAGAAAATTTCACTGTGGACGACCAGTATTTCTTTTTCAACAAAGAAGTGGGGGAAAAGGAAAATGAGCTGTACCGCGCTCATGTGGAAAGCGGTGAGTATGAGAGAATGGCGGACAGTACCTATACGGGGTTTGCCATGGATCGGTTTGAAAATTATGGAGTTATGACTAAAGGGGATGTTGTATGCCGTCTGGACTGTGACGACAAAACCATTACAGAGATTGGCGCGCTGCCCAAGGGAGGACGGATAACAGGACATTTGACCACCAGCAAAGATGGCACCATTGTATGCAGCTATAAATTAGCCAGCTGCATCTACGCCCTGGTGGTGATGGATCCTCATACAGGAAAAAGCGAGGTGGTATTCCGCAGCGATTATACTTTGGGCCATACCCAGGTTTGCCCCACCGATTCCGATACGATTTTTTTCATCCATGAAACCGGCGGCGACGCTCTCCAAAGGATGTGGATGTTTGATAGAAAATTCGGTATCGCCAGGCCTTACTATGTGGAGCAGGAAGGGGAGTGGATCACCCACGAGGTCTGGACGGCCGACGGAGAAAATATGATCTTTATGAAGCTGCCCCACCATGTGATGATGGGAAGCAAAGACGGCCATCAGTTCCGTCCGGTGGCATACGGGGAACAGCTGCTGCATCCCGGCGTGTCCAGAGACAAAAAATGGTTCTGCGCGGACCGGATCAGCTATTGGGGCAATGAAAGCCCCAACCAGGTGTATCTGATCAATGGGGAGACCGGAGCCATGAAACTGCTGGCCAATACCGGGACACCGATGAATGGAGGCCATCATCTGCATCCGTCCTTTAACCGAAAAGGGGACAAGATCCTCTTCAACCGTCCGGTGGATGGACAGAACGCGCAGGTGTGTCTCATAGACCTGGCGCAGGTGGAGCGGCCGTAGACGTTTCGGCAGCTGTATTAGGGGAAACAGATAAGTAAAAATCCATATAGAAAGTAAAAAAAGTGCAATGGATCAAAGTCCAAAGCCGTCGTATAGTAAAACCAGAGACGCAAAAGAACGCCATATCGACTGGAACGGCGGCTTTCGGATGGATGGAACGATCCGGAAAAAAGGAGGATATTCCATGATTTTGTTTGATGAAAGAAACCAGCTGTTTCATATGACGACGCCCCATACCAGTTATATCATCGGAATCGAGAAGGG
>CAJFUP010000090.1 GCA_904420225.1 uncultured Lachnospiraceae bacterium
CTCCGTCAACGCTTCCTTTGCCTCATCTTCTCCAGCCACATCTTTAAACTTAATTCCATCGGTGGCTTTCACATAAACCTTGGCATTGCTTTTCCCAAAAGACATGGCATTTCCCATGCCATTGCCGATCTTTTTGGAAAAGCGGTTGATTAAAAACGTTCCCAAGACGACCAAAATAATCATGGGACCAAAAAAGCTCAAAAGGCTCATAATCCAGGAAGGTCTGGTGGGAATTTCCCGTGTATAGTCCACTCCGTGATCTTCCAGTCTCTGCATCAGGTCAGGATCCTCCATCTTTCCAGTCACGAATACCTGGGATACCGCCCTGCCGCTGTCTGTATCGCTCTTGAGCGCAAATGCAATTTGATCCTCCTGCACTTCAACAACAGCCACCTGATTATTTTCAATCATTTGTACAAATTCGCTGTAGGAGACTTCCTGCGTCTTGGTCCCAAAAATGGAAGTCACCAAAATATTCAGTACAATCACCACAGCCAATACAATAAGGTAGTAAAAAATAAATGGTTTTTTATTGGTTGATCTCTGCATATCTTCCCTCCTCCCTGCCAACTCGGCAGAATCCGGGTTCTTTTTTATATTTCCATTTAAAATTTACCTGATGGGGCTGCTGAAGTCAATTGGTTTCATGGAATATTTAGAATAACTTAACCCTTTTATTATACATCAGTACAGAGGATATCGGTCAGTCAGCTCTTTCACCAGCGCCTTGGCCTTCTCCTGATTCCTCTCCACATCGCTGACAACCAGGGAAATGGCCTCAGCAATGGTATCCATATCCTTCTCTTTCATGCCTCTGGTGGTCACTGCCGGAGTGCCCAGACGAATTCCACTGGTCACAAAGGGGGAAGCAGGATCGTTGGGAATGGTATTTTTATTGCACGTTATATTGGCCGCATCCAGAATATGCTCTGCCTCTTTTCCGGTAATGTGCTGATTCAATAAGTTTACCAGCATCAGGTGGTTGTCTGTCCCTTGGGAAACCAGCTGGAATCCACGGGCCATGAGGCCATCCGCCAGCGCTTTGGCATTGAGGATTACCTGTCTGGCATATTCCTTGAAGGAAGGATCCAGAGCCTCTTTGAAGCAGACTGCCTTTCCAGCAATTACATGCATCAGAGGACCTCCCTGGATACCGGGGAATATTGCCTTATTGAAATTGTATTTTTTATTGACTTCATCACTGGAAAGAATCATACCGCCCCTTGGACCGCGAAGTGTCTTGTGGGTGGTGGTGGTGGTCACATGAGCATACGGAATGGGACTCATGTGGAGTCCAGCGGCCACCAAACCGGCAATATGGGCCATGTCCACCATCAACACAGCGCCCACCTCATCGGCGATCTCCCGAAATATTTTGAAATCAATGGCACGGGGATACGCACTGGCCCCAGCCACAATCATCTTGGGACGGCATTTTTTCGCAATGGAACGGATCTCATCATAATCCAAAAATCCGTCCGCGGTAATTCCATAGGGCACCGCCCGAAAGTATTTGCCAGACATATTCACCGGACTGCCATGAGTCAGATGTCCTCCCATATCCAAACTCATTCCCATAAACGTATCTCCTGGATTCATCACAGCGAAAAATACCGCCATATTGGCTTGGGCTCCGGAGTGGGGCTGCACATTAACATACTCGCATCCAAACAACTTCTTGGCCCTTTCTCTGGCCAGATCTTCCACCACATCCACATATTCACATCCGCCATAATACCGCTTGCCCGGATATCCTTCGGCGTATTTGTTGGTCAACGGGCTTCCCATGGCCTCCATGACTGCCTTGCTTACAAAATTTTCTGAGGCAATCAATTCAATGTGATTCCTCTGTCTGGCAAGCTCTGACTCCATGGCCAAAGCCAATTGGGGATCATACTGTTCCATCCGCTCAAACTGATACATTTCTTCTCCTTCCTTTCTTTTGCCGTGATGGGCCGCTGGCAACACTGCCTCTATTCTCAGACCGCCCATATTTTCCTGTTTCCTGTTTTGACCTGTTCCCTCTTCCCCCACCGTTTTCCCACCGCTTCCCCGGCTTCTTTCCCATTTTCCCCTTGGAACGATCCTCCCGTTTTCCTGCGCTTCTTTTTTCCGGACGAATCAGACATTTGGGGCCGTATCCAATTAAATCTGTTCTTCCCGCCTTTTCCAGCGCTTCCTTTACCAAATCATAAAGCCGAGGATCACGATACTGGATCAACGCTCTCTGCATGGCCTTTTCATGAGGATTAACAGGAACGTAAACCGATTCCATGGTTCTGGGATCCAACCCTGTATAATACATACAAGTGGAAATGGTGGAGGGAGTCGGATAAAAATCCTGCACTTGTTCCGGCATATATCCCAAATCCCGAAGATACTCTGCCAGCTCCACCGCCTCCTTAAGTGTGGAGCCGGGATGCGAAGACATTAGATAGGGAACCAAATACTGATCTTTTCCTTCCTGCTCATTCACCCGCCGATATGCCTGTACAAATGCCTCATAAACCCCATGTTCCGGCTTTCCCATACGAGTAAGGACTGCCTGAGAAATGTGTTCCGGCGCCACTTTCAGCTGTCCGCTGACATGATATCGGCACAGCTCCCTGAGAAATGAGCGGTCGGGATCTGCCATTACATAGTCAAAACGAATTCCGGAACGGATAAATACTTTCTTCACCTTGGGCAATTGGCGCAGCTTTTTCAACAGAGCTCGATAATCGCTGTGATCCACTTTCAGATTTCGGCATGGCCTGGGAAATAGACATTGCCTATCAATACAGGCACCTTTGGTCAGCTGTTTCCGGCAGGCAGGCTGCCTGAAATTGGCCGTAGGGCCTCCCACATCATGAATATATCCTTTAAATTGGGGATCTTCTGTCATCTGTATAGCTTCCTGTACAATGGAGTCATGGCTTCTGGTCTGGACAATTCTCCCCTGATGAAATGTCAGCGCGCAGAAACTGCATCCACCAAAACATCCCCTGTTGCTGATGAGACTAAATTTGATCTCCGATATGGCTGGCACGCCGCCATCTTTTTCATAAATCGGATGATACGTGCGCATATAGGGCAGCGCATAAACATCATCCATTTCCATTTGTGTCAAAGGTTTGGAAGGCGGATTCTGCACCACATATAAATGCTCTGAATACGGTTCCACCAAACGCTTTCCGGAAAATGGATCCGTATTGCGGTATTGTGTGTAAAAACTGCGGGCATAATTCTTTTTATCCTGCAAAAGCTCCCCATAAGACGGCAATATCACTGCGTCATAAACAGAATCCAACGTTTTCGTCCGAAAAACCGTACCATCGATGAACGTAATATCCCGCACATCCAAACCGCTGTCCAAAGCATCGGCGATCTCCACAATGGAATGCTCTCCCATTCCGTATGAAATCAAATCTGCCTGGGAATCCAAAAGAATAGAGCGCTTCAGACCGTCAGACCAATAGTCATAATGCGCCAGCCTGCGCAAACTGGCCTCAATGCCTCCGATGATAATGGGAACGTCCTTATAGACCCTGCGAATATAATTGCAATAAACCACCACAGCATAATCCGGCCGCTTGCCCATGACACCCCCCGGTGTATATGCATCTTGTTTTCTTCTCTTCTTGGAAACAGAATAATGGTTCACCATGGAATCCATATTTCCGCCGGAGACCAAAAATCCCAGCCGCGGACGGCCAAACTCCCGAACCGCATCATCATCTCTCCAATCCGGCTGCGGTAACATTGCCACCCGATATCCACGGGATTCCAGTACACGGCTGATGATGGCCGGGCCAAAGGAAGGATGATCCACATAAGCATCCCCTATCATGTACACAAAATCCGGCTGATCCCATCCGCGCTCCAGCATTTCCTGCTTATTGATCGGCAAAAAACCATTCATTTTTCTCTTCACTCTTCTCTTCGTGTATCTTCAGGCGACATCCCACGCCTTGCCATGGCAGCCCGCAAAACATGACTTGCCAGCACGGACGTGGTCACCGCTCCCACTCCGCCCGGCACTGGCGTGGCGAGAGATGCTTTATGGGAAATGGACTCCAAATCCACATCTCCGCACATGCCGCCGTCTTCTTCCACATGAATTCCCACATCAATCACCACTGCACCGTCCCCCACATACCTCTCATCAATCAGCCGCGCCTGCCCGGCAGCGGCTATAAGTATCTCTCCCGTCCGGCAAACTGTCGGCAAATCTGCCGTCCAGGTATGACATGTGGTGACAGTGGCATGTTCCCTGAGCAGTAGCATGGATAGCGGTTTGCCTATTACCAGGCTTCTCCCCACCACCACTGCCCTCTTTCCGGCTGGATCCACATCAAAAAACCGCAGAATTTCCATGACCGCCTCCGCTGTGCACGGCGCAAATCCATCCCGTCTTCCGGCATAAATGCGGGCCATATTGACTGGACTGATGCCATCCACATCCTTCTTGGGATCAATACGTTCCTCAATGGCGGAAGCATCCAGCTGGGGCGGCAGGGGGCGCAGCACCAGAATCCCATCCACATCGTCATCGCCATTGAGCGCATCAAACACTTTTAGAAATTCCTCCTGAGAAACCGTTTCCTCCAGGGCGCAGACACTGCAGCGAATTCCGGCCTTTTCCATCCGCTTGGAAGCTCCTCGCTCATATGCCATATCATCTGGACGGCATCCCGCCCGCACGATGGCCAGATGGGGAGGACGCATTCCTGTTTTTTTTATCGTATCCGCCACTCTGGCGGTGATCGCCGCCGCCACCGGCACTCCCTTCATCCATTCCATTGATCTGTCCCCTTTCCCATGGTCTGTTTATCCATTGTGGACGGCGTCCAGCACACGGCCATAAATGACATCAGCTTTTCCGCCGCCCTTCTCCAACCAATCATTGGCCCTTCGCTCCATCTCTTCGGCAACGTGTCTATCCTTCATCATACCAGTATTGACAAAAACATTCATGGAAGAGCTGGTAAGGGCATTTCTTGCGCACTGCACTGCCACTCCCACATCGCTGATTGTCATGGAGGAGCCAATGTCAGCTAAAACATCCAAAATATCCAAGAGGTCTCCTATTTTTTCCATCATATCCAGGGGAACTGCGGCTGCCTCATACAGGCAGGCCTCCATGATCCGAACCCTATGCCTCTTTTCTTCCTCTGTCTGTCTGGGCAGCTTAAATGCGCGGGAAAGAGGCGCAAACGCCTGGGCGTCCCGATCCATAAATTTCAAAAACTCCTCCCGCAAAACTTGAAGGCGCTTCTCCATTTCTCTGACCTGTTTGTCCACTGACGCATATGCCTTTTTCCCGATGGTCAGATTGGCCACCATACCGCCCAAAGCCGCCGCCATTGCCGCGCTCAAAGCCGCCGCGCCGCCCCCTCCGGGCACCGGCGCCGAACAAGACAATTCTTCGGTAAACTGTTGCACAGATTTTTGAGACATTTCCCGTCTGCTTTCATCTTCTGCCATGCCACATTCTCCTCTCTTCCGCCTCAGATGATTGCTATTGTATACGATATTTTTCCTCTGGTCAAGGATCCTGCCCATAAAACACGGCGGGAACCGAAAGAAATTCCGGTTCCCGCCGCATCAATGGTCAGTAAAGCGTGTCATTTATGATAATTATATGTGGGCACAATGGCAGCCACCCGTTCCCTGATATCTGGAGCATTTTTAGTACAGGCCTCTTTTAAATCCGCCAACGCCATCATGAAAGATTCCTCATCCATCTCAATGGGTTTCCCAATATGAATCATTTTGTTTTCTGTATCCTGCATCCCCTCTTCCGCCATCAAGAGTTCCTCATACAGTTTTTCTCCCGGACGCAGCCCTGTATATTGAATCATCATATCCACATTGGGAGTATAGCCCGACAGACGGATTAAATTTTGGGCCAAATCGTCAATTTTCACCGGCTCGCCCATATCCAAAATGAAAATCTCGCCGCCTTTGGCGTAAGCCCCCGCCTGCAGCACCAGAGATACCGCCTCCGGTATGGTCATAAAGTAGCGGATAATATCCGGATGAGTCACTGTAACTGGTCCCCCCTCTTTAATCTGACGCTTGAACAGGGGAATAACGCTGCCGTTGCTTCCCAGCACATTTCCAAAGCGGACAGCCACAAATTCGGTTTCGAAATGCTTGTTGAGAGTCTGTACAATCATTTCACACATACGTTTGGATGCCCCCATGATATTGGTTGGGTTCACTGCTTTGTCCGTGGAAATCAACACAAAACGCCTTACACCGCTGCGCCCAGCGGCCAACGCCGTATTGAGGGTGCCAAACACGTTGTTTTTTATGGCCTCATTGGGACTGGCCTCCATCAGCGGCACATGTTTGTGAGCCGCCGCATGGTATACGATATCCGGATGATATTGTTCAAAAATGTCATCGATTCGCCTGATATCGCGGACAGAACCGATGAGAGCGATGATCTCAATTTTCCCAGCATCAATATCCGCTTTGTAGTGGCGTTTCAATTCCTGCTCTATGTCGTAGGCATTATTTTCATAAATATCAAAAATAATCAATCGCCTGGGCTGATGACTGGCTATCTGGCGGCACAACTCGCTGCCGATACTGCCTCCTCCTCCGGTCACCATTACCACTTTATCCTGTACATAATGAAGAATTTCATCCAGATTGACCCGAATCTGATCCCTGCCCAGCAGATCTTCGATCTCCACCTCGCGCAGCTGGCTGACGCTGACTTCCCCCTTAACCATCTGATACATACCGGGCACCATCAAAAGCTTACAGTCCGCCATTTTGCAGATCTGAAGAATGTCGCGCTTTTGCTCCGTGGAAGCCGTGGGAATAGCCAGAATAATATTGTGAATATTATACCGCTCCACATTGTGCATAATCGTTTCCCGATTACCCACAATGGGGATACCCTCCAGCCGTCGTCCCAGCTTATTGGGATCATCATCGATGAAGCAGCAGACTTTATTATTCAGTTTATTGCTGTTGATCAGCTCTCTGGCCAGCATTCTCCCAGCTTCCCCAGCGCCGATGATCATGGTATTGGTCAGCTTGTCAGAAGAAAAGTACTGGGAATTTCTTCTGTAAATAAACCGCATAAACCGATAAGAAAAGCGAACGCCCACCAGCATGCAGTATTCCAGCATAATACCCACCACATAATAGGAAATCGGCATTCGTCTATTGCAAAGCAGTGTACCTGCAATCTGAACCGCGCTGACAATCACCACCGCCGCCGTGATCCTTCCCAGCTCACTGATGCTGGCAAATTTCCATATGCTGTGATAAAGATGGCAAATATAGAAAACCACCACACAGCACACTGTGTGAAACGGCGCATACCAGATAAAGTGGTTCAGATATTCTGCCGGTATCATGGAATAGCGAAAATCAAACCGTACCAACAGCGCGAAGAAAAAGGCCGCATTGACAATCAGGATATCCGCCATCATCAGAATCAGTGCCCGGCTAATCCAGGAACGATCCTCTTTGAACACACCATTATTCCGCTCCTCACTTTTCATAACTGTACATCCTCATCTTTATCGTATTTTCTCACAATTTCCAGGCCGACTTTGATTTCCGTCAGCTGCCCTCCAAAAAATTCAGCTTCAATGACTGCTTCCCGTTTATGCCGGTTAATATGTTTGATTTTTCCATGAAAGTTCATCATAGCCCCCTCCGTTATGATAACCTGATCCCCGACAATATATCCGTAAGACATGTGTATACACCGTTCTTTCCCCGCCATGGAAGTGAGAAACGCTACCTCCTCCTCATATAGAGCAATGGCATGTTCCTTATCTCCCAGAAGCTTGGTCAGATATGGGATTTTCTTGAGAGAAAAAAACAGCTCATCGGCGTTATCGCTGACAATGAAAATGTATCCAGGGAATAAAGGCCTTTCCTCTGTGTGCCACTCTCCTCTGTATTTCCGCTTTCTCTGGTAATGAGGAATAAAGCATTCCAACAGAACCGCCGGTGAAATCAGTTTTTGACACAGCTCCCGGATTCGCTCTTCGCGACCGCTTTGCACCTGAACAGCATACCACATTTCTGTACCTTCCATTCTTCTACTCTGTGTAAAACCTTACAAAAGGCCAAAGAAATAGGTGCTCAACCTCCAATTTCTCTGTCAAAACATCGATTGCTATTCATTGGCAGGCACACCTATTCTACATTTAATGGATTCACATAGTTACACAGTCATCCCACAAATCCTACACCGATTATAATTCGTTTTTGTGATTAAGTCAATACCATAGATTGGATATTATTCAAAAGCTCCCACGGGACGAAAAGGGTTCCCAACCCAGTTCCCAGATGAATGCTGGGCTTATTGCTTCCGTGAAAGTCCGACCCTCCTGTGATAAACAAATGAAACTTTTTGGCCAAATCCCGCATGGATCGTTCCTGTCCCTGTGAATATGTGGAATAAATCGCCTCAATGCCTTCCAGTCCCCACGCCTTTAGAGAGCGGACAAGCGCTTCCAGCTCCTCTTTTTCCAACTTATACTGGGGCGGATGCGCCAATACCGGATGGCCGCCTGCCAGGCGAATACACCAGATGGCTTCCTTGGGCGTTATCTCCCGTTTGGGAAGATAACAGGGGCACCCCACACCCAGGTATCGATCAAATGCCTCTGCCATAGAAGCCACCCAGGAGTGATCCTTTAGATAGCGGGCAAAATGCGCCCTGGTCAGCACAGACTCAGGAAACGCCTCCCGCATTTTTTCCATGGAAATGTCAAATCCCTGAGCCGCCAGCAAAACGGCCATTTTTTCATTTCTCTCATCCCTGGCCATCTCGTATCCCTTAAGCGTCTCCAAAAAACCAGCATTTTTGTGATCCACATTGAGTCCCAATATGTGAATTTCCTGACCTCCATATACGGCGGATACCTCGATGCCAGGTATTACACGCACAGGATTCGCCCGGTCTTTTGCCAGTCTTTTGGCCGCTTCCAGTGCTTCATCCACGCCGGAAACCGTATCGTGATCTGTCAGAGCAAACGCGCTTATCCCTGCTTCATATGCCAGATCCACCAGCTCAGACGGCCGAAATGTGCCGTCTGAGTGGGTAGAATGGACATGTAGATCAATTCTCCCCATGATTTCTCTCCTAACTTTCCTCCCATCACTGAAACTGAGAATAATACAGCTGACTGTAAAAGCCTTTCCGCTGCATCAGTTCCCTGTGATTTCCGATCTCCACGATTTCTCCGTCTCGCACCACCAAAATTTGATCTGCATTGCGTATGGTTGACAGACGGTGGGCAATAACAAAACAAGTCTTTCCCTCCATCAGCTTTAGCATGGCTTCCTGAATTTGAATCTCAGTACGGGTATCCACATTGGAAGTAGCCTCATCCAAAATCAGCATGTGAGCGTCCAGCAGCATGGCCCTGGCAATGGTAATCAGCTGTTTTTGTCCCTTGGAGATATTGGTTCCGTCATCACTCAAAATAGTATCGTACTGTTCGGGAAGCGTCATGATATAGTTATGGATATGGGCTGCCTTGGCCACCCGGCGCACATCTTCCATGGTTGCTGTATCACTTCCATAGGAAATGTTTTCATAAATGCTGCCATGAAACAGCCAAGTATCCTGCAAAACCATGGCATATGCCTTTCTAAGACTTCCTCTGGTAAGTCCTGTGATGGCTTGGTCATCCACGGTAATTTCTCCCGCATCCACATCGTAAAAACGCATCAGCAAATTAATCAGCGTTGTTTTTCCAGCCCCAGTAGGCCCCACGATGGCCACCATTTTCCCCTTGGGAGCTTTTAAACTCAAATCATGAATAATTTCCTGCTCTGCCGTATAGCCAAAGCAGACATGCCTCAGCTCCACATCTCCCCGCACTTCCCCCAGCACAGCTGCATCGGGAGCGTCTGCCGGTTCCGGTTCTTCATCCATCAGACGGAACACTCTCTCTGCCGCCGCCAAAGCCGACTGCAGTTCGCTCATGATATTGGCCGACTCATTGATGGGACCGGAAAACTTTCTGGAATACAGCACAAAAGAAGAGATATCTCCCAGCGACATACTTCCCCCCAGATAAAGAATAGCCCCGAATATGGTTACCAAGGACAGGGAAATGTTATTGATCAGATTGACAGAAGGTCCCACCATGCTGCCCATATAGTCCGCCTGATAATACGCATCCACTGCATCCGTATTTCTTCCCTTGAACTTTTCTATGGTATTGGGCTGCTGATGATATGCTTTCAGTGTTTTTTGTCCCGTCATCATTTCCTCAATGAACCCATTGAGTTCTCCCAATTTTCTGGAGCGGGCGCGGAACAAAGGCCTGGTAAAAGATGTCAGCTTCTTTGTAAAGACAATGGTCATGGGAACCGTCACCACAAAAATCAGCACCAGCTTCGGCGAAATGATAATCATCATCACCAGCGAAACAATCACTGTGATGGCACTGGAAAACAGAGTAATCAAATCGGAAGACAAACTGGTATTGATGGTGTCCACGTCGTAGGAAAAACGGCTGATGATATCGCCGCTGGGATTCGTATCAAAATATCCCACTGGCAGACTCATGAGACGGTTAAACAAATCCTGGCGCATGGAATAGACCACCTTTCTGGTGATCTGCAGCATCAGCACAGCCAGTCCATAGGACATGGCAGAGGAAAGCGCATAAAATATGATCATTAGTATACAGTACCGGAGAACCTCCTGGAAATCCACTCTCCCCACTCCCAATTCAATGGCGTCAATGGCATATCCGGAAAGCAAGGGACCAATCAATGCAAATAAATTGGAACCCACACTCAGCAAAAGGGCGAAAAATACATACCATTTATAGCGCATTAAATACCGCAGCAATCTCAAAATTATATGCTTTTTGTTTTTTGGCGCGCGCCTTGCCTCGCGCTCCCGTTCTTTTTGTACAATCCCGGCAATATCCGGTTTTCTTGGGCTACTCATTTTTTTCTTCGCCTCCCATCTGTGACTGGCTGATTTCCTGATAAATGGGACATGATTGGATCAGTTCCTGGTGGGTTCCATACCCGATCATCTCGCCCTCCTCCATAACGATTATTTTGTCGGCTCCCATGATGGAACTGATTCGCTGAGCAATAATAATGGTGGTAGTATCAGAAAAGTGACCATTGATTTCCTGACGCAGCCTGGCATCCGTCTTATAATCCAGGGCACTGGAAGAGTCATCCAAAATCAATATATCTGGCTTTCCCGCCAGGGCACGGGCGATGAGAAGGCGCTGTTTCTGTCCCCCGCTTAAGTTGGCGCCTCGGATGGCCAGTACAGAATCCAACCCTTTTTCCTTGATAAATGGCAGCGCCTGGGCGTATTCCGCCGCTTCCAAAGCCTCTTCTCTGCTGATGGACCTTCCGAAACGGATATTTTCATAAATCGTGTCATTGAAAATAACATCATTTTGAAAAGCCACGCCAAACATGGTTCTCAATTTTCTGGTCTCATAAGAACGCACATCGATTCCATTGATATAAATGGCGCCCTTTCCCACATCATAAAAACGCATCAAAAGATTGATCAGTGTTGTTTTTCCTGATCCTGTGGCTCCAATGATGCCCAAGGTTTCTCCTTTTTTCAGTGAAAATGTGATATCTTTCACATTGGGAGCCGCTCCCTCATAGCTGTATGTCACATGATCGAATACAATGTGATCTTCTGTATCCAAAGGGGCATGTTCCTCCAGCAGCAAATCCTGGGGGGTATCCAGAACCGCTTCGATTCTCTTTCCCGATGCGGTAGCCTTTGATGTCATCACAAATAGACGGGACATGAACAGCATGGCATTGAGAATCAACGTCACATATGACATAAATGCAATGATGGTTCCCGGCTGCGTCAGGCCCTGATTCACTCTCCATGCACCCAGCAAAATCACCAGAACCATACCCACATTCAGCAAAAAGTTCATAACCGGGTTCAATATATTCATAATCATGCCTGCGTGGCGGTCTCGATTCACCACTTCCTCATTAATCTGGTCAAATTTCTGTGTTTCATACTCCACCTTTGACAGCGCTTTGATGACCCGGACACCGGTGATATCTTCCCGCAGCTGACGCACAAAACGGTCAATGGCCTCCTGAACATACGTATACAGCGGAATTCCTTTTCTGGAAATTTTATAGACAAAAATCCCCATAAACGGCAGCATACAAACCATAATCAGAGTCAGCTGGACATCCAATGTCATGGTGATGCCAATGCCTCCCAGCATCATGATGGGAGCTCGTACCCCCAGTCTCTGCATCATCCCCACCATCTGATGAATATTATACGTATCCGTAGTGGCCCTGGAAATCAGGGAAGGCATGGTAAAGGCCTCTGCCTGTCGGCTGGAAAGATAAGAAATTTTCGTATAAAGATCCAGACGCAGACGTTCTGTGGTATTTCTCGCCACTTTGGACGCCATTCGATTTGCTCCAATGTTGCCGATCCATGCCAAAAAGGCAAAGAGAAACATGACGCAGCCCCACAGCAGGATCATTTTTACACTCTTTAAAGGAATAATCTCATCCACCATATAGGCCAAAGCCCACGGGATCAGCAGTTCCGCTATGGTAGCCAAAACTTTGATGACCAGTCCAACTGTCATCCGCCTCAAATATGGCTTTATGTATCGAAATATACAGCTCATTCTCTTGGAAACTCTCCTTTCTCTTCTGCCGTCTCAGGACTCTATTCCAATTCACAAAGGCCTGTATACAGCTGATAGTACCGTCCCTTTTTCTCCAAAAGCTGATGATGTGTTCCCCTCTCTATGATCTCACCGTGTTCCAGCACCATGATGGCGTCGGCATTTCTCACCGTAGAAAGACGGTGGGCAATCACAAACGTGGTTCTGTCCTGCATCAGCGCGTCCATTCCTTTTTGTATCTGGAGTTCTGTTCGGGTATCCACCGAACTGGTGGCCTCATCCAAAATCAAAATCGGCGCCTTGGATAAGGCTGCCCTGGCAATGTTCAACAGCTGCCGCTGCCCCTGACTCAAATTGGAGCCATCTCCCTCCAGAACCGTGTCGTATCCATGAGAAAGGCGGCGGATGAAATAGTCGGCGTCTGCCGTCTTGGCGGCTAAAACCACCTCCTCATCGGTGGCATCCAGCCTGCCGTAGCGGATATTTTCCCTCACTGTACCAGTGAAAAGATGGGTATCCTGGAGTACCAATGCAATATGTCTGCGCAGCTCATCCTTTTGAATATTCCTAATATCAATACCGTCAATGGTGATTGCGCCGTCCAGTATCTCGTAAAAGCGATTGATCAGATTCGTAATGGTCGTTTTACCGGCTCCAGTGGAACCCACAAAAGCAATCTTTTGCCCTTTTTTGGCGTAGAGACAAATATCTTTTAACACCAACTTGTTGGGATGGTATCCAAATGTCACATGATGCAGCGCCACTTCCCCCTGCACATGCTTCCAAAACGGCACCAGCTCTTGCTTTCCAGGAAGGGATCCATAATCCGGCTCCTCATCCTGATCCATGACAGCAAATACCCGCTCTGCTCCTGCCAGTGCAGAAAAGATGGTATTGACCTGCATGGAAATCTCATTAATGGGGCGGGAAAACTGTCTGGAATAATTGACGAAAATTGTCAGGCCGCCCACATCGAATCCACGGATCACGCAGAAAATGCCGCCGATGGCCGCTGTCAGCGAATAATTGACCTGGCTTAGATTTCCCATGACTGGTCCCATGATGCCTCCGAAAAACTGAGCCCGTATCTGTTTTTCTCTCAAATCGGTATTCAGTGTCCTGAATTCATCCACGGCGGCGTCCTCATGGTTGAACACTTTTACCACCTTCTGTCCCGAAACGATCTCCTCCACATACCCATTGAGTTTTCCAATGGCCTCCTGCTGCGCGTGGTAATACTTGCGGCTTCTGGAAGCCACAAATCCCCCGGCCCGAATCATCAGCGGCGTCAATACCACCGTAATCAGCGTCAGCCATATATTGGTATAAAGCATCAGGCTGACTGTACCGATAATCTGGATAATTCCGGCAAATAGCTGCACCAGCGTATTATTCAGCATTTCTCCCACGGCGTCCAAATCATTGGTATAGCGGCTCATGAGGTCGCCGTTGCTGTTCGTATCAAAAAAGCGCACCGGCATTTTCTGCATTTTGCAAAACAAATCGTCCCGCAGGCTCATGAGTGCCTTCTGGGATACCTGAATCATAATCCGCGCCTGGACATATGAGGCCAACACTCCAACCAGATAAACCGCGCCCATAGCCACCAAAGCCATGGCCAATCCGGCCGGATCCCCCGGGCCATCTGTCGGCGCAATATAGGTATTGATAATGGGCCTGAGCATATACGACCCTGCCAGCGAAGCCCCAGTATTCAGAATCACGCATAAGAAAACCACTGCCAGCAGTGCTTTATCCCCTTGGAGATAGCGAAGAAGACGGATAATCGTTCCCTTTACATCTTTTGGTTTTCCCCCGCGTCGCACCGCACCGCGTGGGCCATTCATTGGTCCTGGCATCAGGCAGTCACCTCCTGGTTCATTTGAGAGTCATAAATTTCCCGGTATTCTCTGCATGTCTTCATCAGCTCTTCATGGGTTCCCCTCCCCACAATCCTTCCGGCCTCCATGACAAAAATCTGATCTGCCTCCATCACCGAACTGATCCTCTGAGCGATAATGATCTTTGTGGTTTGACACAGAGTCGTCTGAAACGCTTCCCGAATCTTGGCTTCTGTGGCGGTATCCACAGCGCTGGTACTGTCATCCAAAATCAAAATTCTGGGCTTTTTCAAGAGCGCCCTGGCAATACAAAGTCTCTGTTTTTGACCTCCCGATACATTGGAACCGCCTTGCCCCAATTCAGTACCGTATCCATCTGGAAAAGACCGCACAAAAGCATCCGCTTGGGCATGTCCTGCCGCCTCCCGCACCTGCTCATCCGTGGCATTGGGATCCCCCCATCGCAGATTTTCCATTATGTCACCGGAAAACAATACATTTTTCTGAAGTACCATGCCCACGCCGTCCCGCAGATGACGAAGGGAGTACTCCCTCACATCGATTCCATCCACCAGAACCGCTCCATGGTCGAAATCGTAAAGCCTTGGTATCAGAGAAACGAGAGAAGTTTTCCCGCAGCCTGTGGGACCGATGATACCCACGGTCTGACCAGGCAATATTTTCAGACTGATATCCTGAAGTACCCACTCCGGCGAGTCCTTATAATAGCGAAAATCCACATGGGAAAATTCCACAGCTCCCCTTTCCACCACAGCCCCCTTTTCTTTCGCCTTCTCATCTGTCAGATCAATAACTGTATCCAACACTTCATTGATGCGCTTAATGGATGCCAAGGCCCTGGAACTATTTAAAAACACCATGGCCAGCATCATCAGAGACATGAGAATCTGGACAATGTATGTAGTAAATGCCGTCAAATCTCCAACCGGCATGGAACCTGCTATGATCATGTTGCCCCCAAACCATACCACCGCCATAGTCGTGATATTCATGGCCAGCATCATCACAGGCATGGAGCAAATGGCAATCTTCACCGCGTAAATACTGCTGCTGCACAAATCTTCATTGAGTTTTCTGAACTTTTCCTCCTCGTATTCCCCTCTGACAAACGATTTGATAACTCGGACATTGACAAGAGTTTCCTGAATCCCAGAATTGAGACGGTCCAATTTCCTCTGCATAATTTCAAATCGCGGAAATGCTACCCGCATGAGAAAAAAAATGGCCAATCCCAACAAAGGAATCACGATCAGAATAATCACTGCCAGACCTGCATTCATCATAAACGCCATAATCAGAGCCCCCAGCAGCATTCCAGGCGCCCGCAGGCACGTCCGCAGAATCATCATAATAATATTCTGCACCTGCGTAATGTCATTCGTAAGGCGCGTAACCAGGGAACCTGTGCTGAATGCGTCAATATTCTGAAAGGAAAACTTTTGGACTTTCTGAAACAAATCCAAACGTAAATCCGCCCCAAAAGAGATGGCAGCATGGGAAGCAAAATATGCGCCGCCAATGCCTCCCAGCGCCATGACCAGCGCCATTGCGATCATGGCGCCGCCCAAGCCGGCAATCTTTGCCATATTATGCTGCGCTATCCCCTGATTAATAATCAGCGACATCAGAAACGGCAGCAATATTTCCCCCAACACCTCCACAATCATACAGATGGGACCCAGCACAAAATATCTTATATATGGTTTCACATATTTACCGTATCGCTTCATGTTTCACCCCGTTCTTCCTCCGGAGAAGGCGCTTTTTCCAGGCCAAATCCCTCCGGTATTTTTTTGAGATTCGCGTAAATTCTCTCCGTCAGGGAAACCAGCACTTGCACTTCTTCTTCAGAAAAGCCCTCAAATGCGGCCTCGTCTATGAACGCCGCGGCCTGTCGGCTTTTTTTTACCATTTCCCGTCCTTTCTGTGTTATGGCAACGGTATTAAACCGATTATCTTCCCTGGCCATTTCTTTTGTAATATAGCCTTCTGACTCCAATTTTTTCAAACTCACTGCAATGGCGGCAGGCGATACATTCAGATGGGCGGCCAGCTCCTTCTGCTGGGTAATTTGATGGCTGGCCAAATACATTAAAAGATGATGCTGACTGCTATGCAGCCCTGTCCTGCTGACCTCTCTTTCCACCACCCGTTTATGGAGACGGCAAGTGTCCACCAGCCGCCTGAAAGCCTGATAACTGTCCATGGCACACCTCCCGCTCAATGTTCCGCTTTACTCACCCATTGAGAAACATCGGCGTAAACAGCTTCTGTCTTTGTACGGCTGATGGGGTGATTGAAATACACTCTCTTCCCATTTCTGGAAAAGGTGGGATTGGGGTGAACCTTCAAATCCCAAATGGTGTACTGTTCATCGGATGACCCCAAAACAGCCGTGGGAACGATTTCTCCCCTCTTGTAAAGAAGCACATCAGCAGGATAACCGGGATACGCCCTATCCCCCACAAACCATTGCCGATTTTTGGATCCGTCAATGTGATTTCCCACGCCGCCCAAGGTCTCCAGGGTCTCTCCATCCATGGAGAAACGCTGAATTCTGCTGGTTTCCATCTCAATTCGTTTTCCGTCAAAATACTGTCTCGTTGCCATATAAGTGGTATCGTCGTACCACAGCTGATGCACCGGCTTATCGGGAATAAAATGTGTCTTTCCCGTATTCAGTTCCACACAGCCCAGGGCTCCGAATGTGGGACATTCTTTTACACTTAAACGCATCATCACAGCAGTGGCCGAAGGATTCAGCTGCACATGACTCATGGATGTGGTATATGGTGTGGGCGTATATCCCGCCTCTCCCACCATATCAAGGATCTTTGCGGAATCCACAGCCCGAGTCACCTGATAGGTACCAAGATCCAGCAGATAAATTCCGCAGGAATCCATATTGGGAATCTGGGGATTTTTCCCTAGAAATTCTTCGGAAATGGAAAAAGGATAGATTCCCTTTTCGCTGCAGTGACTTTCTTTACAAAAAACCGGACCAAATTCCACCTGGTCTGTTTCAATATTGTAGATTCGAAATGCACTGAATCCCTGGATTATATCCCGAAAAACAATTCTTTTATTATCCACAAATGTCGCTGATGGTCCGTTATGGTTGCCGCACTGGACAGTGAATATCCTGCGGTGATTTTTCCCATCTCTGTCACAGATCCATATTTCTGTGTCACCGGAAACAGCATTGGTCAGATCCTTCTTTCTGGCATAGACAAGGTGTCTTTCGTCCGGACTTTCCGGCTGCCCGCCATTCATTCCCCAAAGGGTAGATTCTCCACATTCCGCAATTCTTACCAACTCCATTATTCTCCTCTTTCCCAACTGCCGTAAATTTCCTTAACTGCCCAATGATTAGCTAGTTAAAGATTAGCCTGTTAAATAAAGTATACTGAAAAAACACGAACAAAGTCAATGTACATTTCCAACTGATTTTCGGTACTATTTTTCTTTTCCACAGCGCCATCCCTTCACAGTGTGTGTATCACATAGCAAATTTTTTTCAAAAAAACTCTCCCCGTTCAGGCCCATGTTTTTAACATGGATCCCAACGGGGAGAGTTCTCCCGCAATGAATGGATAAATGGTATTAGCCGTATATATTGGAATGAAGCCTTTCAATGGTGGCAGGGTAATCCGGAACCAGCTGTTCTCCCAAATTACTGTACAAATCATCATATGGAACGCGGTCCATTACCAGATCATACTGGATCCATTGGGGCAGTTTCAAAAGCTTCGCCAGCACCTCTGTCTCTGATACATTATGCGTAATCAAAGGAAGAACGCTATTGGCAAAATTATTCAGTTCCGACAGAGACATACTCTTGGCCTTGAGGAAAATCTGCTCCAGCACTCGGCGCTGCCGTTCCGTCCGCTCATAATCATACCGGCCCACATACCGAATGCGGGCATAGGCCACTGCCTGCTCCCCGTTCATGTGGACATTTCCCGCGGCAAACGATGTGCCCAAACCGCTGTTTAAAAAGTCTGCTTCTTCCTGGTAAATATCAATATCAATACCGCCCACCATATCAATGATGGAAGCCATGGAATTGAAATCCACACCCGCCCAGTTGTTGATATCGATTTTAAAATTTTCCTCAATGGTCTGCACCAGCAGCGGGCCGCCTCCATGGGCATAAGCGGCATTCAGTTTTTGCGCGCCAAACCCCGGAATTACGGCATAGAGATCGCGCATAAATGAGGTCAGGTGAATGGTTTTCGTCCGCTCATTGACAGAAGCCAATATCATAGAGTCAGAATTTCCATACCAGCTGGCATCGCGCCGGTCGGAACCGATCAGCAGAACATTGTACACCTCATCCGATACCGCCGTGTCGATGGAGCCCACTTCACTTTCAATCTGCGCCTCCAGACTGGAAGCCACCTCCGGATCCAACGTCTCTTCCGGCGTCTCCCCCTCCTGGGTGGGAATGGTTTCCACAATGGTATAGTCCTCATCCTTCACGTAATTGGATCGGTCATGGTAATTCTTCACAATCAGATATGCCGCGGCCACCACTGCCAAAATCATCAGCAGGATAATAATTAAAATAATCAGCCACCAGCGGACTTTTCTCTTTTTTTTCCTTTTCTCCATCTTTCGTGATTCCTTTCACTTTTTTTCGCACAGAGATAACCACATCAAAGCGGCTTGTGCTGCTGCATGAATTTAATATCTCTCATGATAAGCCTCTTTTTTTTTCTTGTCAAGCCGTATCCGGGTATTTTCCTTGTGAAAACGCAGAGCCTGCAAACCGCGGCTGTTTATAAGACACACATCGCCGAAAGCTCATAAAAGCTCCATGAGTTCCCGGCGGCTCAGAGAGGCCAGGGAAGTGCCCTTTGCACAAAGCACTTGCTTTACCAGATGCTTTTTGGACTCCTGCAGTTTCAAAATTTTTTCTTCAATGGTGTCTTTTGCAATCAGGCGGTAAACCGTCACCGCTTTTTTTTGCCCGATCCGATGGGCACGGTCAGTGGCCTGATTCTGAACCGCCACATTCCACCAAGGATCGTAGTGAATCACCACATCGGCAGCAGTGAGATTCAAACCGGTCCCCCCTGCTTTCAGGGAAATCAAAAAAACCAATACCTGATCTGTCTGAAAAGACTGTATCATCTCCTGCCTTTGTTCCCTTGGTGTGGCTCCTGTCAGTTTATGATAACGAATTTCTTCTTTCTTTAAGCGAAGCTCAATTCTTTCCAGCATGGAAGTAAACTGGGAAAACAGTAAAAGCTTATGACCGGACTGTACCGCCCGAAATACCAATTCCATACAGGCGTCCAGTTTGGCTGATTCCCCATCATAATTTTCAAAGCACAACGCCGGATCACAGCAGATCTGGCGCAGCCTGGTCAGCTGTGCCAAAATGGAAATCTTACCTGCGCCAAAGCTTTCCTCTGTCTCCTGCCCAAGCCTCTCCTTCAGCTCCAAAACAGCCGCCTGATACAGATAGTTCTGTGTTCCCTCCAGTCTGGAATAAACCACCTGTTCCAATTTCTCCGGCAGATCAGAGAGTACATCCTGCTTTAAACGCCGCATGATGAATGCCCCCGTCATTTTATGCAGGCGTTTCAGCGCGTTTTCATCCTCCCGCTTCATGATGGGAATCTCAAAATCCGATTTGAATCTGGCATGGCTGTACAAAAAACCGGGCATGAGAAAATCAAAAATACTCCATAGCTCGCTGAGGCGGTTTTCCACTGGAGTTCCCGTAAGGGCCAGCTTGAACGGAGCCCGTATGGATTTCACCGCCCTGGCATTTTGGGTGTCCTGATTTTTGATATACTGGGCCTCATCAATCACCTGAACGGAAAAAGCCATGGACGCATACTCACTTCTGTCCCTGCGCAAAAGGTCATAGGAAGTAATCAGCACATCATAGGCCGCGCCTTTTGCCAGACGGCTTTTCCTCTCCTGGGCGCTGCCCACAATGGGCAGAACTGCCAGGCTGGGAGCAAAGGTTCGGCATTCATTCTCCCAGTTATAGACAAGAGACGCCGGGCAGACGATGAGGGCGGGGCAGCGGCTCTCACCAGGCTTGGCATGTTCTTTTTCTGATAGCAGGAATGCGATGGTCTCCAGCGTCTTGCCCAGTCCCATTTCATCAGCCAAAATTCCACCGAATCCGTATTGGCGCAGGGTTTGCAGCCACTGAAATCCCTCCTTTTGGTACTCTCGCATGATTCCCTCCAAAGAAACCGGGACATTGATTTTCTCTGCATTTCTGCGGTCCATCCGCTTGGACAGCTGTTCAAAATAAGCGCTGCGTTTCAATTGAATCCCTGGGTTCTTGGACGCTGAGGAGTCTTCCCGAAAAACGGCATCAATATATGCAGCTCGATAACAAGGCAGCAAAGCGCTTCCGTCTCTCAATTGCGTTTCCGTCAGACAAAGCCCCTCTGCCAACTCCTCCACCTGCCTGATACCGGGAGCATCCAACGGCAGAAAACTCCCATCCTTCAGGCGGTGCCATTTTTTTCTGGCTCGATAACTTTTCAAAATAGCAGCCAATTCCTCGCCCGACATGTCATCGCACTCCACTTTCAGCTCCAGTAGGCCGCTTTTTAAAGATACTCCCACTGACACCGTCGGCGCGGAACGAATCCCCATATGCTTCACCGTCTCCGAAAGATACACCTCCCCCAAGGCGCCCAGTTTCCCCAGGCCCTGGGAAAGCAAGCGATATACCTTCTCCTCATTCCCGTATATGACCAGGTTGCCGTCAGCGTCTTTCTGGGAAAAATATTCCCGAACAACAGCATGGACGCGCATTTCTTCCATGATATCTCTGCGCACTGTCTCGGGAAACACCGGGGCATCCAGGGGAAGAAACGTAAACTCTCCGTAGGCTTGTTGAAAGCGGCAGACAATATTCTCTCTGTCTGGACTGTCCACCCAAAACGTCGTGGTCAAACGCTGGGGCTTTAGACTGTCCAGATCCACATCACGCCCCTCAAACTGGAGTCTTTCCTTCAGAAACGGCAGAACCCTTGCGCAAAATGTGCAAAAATCCCTTTCCTGAAAAAGGATTTCTCTCCCATCCAGCAAAAATTCTCCCGTCATGGCCATAAAAAAATCTCTGGTATCTCTGCTGAACGCTTCCCCGCAAATATAGAAATGCTCCCCGTCACAAGCATATATTCTGTCAAGTCCATATAGAAACCTCCATGTTCCCTGTACCGACAGCCCATACCCGTCCGGTTCCTTCCGGACAATTACTGCCGTCACACAGGGATCCTCTTCCCGTACCGCCATGACCTTGAGCTGCTGTTCCCAGTAGACCGACAGTGTACTCCCCCTCATGGCGGTAAACCAATCATCGGCAGCGGCCCCGGTCAGAGGAATGGCGCGAATCTTGCCTGAAGGAAACAACGAGGCAGTTCCCAAGTTTCGAAAATATGCGCATTGCTCCATATATTTCATGATAAAATCCACGACTTTTGCTGATACTGGATCAAACGCTTCCATGCTGTGAAGAAAATGGAAATTCTTTCCATATGTCCCTTCCTGACCGGTTTTCATCTTCTCACAGAAATCCCCCAAATCTTTCAAAATATACATTCTGCTGACACCCAGGCGAAACTCCAGCTCTGCCTTCCCGTTTTGCAGTGTCAGAATAGGTTCCATGGCCACCTTTTCTGTCGTATCTTGAGAGAAAACCATACTCTTTTCCCGATACCGCTCAATCATGCGGCGGCCGCTGCGGGAGGTGCTTACGGTTCCCGCCTCTGCAGACTGGTATTTTTTTCTGTAATATATAAGGGAAGCCGCCAAATGGCGGCATAATCCCTGTTCTTTATGAAAACGGCTGCATGTACAGAAGTAATCGCTCAGCCGCCCTTCTTTTGTGGCGATGGAAATCCGGTAATCCACCCCTGCTTCCGTCACCCAACCTCTCAGGGTGGTCTCTCCCTTCCAGAATCCCTCACGTTTCAGTTCTGTGACAGATCCCTGGTCGGCCAGCATCCGCCCCCTCTGAAACTCCAGAAAATTGGCGGCGTTTTGCTGAATCTCCACATTTGTAAACAGCATTCCATTCACCCTCCTGCACCGTCACATGCGATCCGGCGCCTCAAATCCCAGCAGATCAATACAGGTCTCCAAAACCCGCTTCGCCAGAACGATCAGAGCAATATACCCTTTCTGCTTCTTCTGGTCTGTCTCCGCCAAAATATTGGTCTCATGATAAAAACGGCTGAATACATCGGCCACATTGTAAATATAGCCGCATACCTTGTGGGGAGCCAGCTCCTCACAGGCCTGATCCATCATATCATGGAAGCGGGAAAGAACCAGCATCAGCTCTTTCTGGCTCTTTCCAGCAGGCACATCACCCATTGGCGCTTCCATGACAAAGCTGGATAACTTCTCTGGATCTACACCTGCATTTTCGGCATATTTTTTCAAAATGGACTTGATGCGGACAATCATATACAGAATATAGGGTCCTGTATTCCCCTCAAAAGAGCAGAAACGCTCCACATCAAACACATAATCCTTGGAGGCCTGATTGGAGAGATCCCCGTATTTGATGGCGGCCATACCCACTGTCTCGGCAATCTTTTGGGTCTCCTCCTCGCTGCCTGTGCGGTTTTCTTTCATCTTCTCGTACACTGCATCGTTGATTTCACCGATGAGACGTTCCAGACGCATGACACCGCCCTCCCTGGTCTTAAAGGGCTTTCCGTCCTTTCCATTCATGGTGCCGAACCCCAAAAACTGCAGCTTTGTCTGTTCCGGCACAATTCCGGCTTTCTTCGCCACCCGGAACACTTGAGTAAAGTGCATCTCCTGCCGCTTGTCCACCACGTAAATGATCCGATCCGGTTCAAATAATTTCTGCCGCTCCACAATGGTGGCCAAATCTGTGGTCTGGTACAGGCTGGCTCCATCGGATTTGGTGATCAGGCAGGGAGGGATTTCCTTCTTATCTGTCTCTTCCTTTACATCCACCACCAAAGCGCCCTCGCTGACATAAGCCAGCCCCTTATCCTTGAGCATTTGTACCATATCAGGAATATAAGGCTGAGCATCGCTTTCTTTCTTCCAAAGTTCAAACTCCACATGGAGCTTTTCATAATTTTTCTTCAGATCCGCCACAGAAATATTCATAATATGCTGCCAGATGGCCCGGTATCCGCGATTTCCCTGCTGCAGTTTCACCGTAGCATCGTGAGCTTTTTGGGCAAACTCCGGATCTATCTTGGACTTGGCACTGGCGCAGGGATAGATTTCCTCCAGTTCACTGATGGTAAATGGCGCCTCCTCTGGATATTCTCCTGTGTAGGTCTCGTCAAAATAGCACAACTGCGGCTGCCTCACCTTCAGCTCCTCAATGATCAGCCCCATCTGAAGTCCCCAGTCTCCCAGATGAACATCGCCAATGACCCGATTTCCCATGAAGCGCAGCAGTCGCTTAATACTCTCTCCGATGATGGCGGAACGCAGATGCCCCACATGCAGAGGTTTGGCCACATTGGGACCTCCATAATCGATGATGATGGTTTCCGGCTTCTCTGCCATCTCGCATCCCAGCTTCTCATCCTGAGCCATCTCCGTGAGATAATCGGCCAAAAATACGCCGGAAATTCGGATATTGATGAATCCTGGATTCACGGCACCGATTTCTTCAAACATGGCATTTTCTTTCAACTTTTCCGCAACTTCACCGGCAATGACAATGGGAGCTTTTTTATACGTCTTGGCCGCCGCCAGGGCACCGTTGCACTGGTATTCGCAAAGATCCGGACGATTGGAAACCGTCACGCGCCCATAAGAGGCATCATAACCGCAGGCCGCAAATGCGGCAGCCGCTTCTTTTTCTATAAGATCAATCACTGTTTTCATTCTCAATACTCCTCTGGCAATTATCATCTCTTGATAAGGAAATACCCCGCAGCAAGCTACGAGGCATATCACTATTTCTGCGGGGAGGAGCCACTTTGCGCCAACCTCCCTTGGAAACATCTTAAATCTATTTACTGTTGCACATCCTTGATACTAAAGCTGAAACGGCCCATCTTGTCTTTTCCAAGGCATACCACCTTTACCACATCGCCCAGTTTCAGCACATCCTCCACTTTCTCCACACGCCCTTTGGCAATCTTGGAGATGTGAACCATTCCTTCTTTTCCAGGGGCAAATTCCAGAAACGCGCCGAACTCCTTGATGCTGATGACTGTTCCCGTCAGGATCTGGCCGGCCTCAAAATCCGTCACGATGATGCGGATGATCTCACAGGCCTTTTCAATCATCTCTTTATCCGTTCCGCATACAGACACCGCGCCGTCATCGCTGATATCGATCTTCACGCCGGTTTCCTCAATGATCTTGTTGATGACCTTGCCCTGTTTGCCAACCACATCGCCGATCTTGGCCGGGTCAATCTGAATCTGTTGGATCTTGGGTGCATATTTTCCCACTTCCGGTCTGGGCGAAGCAA
>CAJFUP010000091.1 GCA_904420225.1 uncultured Lachnospiraceae bacterium
TATCATGGGAATCTGGTTTGCCATGTTTGTGGATTGGCTGTTTCGTGACGCATGTTTTATTCCCCGGTTTTTGCGGGGCAAATGGAAGAAATATCCGTCGATTTAGCAAAATAGGAAGCGAAAAACGATGGGGATGGGGACGGATTCCTGGAAGAGATTGGGCAAATTGATGCCGGAATGGAAAATTGGGCGGTAGAAATTTTTTCAATTTATATATTTCCATGCTGTCATGTTTATGCTATACTGGTAAGGATATAAGGAGCGTAAACTGCCGCCAGAAGAAACGACAGATTACGGGGTGTCCATGTGGCGCAAAACAAAGCTGCTGGGATTTTGGCCCTGCGGCAGCCGTATCGCCGGATACGCGGCCATGTCCGACGGCGGGGGGCTGTTTTGCGGAAATAAAGATAAAGAAAAGGAGAAACAATGGGAAAGCGAACTGACATTCATAAGATTTTGATCATTGGATCCGGTCCGATTATTATCGGTCAGGCGTGTGAATTCGATTATTCAGGAACACAGGCCTGCAAGGCACTTCGCAAATTGGGATACGAAATTGTATTGGTGAACTCCAATCCTGCCACCATCATGACAGATCCCGGCACAGCAGATGTGACATACATTGAGCCATTAAATGTGGAGCGTCTGGAGCAGATCATTGAGAAAGAGCGCCCGGATGCTTTGCTTCCGAACCTGGGAGGACAGTCCGGGCTGAATTTGTGTTCCGAGCTGGCAGCGGCAGGTGTCCTGGACAAGTATCATGTACAGGTTATCGGCGTACAGGTGGATGCCATTGAACGAGGCGAGGACCGTATTGAGTTCAAGCACACCATGGAATCTCTTGGAATAGAGATGGCCCGCAGCGAGGTGGCATACAGCGTGGAAGAAGGTCTGGCCATCGCAGAAAAGTTGGGCTATCCGGTTGTTCTTCGGCCGGCATACACCATGGGAGGTGCCGGCGGCGGTCTGGTGTATAATCGCGAAGAATTGAAGACGGTTATGGCCAGAGGCCTTCAGGCATCCATGGTTCATCAGGTTTTGGTGGAGGAATCCATTCTTGGCTGGGAAGAGCTGGAGTTGGAAGTGGTTCGCGATGCAGCCAATAATATGATTACGGTATGCTTTATTGAAAATATTGATCCTTTGGGTGTGCATACGGGAGATTCTTTTTGCTCAGCTCCCATGCTGACCATTTCTGAGGATGTCCAGAAGCGTCTTCAGGAGCAGGCGTATAAGATTGTGGAAGCCATTCAGGTCATTGGCGGCACCAACGTTCAGTTTGCCCATGATCCTGTGACAGACCGCATCATCGTCATTGAGATCAATCCCCGGACATCCCGTTCCTCTGCCCTGGCGTCAAAAGCCACAGGTTTCCCCATTGCGCTGGTTTCTGCCATGCTGGCATGCGGGCTGAATCTGTCCGATATTCCCTGCGGAAAATACGGAACTTTGGATAAGTATGTGCCCGATGGAGATTATGTGGTGATCAAATTTGCCCGCTGGGCATTTGAGAAATTCAAGGGTGTGGAAGACAGGCTGGGTACCCAGATGCGCGCCGTCGGCGAAGTGATGAGCATTGGAAAGAACTATAAAGAGGCATTCCAGAAAGCCATCCGCAGCTTGGAAATCGGTCGTTATGGTCTTGGTTTTGCCAAGGATTTCCATAAGCTATCCAAGGAGGAATTGCTGGAAAGACTGCAGACTCCCAGCAGCGAGCGTCACTTCATGATGTATGAGGCGTTGAGAAAAGGCGCCACTGTACAGGAAATCTTTGCCATCACCAAGGTGAAAGAGTACTTCATCCAACAAATGAAAGAACTGGTGGAGGAAGAAGAGTATATTCTCACATTCAAGGGACAGGTTCCTCCTCAGGATGTGCTGACCAAGGCAAAGAAAGATGGATTTGCCGATCGCTATCTGAGCCAGCTGCTGGAGGTGTCTGAGGATGTCATCCGCGAGGCCAGAATTTCCTATGGTGTGGAAGAAGCATGGGAAGGCGTCCATGTCAGCGGAACAGAAAACAATGCTTACTATTATTCCACTTACAATGCGCCGGATCATTCAGAGGCCAGCGATAATAAGAAGAAAGTCATGATCCTGGGAGGCGGCCCCAACCGTATTGGACAGGGAATTGAATTCGATTACTGCTGTGTTCATGCGGCTTTGGCTCTGAAGGATATGGGATTTGAAACCATCATTGTCAACTGCAATCCGGAAACAGTTTCCACAGACTATGATACATCGGATAAGCTGTATTTTGAACCTCTGACTTTGGAAGATGTGCTGAGTATCTATAAGAAAGAGAAGCCTCTTGGGGTGATTGCACAGTTTGGCGGTCAGACACCGTTGAATCTGGCAGACGCGTTGGAGAAAAATGGCGTCCGCATTCTGGGAACGCCGCCGGCGGTCATTGATATGGCAGAGGATCGTGATTTGTTCCGTGATATGATGAAGAAACTGGATATTCCCATGCCGGAATCCGGAATGGCGTCCACTGTTGAAGAGGCGCTTCAGGTTGCGGAAAAGATCGGTTATCCTGTCATGGTGCGTCCTTCCTTTGTCCTGGGCGGCCGCGGAATGGAAGTCGTCCATACTCCGGAAAGCATGGAAGGCTATATGCGAGCAGCCGTGGGCGTGACGCCGGACCGTCCCATCCTCATTGACCGTTTCTTACAGCACGCCACAGAGGCCGAGGCAGATGCCATCGCCGATGGAACCCACGCGTTTGTACCGGCTGTCATGGAGCATATTGAGCTGGCAGGAATCCATTCCGGTGATTCCGCATGCATCATTCCGTCCATGAATATCTCCAAGGAGAATCTGGCCACCATCAAAGAATATACCAGAAAGATCGCAGAGGAAATGCATGTATGCGGTCTGATGAACATGCAGTACGCCATCGAAAATGGCAAGGTGTATGTAATTGAGGCCAATCCCAGGGCATCCAGAACAGTGCCGCTGGTATCCAAGGTCTGCAATGTACAGATGGTGCGTCTGGCCACCAAGATCATTACAGCTGAGTTTACAGGAGAAAGCTCACCGGTACCGACTCTCAAAGAGAGAAATATTCCATACTACGGCGTCAAGGAAGCGGTGTTCCCGTTCAACATGTTCCCGGAAGTAGATCCAATTCTGGGACCGGAAATGCGTTCCACCGGCGAGGTGCTGGGTATGGGCGATACCTTCGGTGAAGCGTTCTATAAGGCGCAGGAAGCCACAAAGAATATCCTTCCCTTGGAGGGAACGGTATTGATAAGTGTCAATGACAAGGATAAGCCGGAAGTGCTCCAGGTGGCGAAATATTTTGTGGATGCCGGTTTGAAAGTGGTGGCCACTGGCCATACGTTTGAGCTGATCCGTGATGCCGGACTGCCTGTTGAGAAAATCAATAAGATGCAGGAGGGCAGACCCAATATTCTTGATGCCATCAGCAACGGTGAGATTCAGCTGATCATCAATACACCGGCGGCTCCGGAGAGAAAGTTTGATGACAGTTATATCCGTAAATCTGCCATCAAAGCCAAGATTCCTTATGTGACCACCATTGCCGCGGCTAAGGCGACGGCCAGCGGAATCAAGACGGTGAAGCTCAATGGAAAGATTCAGGTGGAATCGCTGCAGGAGCGTCACAGACAGATTACAGACTATTAATTCAGATACTGGCAGCAAAGGGGCTGCAGCTTCTATTCCCGCAGGAGCGGCGGATGGTGTGTCCGGCCGCGACTGCGCCTGCTTCCGAGGATATATTTCGTGGGAAGAGGGGAATAAGGGCTGCAGCCCTGTCATAAATATGCAGAAGTATGTATGCTGCCGCGGCAAAAGATGTTTCAGCGGCAGGCAGCGGATTGGAGGATATATGGAGCATTTGATGACCCCACAACAGTATGAACCACTGATGGACATCCGCGAGACAGAAGTGGCCATCAAACTGGTGAAGGACTTTTTTGAACGAGAGCTGGCCAAAAACTTGAATCTGACGCGTGTATCGGCACCTTTGTTTGTCACGCCGGAGTCGGGACTCAATGATAACCTGAACGGTGTGGAGCGGCCGGTGGAATTTGGCATTCGAGAGCAAAATGATCGAAAAGTGGAAATCGTTCATTCTCTGGCAAAATGGAAGCGGTTTGCTCTGAAACGGTACGGATTTTCCCATGGAGAGGGGCTGTATACGGATATGAATGCCATCCGCCGGGATGAAGATACGGATAACATTCATTCTATTTTTGTGGATCAGTGGGATTGGGAGAAGATCATCCACAAAGAGGAGAGAAATATGGATACGCTGAAAGCAGTTGTACGTAAAGTATATGTGACATTGCGCACGACAGAAGCGTACGTAAACTACCATTATCCCCAGGTGGAGCCGATTCTTCCGGAAGAAATTACATTTATCACTTCCCAGGAATTGGAAAATATGTATCCGGGGCAGACGCCGAAAGAGCGGGAATACAGTATTGCCCGTCTCAAGGGAGCGGTTTTTATCATGCAGATCGGTGATAAGCTCAATTCTGGCATTCCCCATGACGGGCGGGCGCCAGACTATGATGATTGGTCGCTCAATGGCGATATTATTGTATATTATCCAGTATTGGATATTGCCCTGGAGCTGTCTTCCATGGGAATTCGTGTGGATGAGGCGGCTTTGAAATATCAGCTGCGGGCAAGCGGCTGCGAGGAACGGGCATCCCTGCCATTTCAGCGGCAGTTGTTGGAAGGAAAGCTGCCGTATTCGGTGGGCGGCGGCATTGGCCAGTCCCGTATGTGTATGTACTTTTTGAGAAAAGCCCATATTGGAGAAGTCCAAGCCTCCATTTGGCCCGATGAGATTGTGGCAGAGGCCGAAAAAAATCATATTTTCCTTCTGTAATTGCCAGAGGGGCAAGAGGAAAAACAACAAAAGCATTCCCGGTGTTCCCATACCCGCGGGATGCTTTTGTTGTTTTTCTGTATATAAATGTTTGGCCTAGTAGTCTACCGTGATAATGGGGCTTCCAATACTGCACAAGGTGGTGCCATTTTCTCCCTGGGAAAAGGCGATGGTTATGTTGATGCGGGAACCGTCAGATTGGATGAAATCTGTCACTGACGGGGTGTAACCGTAAAAAGTATCGGTATCCCCAGATTGCACTGCCTGTACAAAGGAAGAATCCAGGATCCCCAATAGTTGATGGGCAATGTTTTCGCGCTGAGATGCTGTCAAAATGTCGGGATATATCCCCTGGACCAGCGAGCAGATGACACCGTCCAGGCCATAGTATTTCTGGATTTCCTGAAATATGGGATAAAAATCATTCAGCGAGGAAGCGTCGGGAAGGGCCAGCCGAAGGCGGAGATAATCGGTGGTTTTCCAGGATTCCTGCACAGAAAGATATTCCAGGCGAAGCGTACCGTTGACACTTTCCTGTTCAAGAAGGGTCACAGTGCCGTTGTCCCGATGGGAGGTGATGGGAGATGGCGGCTGCGTAAGTCCGAAATTGAGTGCCAGTTCATGCAGCAGATTCTGTTGGCTGGATACAGGCAGGTAATCAGGATAAACAGAAGAGAGTTCCAGGATTGCCCCCGTCTGATGAAAAGAGGAGCCTGAGGCGGACGGGATCAAACCGTCCATATTTTGCATATTGACTGGCAAGCTATCCCAAGAAGAGGCTATGCTCACCTGCTTCAGCAACAGAGCAACCCAGAGAACACATACGGTACATAGAAGCCATTTGTGGTTTTTTTTTGTTTTCAATTTCTCACCTCAATTCCAAAATTCTGTTCAACGGTATGTACATAGATAGTATTTCCCATATATGGAAAATCATACCCAATGGGAAGATGGATTCCACGGCGCAATGGCGTACACGATTTGTGAAATAAGGCATATTTTATAGGGATGAAGCAGAAAGGAATCAATGGAATGCAGAATAGAAAACGGTTCCCTTTTGAAATCCGCGGATGCTGCGGCGGACAGAGCAAAAGCGGAATGGAAGCCATCTATAACAGCGGTGAGAACTCCATGGAAGAGGAAGAAAAGACACGGATTCCCAGATACCATCCACATATGCCTGCTTGTTATCGGCGCTTGGGAGAATATGATGGCATGGGGAGAGTGGATAAAACAACAGAGACAGAAAGGCCTGCCAGCCCATGCCGCTGTCGCTGTCGTGAGACCGGCATGGGGGTGATGCTTCCCGATGCAGAAACCGTATATTGGATGAATATGTACCCGGAAAGAGTGGGACGCATCCAGAGACGAATTGAGGAAGAATGCGACAAAATGGACTATGAGGGAAGTATGATTTATGATGAGTTTCCGGATCAAGTGATACTGAAACGGATTAGCCGGAATATTTACGAAATCCTGGTGGATGAAGATTGGATGGAGGACAATACCATTGACGGAGAAGCCAGAGAAATCCAACAAGTGGGAACGGAGTTATCAGAAACGGCCGTCTTTTTCCCGGGCTCCTCTTCTCTGCCTCCTTCCGGAAGACCGAATCCGCCGCGCCATTCTGCGCCACATCATAGGCCACCGCGGCCAAAGCCACCAGCAAGGCCTGGATGCCGGTCTGGAATGTGCCGAAGCGGAGGGGATTGGCTGCAGGATATGGTGGATGTGCTGTTATTTGATGAAATTCAGAGGAGAAGGAGAAGCCGTTGGCGTTGAAAATTTAAAGAAAATTTCAGTTGTAGTTTCCATGGTTTCCATTTAAAATATAAGTCGTGGGCAGCCGGGAATGTCTGGCTGCCATGCGGCTTTTGCCCGATCAGAAGCGGGTACATAAGTTTGGAGGAATGGAATTGAAAAAAACAGTTAAGAGGATTATTTTATTGGCTGCCGTTTTCCTGCTGGTGGTCATTGCTGCCGTGGCGGTGGCCATATATCGAAATCGGGATACGGCATCTCTGGAAGCTATGGAAGGAGCCACGTTTCCCATTATCCGTTTGGTTTATGGGGATGGCCTGTATCATGAACTCCACGGTTATGCGGATAAAATGGATCCAGTCAGTGTCAGAGATAGTATCACGCCTCTTCAGAGTGATCGAAGCCTTACTGTAACGGTGGACACTTATGGAAGAGAGGTGCGGTCGGTTTCTTATCAAATTCGCAGTCTGGACGGTTCACATCTGGTGGAGGACACACAGGTGGCCAGCTTTCAGCAGCAGGATCGATGGCTGACAGCCAAGATACAGATTTCCAACTTGATTCAGGAAAATACAGAATATGTTATGATGCTGGAGGTGGATACCGATATTGGACCTGTGTACTATTACAGCCGGGTTATTTACGGAGAAGCCATGCGGACCAATGAACTCTTGACATTTGTGAGACAATTTTCAGATGCCACATTGGATGAGGCTCTGGAAAGTGATTTTGGGATTTCCAGCCATCTGCAGACCGATTCCAGCATTGGCGCATCGGATTACAGCTATACCAATATTCATTCCACCAGGGATATGGTGACTTGGGGGGATTGGGATCCTGAGAGAAGCGGAGAGGTCAAAACCAAGATTACAGAGTTGAGCGATACGCAGATGTCAGTGGTTTTGTCATATACCGTTCATTCTTCCGGACAGGAGACTCCCCTGTATGATGTGGAGGAATTTTTCTGCGTGCGCTACAGAAACGACCGCGTCTATCTTCTGGATTACAGGCGGACGGTCAACCAGAGGCTTTCCATTAAAGAAGAGGATATTCAAACCGGCAGTCTGAGCCTGGGGATCACAGAGAAAGACTGTCAGGTGTTACAGGTGAAACATCAGGAAAGTAATGCCGTGAGCCAGGTGGTGTTTTCTCATAATGGACAAGTATGGAGCTATCTGCCTGAGGAGAATGCGCTGCGCCAAATTTTCTCATTCAGCGATCCCGCCGATGATGGGGTGAGGGACGGATACGATGCCCATGAGGTGAACATTGTCCGCGGCTATGAAAATGGCGATGTGGATTTCTTGGTTTATGGTTATATGAATCGTGGCGGCCATGAGGGACGTGTTGGCATAAGCTTTTATCGGTATAGCAAAGAAGACAACGCATTGGAAGAGAAGTTTTTTGTGCCGGTTACTGTTGCCAGCCAAGTACTCTGTGCTGATTTGGGAGAATTATCCTACGTAAATCAGAACGATATCTGTTACTTTTTGTATGGAAGCAGCATTTATTCTGTGGATTTGGTCAGCGGAGAATGTGTGCTTGTAACAGACCGCGCGGCAGCCGATGCCTATGCTAAAAATACGGCTGGAAATTTGGTGGCTTGGCAGGAAGGTGAAGATTTGCGGTATCCAGAGCGTATCCAGGTACTGAATATGGATACAGGGGAGATTTCCTCCATTGAAGCGGCGGATGGAGAATATGTAAAGCTGGAGAACTTTATCGAGACGGACCTGGTATACGGGATCGGACGAAAGGAAGATGTGGTGGTGGAGTCCGGGGAAGTCACCCAGTATCCTCTGTACGCATTGGTGATTGTGGACGCCATGGGGCAGACGAGTCAGGAGGAGCGATATGAGAGAGACGGCATTTATATTATGGACGTCTCTGTGACAGACAGACAGGTTGCCATGAAAAGAGCGCTGAAAGAAGCGGATGGAACGTACCGGGAGACGGATGACGATATGCTCTTATTGAATTATGCGGATGAGGAGCAGGAGGATACTCTGGTTACGGCTAAAACTTCTGATGTGAGAAAGCGGGAATATTATGTGAATCTCGGTATAAAAGAGGGAATTCAAGTAGCTATTGCATGGGATTTGCCTTTGCTGGAACACAGACAAGAACAATATCAAGTGGTTCTTGAGGAAGATGAAGATCCAGGAGCGGTATATTATGTTTATGCTGGAGGGGGGCTGCTTTCCACAAGAGGAAATCTGAGTGAGGCTGTGGCGGAAGCCTATGATAATATGGGAGTGGTGGTGGATAGCAGTCAGAGTTATCTTTGGACCAGAGGAACGCGGGATGTTTATAAAACTCTTTCCATGGAACTCTTGGCAGCCGGAGCCAATGATGAATCTCTGGCAGCGGCTTTGCAGATGATGATTCAATATGAGGGAGGCCAGGAAATGGACACACAGACAGCCCTGGCAGAGGGACAGTCTGTGTACCAGATTTTAAGTATGGCGCTGCCGGACGAAACAGTCCTGGATCTTCAGGGATGTCAGATTCCCCATTTGCTGTATTATATCAATGAGAATCATCCGGTACTGGCACTGACAGGGGATGGATCTGCCAAACTGATTTTGGGATATGACTCCGCCAATGTAACCATTTATGATCCCTTTGGCGGTCAGACATATACCATGAGCCAGGAAGAGGCAACGCAGTCCTTTGTGGAATTTGGCAACCGATTTTACAGCTGTGTGTCTTTGTGAGGCATCTGCAGGCAGCGCCGCGGGTGGATCAGCACGAGGCTGCTGGTGAAGAGCAGTCCGTGGCGCCGGATGTATTGGCGCAGGTCGGCGTAGGACAGCAGATACTGCTGACCCCAGGAAGAAATGACCAGCATGGGAGTGGCGAGGGGGATGGAATAGAAAATGCCGGTGATTGTCACAAAATGGGCGTGCACCTGCCTGTGGCAGCTGGCTGTCAGGTGTGCATGTTCATTGAAGTCGTGTTGGAGATCCAATGTCTGGGGACTGACCGATTTTGAGACAGATGGCGATCCGGCAGCGGCCTTCGGCATCTGGGCGGGGGGAAGATAAAAGGGAACCCCCTGTGATCCGCGGAAGTTGGGGAAATTGGGACCAATGGCCAGAATCACGGGAATGTCCAGAGAGAGACTGGTGAGGATCGCATACAGCATCCGTTGAGGCGTGTTGATCCACATGTAGCGGGAGTAAAAGGGAAATTTACGCCGCAGGAAAAAATGATTGAGGGAAAGGGAGAGGGAGGGGCCGGTACAGCCGCACAGCGGCAGCGTGAAGGTGTAGCGGCGGTTCATAAGCCGAGCATACGCTTGATACGTATTTTTGGGCGGAGAAAAGGACCCGGCCAGGTCCGTTTCTGGGGATGAGAGACGGCGCGACTGGGCCAGGTAGAGGCAGGCGTCGCTGACGGCGGTATTTCCGCATCCAAAACGGGCCAGGCGCGTATCGGTTCCCAGACGTTTGGCTGAGGAAAACCATTGTTGGCTGCCGCCGTAGGAAATAGTATCCTCCTGACGGATGGCAATATAATGGGGATTTTTCAGAAAGACAGATTTCATGGGAGAATCCTTTCCGGCCTCCGGTGTGGATGCCTTTTCTTTGGTGTTGTTTTGTGGCGGAGTCAGATGTCATTGACGCGTCCCGCCGTAGGCAGAGGATCTTGCTCTGCAGGATTCTTTCTCCGTAAGTGTACCATAAAAAAGGGAGAATTGGGAAGAAGACAAACGTTATGTTTTTACGGTCTGCCCAGGAAATGTGCAGACCATTTGAACTTCTTGCGGAAGTTCTTGCGGCGCTCCTCCCATCTGGTATATAATGGATTGTATTAGGAATAAGGAGATGGCGGACGGCAGTTCACCACCTGTGAAAAACAGAGAAGGGAAAGGAAAGTACCATGAGAGAGTATGAAATCATTACGGATACCAATTCGGATCTTCCCAAGGATTATGTGATCAGCAGGAAGATCTTGGAGATCCCCCAGTATACCACTTTGGACGGTGTGACATATGAGGGAGCCGAAGGGATTGATCCTAAAGAGTTTTACAGAAAAATGCGGGCGGGCAGTGTCCCCCAGTCCCAGGCTATTAATCCTGCTGTGGTGGAAGAGACATTCCGCAGTGTGCTGGATCAGGGGAAGGATATTCTGTATATCAGTTTTACATCCACGTTAAGCAGCAGCTATAATGTGGCGTCCATGACGGCAAAAGAATTGGCAGAGGAATATCCGGAGGCTAAAATTTGTGTGGTGGATTCCATGAATGTGTCGCTGTCAGAGGGATTGCTGGTCAATAAGGCATGGAATATGCGCCGGGAAGGAAAAAGCCTGGAGGAAACCGTTCAATGGCTGGAAGATAATAAAATGCATGTATGCGTGAAATTCACCGTGGATGATCTGCATCACCTTCAGAGAGGCGGCCGTGTGTCCAAGACCACAGCCGTAGTGGGAAGCATTCTCAATATTAAACCTATGATGATCTTGGATCAGGAGGGCAAATTAAAGGCTGTGGGAACAGTTCGGACAAGGAAAAAAGCGCTCATGGCTCTGGTGGATTATATGGGAGAAAAGATTCCAGGATGGGAGAAAGAAAACGATCTGGTGGCCATTGTTCATCGAGACTGTCTGGAAGACGCCCAATTTGTGGCTGATCAGGTAAAAGCGCGGTTCCAGATTCCGGAGGTTATGATCAATGACATCAATCCCAGTATCGGTGTACACGCTGGTCCCGGGGCATTGGGCCTGTTATTTTTTGGGACAGGAAGAGAATGAAAAACGGGTGTCCCAGAAATATTTGGGGCACCCTTCCTTTTGCGGATGTGACAAAAAAGTGTAAGGAAAATGTTCATTGACCAGGGAGCGGACTGAAGGTACAATCACATTAAAGGAGGAAGTGGGACATGTCTGATATAAACATTCTGGTGGTGGATGACGATAAGGAAATTGCGGAGCTGATTGAAATCTATCTGGTCAGCGACGGATATAAAGTTTGGAAAGCGTATAATGCAAAAGAAGGTCTGGAAATCCTGGATGAGAGAAGCATTGATTTGGTGCTTTTGGATATCATGATGCCCGGCATGAATGGATTGGAGATGTGCAAAAAAATCCGCACATATAATAACATACCCATTATCATCTTGAGCGCCCGCTCCAATGATCTGGATAAGATACTGGGATTGGGAAGCGGGGCGGATGATTATGTTACCAAGCCATTTAATCCCCTGGAATTGACGGCCAGGGTGAAAGCCCAGCTGCGGCGTTTTACTCAGCTGAATCCCGGGGGCAGGGCGGAGGAGCAGCAGAATGAAATCATTTTGAGAGGACTTGTGATTAATAAAGAAAATCACAGAGTGTCGGTGTATGGAGAGGAAGTAAAGCTGACTCCCATTGAGTTTGATATCCTATATCTTTTGGCATCCAATCCTGGAAAAGTATTCAGTACGGATGAAATATTTGAGCGTGTTTGGAACGAAAAGGTTTATGAGGCCAATAATACTGTGATGGTGCATATCAGAAGGCTTCGTGGAAAGATGAAGGAAGACCAGCGGCCGCAAAAGATCATCACAACTGTGTGGGGAGTGGGATATAAAATTGAGAGATAAAATACGCTACAGTCTGCGGGGAAGGGTTCTTCTGAATGCCGCTGTCAGCGCCGCTGTCACCTGCCTGCTGGAGGTGATCATGATAGTGGGGCTGGCTTTGGTAAATCAGATGTCCGGACAATATAATAAAGCAGCGGGAAAGCGGTTCATGAGCGGAAATGCCATGGAGGTGATGTGGCAGCAGATCGGTGCCGTTGTGGTGCTTGTATTGGCAGGTATCCTGGTGTATACAGTTTGCTTCTGTATGATGCAGAGAAAATATACCCGGTATATCCAGGAAATTGCTGCCGCCATGTGCAATATATCCGATGGGAATCTGGATACCAAAGTGGAAGTTAGGGGAGATGATGAATTGGCGGATATGGCGCTTCAGTTAAACAGCATGGCAGAGGAAGTTAAGAAACTCATGCGCCAGGAGCGGGAGGCGGAAAAAACCAAAAATGATTTGATTACCAATGTGGCCCACGATCTGAGAACACCGCTCACATCCATCATCGGATATCTGGAACTGTTGACTGGTCCGAGAAGTGTGGACGAAAGCAGAAAATGTCAGTATGTGGGGATAGCGCTGCAGAAAGCCAGGCATCTCCAGAAGCTCATAGAGGATTTGTTTGGACTGACAAAAATGAATTATGGAAAACTAGTGGTTCAGATGGGTGAACTGGACATTGCAAAATTGATGGAGCAGCTTCTGGATGAATTTTATCCCGTCTTTTCCGCTCGCGGCCTGGAGTGTAATTATCACGCCAACATCACGTCTTTGATGATCACCGCAGACGGTACACTGTTGGCACGTCTGTTTGATAATCTGATTAATAATGCTGTGAAATACGGCAGTGACGGGAAACAGATCAAAGTGGATCTGGAAGCGGCTGATGAGGGTGTAACCATACGAATTACCAATTATGGAAAGGTTATACCGGAGGCGGAACTGGAGATGATCTTCGATAAATTCTATCGGGTGGAGCAGTCCAGATCTCTGGATACCGGAGGCGCAGGGCTGGGGTTGGCCATTGCAAAGAGTATAGCGGAGATTCATGGCGGAAGCATTCGGGCCCAAAGCAGTCTAAACGGCACGGTGTTTCAGGTTTGGCTGCCCATATCGGGAGAAAAGAAAAGCGTATATGAGATATAAGAAATGGAATGGAAAGCAGTGCGGCCGTAGCATGTCAGCTTTGCGATTTGGCGCCGCAGTTTTGTTTGCTTTGATGGTTTTATGTGGGCTGCTGCTCGTGGGAGGACAGATACGAGCGCGGGCTGCCGCTTTTTCAGATTATGAAGTGGAAGTTGTGGTTGGATATCACAATTATGTGAAATATGGCAGTTTCGCACCTGTCACAGTGAAACTTTCTGGTGAGTTGGCACGGGAAGGTGGAACAGTGGAAATCCAAGTATCCTATGGTCAGGGAAAAAGCTCTTTTTATCGCAAAACATTTTCCGGGGCGGAGGAAACCGAGGTTTCCTTTTGTGTGGCCATTCCCGAATCATATGAGAGTGATTCCCATATGAATTTCCGCGTATTGGACAGTCAAGGCAATAAGTGCTATGAGACGCCAGTTGGTTATTATGGCAGTGAAAGAGGCCAGCAAATTTTTGTGGGAGTTTTGACGGATCAATATGCGGGAATGGATTATTGGAATTCCTTGTATATAGAGGAACCATGCGTACTTCAAGGCCAAAGTATCCCTCTCTCGCAGGAAGATGTTCCCCAGGAATCACAGATGCTGGACATGCTGGATTTGATTTTGATCAAAGATTTTTCAACGGAAAGCTTGAGCCAGGCACAGAAAAAAGCGCTGAGCCAATGGATCTGGAACGGTGGAGTGGTTTTGGTGGATGGCTCGGAAATGGGGCTTCGAATCGGAGAACAAATCCAGAAATATGAGTATTATTCCGGTAAAATTCTTGTGGGCACAGGCAGGGAGGAAGTCTGCTGGAATGTGGATTACGGCGATGGAAAAGTGATCTGGACGGAATTTGACACAGATGAGCTGTCAGGCGTCATCCAAGGGCAGGGAGATTCTCTTTCTCAGGGGGAAGATCAAGAGCTTTTGATGGTGGCTATCATGGGACGGGAGCGTCTGATGAAGATAGCGGAAAATGGATATCGGGAAATGACGGCCATATATGGCCTGGCCGCGGAAACTGTAATTGCCGAGAGGGATAAGACTCCGCAAATATGGCTGTATATATTGATTTTGGCAGTTTATATCTGCATTGTCGTTCCGGGATGCTATTTTCTTCTCAAGAAAAGGGATAAGCTGGGGCTGCTGCGGCCATTTATTGTACTTCTGGCACTCATTGGTTCCGGTCTTATCTTTCTGGCGGGAAATGGAACCCGCTTTTCCGATCCGTTCCTCTGCTGTCTGGAAGTGGAAGAGTACCAGGAAGGAGAGATGCGGCAAACAATTTATGGAACTGTGCGTGCCCCGTATACCAGTTCGTATTCCCTGGCCCTGGATGGTTCGTATGAGTTTTTGCCCATTGAAAGTTCCTATGTCATAGGCGGAGTGGAGTATGGAACCGAGGAAATACAGTATGGCGAGGACGCCTATCAGATTCAGTATTCTGACACGCCGGCATTTCAGAAACAAGTTTTTCGTCTGAGGAAGCAGGGGAAAGCAGACGCGCCGGTGGAGACAAATTTGAGTTTGTTTTCCGGTGAAACCACAGGTAGCGTGAAAAATCAGCTGGACACGGTTTTGGAGGACGCAGTCCTTTTGACACCAGAATA
>CAJFUP010000092.1 GCA_904420225.1 uncultured Lachnospiraceae bacterium
GATGGAATGGCAGAGGCTGATGGAGCGCGAGCATACGGGGATTCTGCCGGGAATGTTTTTGCTGGCGCTGCTGGTGTGGAGCCTGGCATCGATTCTTCCCTATGTGATGATTCGCAAAATGAGTCCGGTGACAATGTTGGAGGAGGGAAAGCGATGATTGAGCTGAAAAATGCTGCATCGGTGCATCACCATAGTGGACGGAATGATAGAAAAGGCAGAAGATGCCAAAGCTTTGCCGTATAAAACCGCCGGTTTGCGCCATACTAAATCCTGTAATCCAAAGCGCTTTCACAGATACCCGGATTGCCGCGGTGATGCCGCTTATACTGCGGGTATGAATGCGCGGAAGAAAACTTATCATACAGGAGGTCATGAAAATGGCAAGAAACATGAATGGATCCAACAGTAAGAATGCATCTACGCAGTCTTCGCAGAATGTGTCCGCCAATGCATACCAGAATGCATCGGATGTTAGAAACGCATATTCTGATAAGGCACAAAACAGTTCCAGAAATAGCGCATCCAAGAATAAGGCGTCCAACAGTTCTCAGAACAAAGCATCCAACTGCGGAAGAAATGTTTCCACGGATGAAGCAGAAAACAGCCGCTAAAAACAGCGGATTCTGATAAGGTCTTCTGCAAAAGACTCCGTGGGAACGCTTTCGCGGCAGACCGGACAGAGCTTTGCCAGTGAAAACCGCCGTAAAATCGTGCTGTGATTTTACGGCGGTTTTCCCATGGAAAATTCAGGTACATCCCGTCCGAACGCGCATATGATACATTACAGGACAGAAAATGCCGAAAAAGGACCGGCGGCGCGGCCTGCTCTTTTTGGCGGAATTCTCTGTCCTGAACGGCGGCAGAGAAAGGATGGGGAATCGTATGAGAATGACAATCATTTCCGCTTCGGAGGCGGATTTTTATATAAGACAGGGAAAATATACCCTGATTGACCTGAGAGACCCCGCTGCTTATCGGGAAGGCCATCTGAAGGGGGCATGGAATGTCCCCTATGAGGAATTTCTGCGGATGGAAGAGAAGCTGGACCGGAATCAGAAATATTTGTTTTACTGTGATCGGGGAGGTTCCAGCCTCGATGTGTGCAGACGGCTCAGCCGCAGGGGCTACCATGTGGTTTCCATGCTGGGGGGAATGGCAGCATACCGCGGACGGTATCTGGTCAAATAGATAAACGTGCCGGAAAGCCCAGCCTCTCCGGCATGACAGACGGAAATCACAAGACTTTTGGGGATCGTTGACAAAATAAAAAAATGCTACTATACTAAAATCAAATGCTGCAAGTAAAAATTCACAGGAGAAGGAGACGAATACCATGGCAAAAACAGCAATTATCACAGGGGGATCCAGGGGAATTGGAAGAGCGCTGTCACTGAAATTGGGAGAGCTGGGCTATAATGTGGTGATCAACTACCGCAGTGATTCATCCAAGGCAAAATCCCATGAGCTGGCGGCGGAGATTGAGAAGGAATATCATGTGGAAACCCTGGTGGTAAAGGCCGATGTGAGCAAATATGAGGAATGTGAGAAACTGGTGGCCGCAGCTGTGGAGCGCTTCGGCGATCAGATCGACGCGCTGGTGAACAATGCGGGAATCACCAATAACTGCAACTGGGTGGATATCAAGAGAGAAGCGTATGAGCAGGTCATTGCCACGAATTTAATGAGCTTCCTGCACATGAGCCATCTGGTACTGCCCTATATGGTAAACCACAGTGACAAAGAGCATCAGTGTATCATCTGCAACACGTCCTCGGTGGGCGGTATGACCGGTGTCATCAATCAGGCGGATTACTGTGCCGCCAAGGCCGGTGTCATTGGGCTTACCCGCGCCCTGGCTCTGGAGCTGGCGCCCAAGGGAATCCGCGTCAATGCTCTGGCGCCCGGCATGATCATGACCGACATGCTGCGCGGCGTCAACCAGGATGAGCTGAAAGCTCTGGCGGCCACCATTCCGCAGGGCTATATCGGAGACGTATCCGACATCGCCGGAGCCATGGAATATATCTTTACCGCGCCATACCTGACCGGACAGGTTATCTCCCCCAACGGCGGTTTTGTGCTTCAGTAAAGAAACGAATTCCAGAGAGTCACATGGGATCAAAAAGGAGCGGAGGCAGGACAGATAGTCCCGCTTCCGCTCCTTTTTGCGCGATAAGCCCGGAGGGCGGAATTTTCCCTTATCCGCTCCGTGGTTCCATCAGCCGTAAACGCGAATCAGGGAAGAGATGCTTTGGATAATGGACATTTCATCAAATACTTTCATGGCGTCGCGGATATGGCGTTCCTCCACAGCGTCTGTGATCAGCACAATTTCAGCGCTGTCCCCGGTTTTCTTTTTTTGCAGCATTTGGGAAATGGAGATACAGTTGTTTCCCAGGATGCTGGATACGGACGCCAGCACGCCGAAGCGGTCTTCCACCTGCATCCGGATGAAATATTTGGATGCGATGCGCTCCATGGGGTTTATGGGGAGATTTTTATAGCAGGTACATCCCAGTTTGCCGCAGCATCCGGCGTGAATGTTGCGGATCACCTGGAAGAGATCGCCCGCCACGGCGCTGGCTGTGGGCAGTTCTCCGGCGCCGCGGCCATAGAACATCACATCCTGGACGGCGTCCCCCTTGAGGAATACGGCATTGTAGCTGTCATTGACAGAAGACAGGGGATGGGAGCTGTCTATGAGCATGGGGTGCACCCGCGCTTCAATGCCCTCCCGCGTCTGGCGGGCCACGCCCAGCAGCTTGATGGAGCAGCCCATTTCCCTGGCATATTTGATATCAGTGGCGGTGATATTTGCGATGCCCTCCATATACACATCGGTAAAGGTGACACGGGAATGAAAGGCAGTGGAGGCCAGGATGGCAACCTTGCGTCCGGCGTCCAGCCCCTCGATATCAGCCGTGGGATCGGCTTCGGCGTAACCCAGATCGGTGGCCAGACGGAGGGCTTCCTCAAATTCCATGCCGTCCTGGGCCATGCGGGTGAGAATAAAATTGGTGGTGCCGTTGAAAATGCCCATGAGTTCTGTGATGTGATTGCCAGCCAGACACTGCTTCATGGGGCGGATGATGGGAATGCCCCCCGCCACGGCGGCTTCGAAAAATAAATCGCACCCGTGATCCCAGGCCGTGTCCAAAAGCTCCTGGCCGTGGGAAGCCATGAGATCTTTATTGGCTGTCACCACATGCTTTCCTGCCCGCAGCGCTTCCAGAATATATGTCTTGGCCGGTTCGATTCCGCCCATGAGTTCAATGACCACCTCCACTTCCCCATCCTGAAGTATGGTTTCCCAACTGGTGGTGAGAGGAGAGGGATCGGTTAGCTTTTTTGCCGCCTTTTCCCGGTTTCGGATTAAAATATACTTCAGTTCCACCCGGCTGCCCAGCTTATCCTCCATCTCGTCTTCCTGCATCCGCAGGACGCGGTACACCCCCATGCCCACGGTGCCCAGCCCCAGGAGCGCCGCTTTGACGGAGCGGTTCCGGCGCTGTATGTTATCTGTCTTATCCATATGCGTTTTCCCATCCTTTCCATAGGTTTCCTCATTGGCAACATGAGAATTTTTATACAGTGTATCATGGGGACACGGATTTTTCCAGACCCAATTGGAGAGCGGACGAAAATTGACCCTGCAGGGATAAAATGAAAAAAATGTGAAAAACCTTTCTTGGCTATTGACTTAAAAAGATTTGGTGTGCTATGATATTTACTATAATAACAGAGCAATAATTTCGTCCTAAAGTATGATTTTTGGCGCCGTTGGCGCGGGGCGGGCAGTCTGGACACGAGGAGGGATGATGTGATAGAGAGTGAAAAGCCGGAAAATAGCGGATCCCGTCAGGGCAAGCAGCTGTATCAGATCAACCCCGACTACGTGCTGCGCAAAATCGGCGATGAGTATGCCATTGTTCCCGTGGGGGAGACCTGCGCGTTCAGCAATGCGGTGATGACACCCAATGAAACGGCGGTTTTCCTGTGGCAGGTGTTTATGACCCCTTCCACAGAGGAGGATGCGGCGGCAAAAGGGCTGATGGAGTATGAAGGGCCTGCCCAGCAGATCCGGCGGGATGTACATAATTTTGTAGTGCAGTCTTTGGACTGCAGAGTTTTAATGGAGGTAAAGGAAAATGAGTAAGACATGGGAAACACCGAGGGTTTTGGTGGAGGAATTTGAGGAAAATGAATATGTGGCGGCGTGTTGGGGCGTGGAGTGTGATGTAGACTGGGCCAATCAATATGAAGTGGACCATGGCGGGGATTATTGGAATGGCGTAACACATGATAGGACCCATTGCGGAAATTCATCCAATCAGGTGATTTTTGATGATGATGGTGATGGTACTGGAGACCGTATGATTGAAACTGGAACGGCTGGATTGGGTGACTTGGCTTGTACTATATATTGGGATGGTACTTACAATAGTGTGCGATCTGTAGATACAGTAAAGCCAGAAGATACAATTTACTGGACGACTTGTGCGACCGATGGAAGAATCTGGAATCATAAGGGAAGAGTTTTTGCCACAGCTGAGGGCCATCCCAACCGTTCCTGACCCTGAACATGGTCCAATCCGGGAATCGGATGTTTTGAACTGGATAACGGCAGAGTACGATACATAAGGAAGAGGTGTGAGGCGTTTTGGCCTCCGCCTCTTTTATTTTATAGAAAGGATGCAGGATGGAACATTTTTCTTTGGAATTTGACACAGTGGAAAAAGGGATGATCCGACGGGCAGCGGCGGCGCGGCGTCCCATCAATGGCACTCTGGAGCTTACGCCCCTCTGCAATATGAACTGCGGCATGTGCTATATCCGTTTGAGCCGAGAGGAAATGGAGCGGCAGGGACGGATGCGCACGGCCCAGGAGTGGATCCAGCTGGCAAAGCAGATGGAGCAGGCGGGCGTACTGTATTTGCTGCTGACCGGAGGAGAGCCGCTGCTGTTTCCGGATTTTCAAGCCCTGTACCTGCGGCTGAAAGAAATGGGCATGATTCTCACTGTCAATACCAACGGCACATTGATCAATGAGGAGTGGGCGAAATTTTTCGGAGCGCATAAGCCGCGGCGGGTGAATATCACTCTGTATGGGGCCGATGACGGCGCCTATGAGACACTGTGCCATTACCCGGGAGGATTTTCCAAAACAGTGGAGGCCATTGAGCTGCTGAAGGAACAGGGGGTCGCTGTGAAAATCAACGGCAGTGTCACCCGGGAAAATAGAGACGATATGGAAGCCATTTACCGGCTGGGCAGAGAGCTGGACGCTCCGGTCCATATGGACACGTATATGCTGCCGGGGCTGCGGCAGCGCCATCTGCCCTGTGAAAAGCAGTCCCGGCTGAGTCCGGAGGCTGCGGCGCAGGCGGAGCTGGAGTCTCATGGCGCGGAGATGGATTCCTCTTCCTTTATGGCATACGTGAAGCGGAAGCGGGAGGAACTGACACGGCAGGAGGAGCTGGCCAGGCGGATGGAAGACGCCGGACAGAGAGAAACGGGGCCTGTCAAGACTCCGTACTCCAATGGTTTCTTCTGCCAGGCAGGCTCCTGCTCCTTTGCAGTCAATTGGCAGGGATTTCTGCGGCCCTGCGTCACCATGGAAGAACCATCCATTCCCGTGTTTGAGACAGGGTTTGACGCGGCCTGGAGGCAGCTGACGAAAGAGGTGAGCGCCATTACCTTCTGCGAAGGCTGCGCCGTCTGCAGCCTGCGGCCTGTCTGCAAAATTTGTGCCGCCAGCGCGCGGCTGGAGACGGGGGCGTATGATGGGGTGCCGGAATATCTGTGCCGCTATGCCCAGGCATACCGCC
>CAJFUP010000093.1 GCA_904420225.1 uncultured Lachnospiraceae bacterium
CGGAATCGGCACGGTATACTTCCCGCGTCTCCCCAGCCTCCACTTGCGCTTTTGTATAAACAGTGATTTTTTGTCCGTCTTCCACCGATCCGGCCAGATTCAAAAAATCCTGATCCGCTTCCTCCGTCAGTCCCCCGGCCAATTCAATTACCTGATACACCCTGGTACCGGTTTCCACCTGATATACGCCAGGCTCATGAACGGCACCTGCCACATGGACAAAAATCCATGGAAGGCTTTCCATCTGTACCGTTTGATCCCTATTCCCCACATCTTGGCTGTGGGACGACTCCCATACCTCCTCCTTTTCCCCCGCATCGGATACCCGGTTTTGTGTCGGCACGGATTCGTCTGAGGAAGTCAGCTTCTCCCAGCCCGTCTCTTCCGGCAGCCATGATGACAAATACATCAGTCCTGCTGCCAACACCAAAACAACCATAGCCATATGCTTCCAGCGCATCACCTGTTTCTTCATAATATGACAGATCCTTTCCGGCTCTCCTCATTCCCAGAAACGCTGTCCCATCATGCCGTATGCCTGATATTATCATTTTAACGAATAAATATCCGTTTTGCAAGCCGTTTTTTAGTCCCACTTAAATATAACAATCCCGGCTATGGCCAACACCATACCCAGAGCTTTTTTCCACTCAAATCCAACCTTTTCCACCCCAAAAAGTCCCAGCAGCTCAATGAGATATGCGATGGCCAGCTGGGAAACGACAATGATCATCACTGCCCGGGCCGGGCCCAGTACATCCATGCTCTTGATGACAGTGATGGTGATGAACGCGCCCATGACTCCTCCCAGGAGCATATACTTTCTATCCATGTGGAACATTCCTGCCACGTCCCCTTTTCCGGTTACGAACCAAGCCACCACGCATGTCAATAGGGCCGTTAACTGAACAAATCCTGCGGCGGCCCATATACTGCTCTGCTTCGTAACTTCTGTGTTGAATACCCCCTGAATACTCATCAGCGCCCCTGATACGAGGGCCATGATCACACCAAACATAAAAACCTCTTTCCCGGGGCATTGGCCCCGCGTCTTTCTCATGATATGGGAAGAGAGCGCTCCCATGGCGGTTTCATGGAATCTTTCAAAACACCACAAAGCCATTTCAAGCACTCTCTTAATAATATATCCCGATATGAAAAACTTACTCAGGTTTTTACACGGCTTCTTTTTCACACTCCGCCAGGCATTGTTTCAAAATCTCTGCCATGGCATTGATATGCTCTTCCGTAATAATAAGGGGCGGTACAAATCGAATCACATTGGTTCCGGCAGAAAGCAATATCAGCCCTTTTTCCAACGCTTTTGTAATGATAACCGACGGCGGGCAGGTCACCTCCAGCCCCTGCATGAGCCCCATGCCGCGATGAGCCGTTACCAGCGGACTCTCATTTTTTACTTCCTCCAGTTTTTCATAGAGAATCTGTCCCATTGTCCCCGCGTGCTGGACAATGCCATCCTCCTGAAAAATATCCAGTACCTTGGCGGCCGCAGCGCACACCAGCGGATTACCGCCGTATGTGGTGCCGTGATCTCCTGGTCCCATGGAAGCGGCTTTGTCCGTACAGAGGAAAGCCCCCACAGGCATGCCGCATCCCAGAGCCTTGGCCACTGTCATGATATCCGGCTTAATGCCGTAATGTTGGAAGCAAAACATCTTTCCCGTCCGTCCCATACCGCATTGGATTTCATCCAATATCAGCAAAATGTCGTTTTCATCACAAAGCGTGCGAAGTCCCTGCACAAATTCCCGCTCTGCCGGGTAGATTCCGCCTTCTCCCTGAAGCGTTTCCATGATCACAGCGCATGTTTTATCGCTGACCAGAGCCTTCACGCTGTCCAAATCATTGAAATCAGCAAATTTTACACCGCCAATCATGGGCTTAAACGGTTCCTGATAGTGGTCGTTTCCCGTCACCGACAAAGCGCCCATACTTCTGCCATGAAAGGAATGGCGCATGGCAATAATCTCATGATCATGTCCGCCATCTTTCATCCAGGCATACTTCCTGGCCAATTTAATGGCACCCTCTATGGCCTCCGTTCCGCTGTTGGTGAAGAAAACCCGATCCATTCCAGACGCTTCTTTCAGTTTCTCTGCAGCGTCCATGGCCGGTACGCTGTAAAACAGATTGGAGGTATGGATCAGCTTATCCACCTGATTCTTCACCGCCTCATCCAACCCTTTATAATGATACCCCAGCGCGAAAACAGCAATTCCGGCTCCAAAATCCAGATATTTCTTTCCGTCTGTATCGAAAAGATAAACGCCGTCTCCCCGGTCCAGCACCACCGGATATCGGTTATACGTGTGCAGCAAAGCTGCTTCCGCTTTTTCTATATATTCTTCTTTATACATGCTTACCACTCTTTTCTGTCTCAGGATGGCTGTTCACTCTTTCTCATCGCCAATGACGACTGTGCCGATCCCCTTTTTTGTAAAAATTTCCAGAAGCAGGCAGTGCGCCATCCTTCCGTCCATGATATGTACCCTGGATACGCCGCTGTTCACAGCGTCCATGCAGTTTTTCAATTTTGGAAGCATTCCGCCGCCGATGTTGCCTCCCTGGATCAACTCCTCCATGCGGCTGACAGGTAACTCAGAAATCAGAGTGCTTTCATCGGACGGATCTTCGTATACACCTTCCACGTCTGTCAGGAAAGCCAGTTTTTCTGCTTTCACTGCCGTGGCGATGGCACAGGCGGCGTCATCGGCATTGATATTATAGCTATGATATCCGTCATCAAAGCCCACTGGGCAGACAATGGGCAGAAAATCTTTTTCCAGCAAGTCATACAGGATCTTGGGGTTGACCTCCCTAACCTCCCCCACATAGCCGATGTCCTGACCGTTGGCGTATTTTCTGTCCACACGCAGAAGTTCCCCGTCCTTTCCAGATATTCCTACGGCCTTTACGCCCAGCTCGTGAACCAGGGATACCAACCCTTTGTTTACTTTATTTAGAACCATTTCAGCGATTTCCATGGTCTCCTCATCGGTGACCCGCAGGCCATTGACAAAACGGGGCTCCTTTCCCAGCTTTGCCACCCAACGACTGATCTCCTTTCCGCCTCCATGGACAATAATTGGCTTGAATCCCACCAATTTCAGCAATACCACATCCTGGATGACATGACGCTTCAGATCTTCATCAGCC
>CAJFUP010000094.1 GCA_904420225.1 uncultured Lachnospiraceae bacterium
GCAACTGGATATGTGGGAACAGCTGCCGTGGATGGAGTAGGATTTCGCTATCAGCCTTGATGGCATTGACAAAGAACAAATCATATGGCCTCTCAATGTCCAGGAATTTTTATGAATTTGGGTGCTTGCTCTGATAATTGAGAGAACTGATTGGCTATATACTTAATCTTGAGAAAGGTTCGGTACCGACATCCGCTTTTGATTTGAGAGGATGTCTGTACTGTCATGACAATGAAAAAGATTATCATATTTATTTTCCTTATTTTCCTTTTGGGGACACAGGGCTGCTCCTCCCAAAAGGATGTGCCGGATTTTACCTCTTCCGATTACTTGGAGGGATTTGATCAGCCCAACAGCAATACGATGTCTTGGTTTGTCCCTGCCGAGGACCGCTACTATTGCCGTGACGCCAATGGTTACGTGTATTATTCGGAAAAAGAAAACATGCACTGGTTTCTTCTTTGCGGCAAACCGCAGTGCTCACACAGCGGTTTTGACTGCAATGCCTATATCGGGTACACATTTTTGTTTGCCCAGTATGGCGATCGTTTGATTTATGCGACCAATGCTTTTGGAATCGATGCATATCCCACATATAAAATTTACTCCATGGCCATGGACGGCTCGGACAGAAAGGCAATAAAAGACTTGGGTATCCTTAAAGACACTTCCCCTAGCGCCTGGCTGCACCGTGGACATGTTTACTACAATGAGAGAAATAATATTACAGGAAATATGAAAATCTACGATCTGGATATCACATCCCCGGACCAGGAGGCAGAATTGATTTTTGAGGATATTGGAGATGTTGTCATTTTTGGAACGGGAACCATCATCAATTTGGAAGTTTACAACAATGAGGGGCTTTTTGTTTACCAGTATGACACCATTGGGAAAACGATGTCACAGGTGGGCGGGGATTCTTTTCTCAATTCCGACTACCTGCACCACTGTTTGGACGGCAGTATTCTGTACGAAAAAGACGGTGAATTGTATCGGATGGATCCAGCCGCCATGAAGGAAACGGTATTGGGGCCCATTACCGACGGGAGATGTTATGCCGACGATGATTTGATGTATGTTATAGGAGCAGAGCCCAATGAAGGCTACGCCATATCGCTGAACCAGGATTCTGCGGAGAAAACCATGCTTCCGTTTGGTTCTCCCTTGGGAGAGGAGTCATATCTGAATATGGATAACGATTATGTATTCCTGATTCGCCGCGGAGGACGTCTTCCAGAATACTATATGAAGAAATCTGAACTTTTGGCCGGAAATGGACAATGGTATCCCATGGAAACGGGATAAGGCATGAAATGACAAGGAGGGGGATACTGTGGAGCTGACCATCCAAGAACTCACGAAAACATATGGCGCCATCTGCGCGCTGAATCATTTTTCTTACACTTTTACAGCTGGGATCTACGGCCTGTTGGGTGCCAACGGCGCTGGCAAGAGCACGCTGATGAAGCTGATCGCCGATACAGTACCGCGAAGCGGAGGAAATATCTTATATAACGGTACGGATATTTTAAATCTGGGATCTGCGTTTCGGGCCAAGGTGGGCTATATGCCTCAGCAGCAAGGGCTGTTTGGGAAGATGACACCCATTAGCTTTTTGTTTTATATGGCCGAGCTGAAGGGGTTGTCCGCAAAGGAAAGCCGGCAACAGATTCCGCGCCTTTTGGAAGTAGTAAATCTGAAACAAGAGTCCCATCACCGCTTGGAAGGATTTTCCGGAGGAATGAAGCAGCGCGTGCTGCTGGCGCAGGCTCTACTGGGGGATCCGGCTGTGCTGCTTTTGGATGAGCCTACTGCGGGGCTGGATCCCGGAGAGCGCATACGGATTCGCAATTATATCGCCGAGTTAGCCAAGAACCGTATCGTTCTTCTCAGCACCCATATTGTCTCTGACGTGGAAAAATGTGCGGATACCATTTTGATTATGAAAAAAGGCGTTCTTCAAAAAAGCGGAGCGCCGGAAGAGCTGATTCGTGAGGCTCATGGAACGGATCTGGAGGATGTTTACCTCTGCTTTGCCGACGGCGGGAAGGAGGAAACGTGAGAGAATTCAGACGAATATTTTGGAATCCCGCCCATCTGATCCTTCTGGCAGCTCTGCTTGTTCTTTCCGCTGCAGCTTTCTATTTCCGGCAGTGGGAACGGTGGGAGCCGTGGGCGGCAGCTCCCAGACAGGTGGGGCAGGCATACGCAAAACTTATGGCTCCCTACCAGGATATGGAAATGGACGAGGGACTGGCCAAAGCGGAAGAAGATACAGCCGTTTACAGTGCGCTGAGCTTGCTTTTGGCAGTGCGGGGGGAAGAGGATTATGAGCGGATCCGTGCCAATTATGCCGCCATTTACCCGGAACTGGTGGAAAGCGTGGAACAAGGGAAATGGGATGATGAAAATATCTCCGCGCTTTTGGCGGCCGCTCAGTATATGAAAGAGCAAATAGCGGGCTTATCGGACTATCCCGGTTATCTGCAGCAAATCCAGGATAATGCACAGAATCTAAAGACCAGCAGCCTGTTTTCCCAGCCGGGAAGCTTCCGATACAGAAATATCCAGAAGACACAGCAGGATTATGCAGTCATGGATCCCGCCAGACTGACCGTTTCTCCCATATTGTCAGGGGATGCGTATTTGGAGGATTCTCCGATTCTGGCTGTCAGCGGCCTGGTTTATCTGCTTTTTCTATGTTACTTTATGTTCGCGGAGAGAAGAGGCGCCATGTGGGAAACTGCTTATGCCGCGCCCGCAGGGAGAGGGAAGCTGGCCTGTAAGCGTGTGGTCATCCTGGCTGCGGCATCGTTTTGCTTTGTATTTCTTTATTCCGCAGTCAGACTTTTGTTTTCATTATTTCTTTATGGCGGATTGCATCCCGGTGTGTCCATACAGGAAATTTCGGATTGGCAGGCAGTACCTCTTTCATTTACCATGGGCACCTTTATTCTTGTCCAATTTCTTCTTCGTTGGATGGGGCTTTGGATTCTAGGGCTTTTGACGATTGGTATTTGTTCCTGGTTTTCCAATCAGAATCTGGCATTCGTTGTGATATTGGCTATTTTGGCCCTGGAGCTGATTCTTCACAGACAGCTGTCAGATGCCTCTTTTTTCGTGTGGCTAAAATACATCAACACTTCCATACTTCTCAATACGGATTTGCTTCTCGCCAAATACCTGAATCTGCCGTTGGGGTCCATACCCATAGGCCTGTCTGTGGCTGCGGGTGTTTTTATGGTTCTTCTGGGCCTGGCAAGTTTTTTTGGCTTTCTGGCAGGTATGGTGTGGAAACGGCCAGCGGTGCCGTTTCGCCCCTGGGAACGCGTTTGTGTTTGGATTCGGACACGGCTTCCCTGGAAGCTTCACAGCGCATTTCCCCTGCTGACAGAACTGAAAAAAGCATTTTTATGGAAGCGCGGCATAGCTGTCGCTCTCCTCTATGTCCTGGTGACAGTGGTTCTGACCCGTCCCGTCCGTCTCTATGATGCGGAAAAGGACAGCGCCCTGAATCTATATTATGCTGAGACAGAGGGAGCACTGGAAATGGAACGGATAGACAGTTATATGGAAGGAGAACAGACGCGGATTGACGACGGGATAAAGGCTCTGGATGAGGCGGCACAACAGCTGGAAAATGGCACAATCGGAGAGCTGGAATATACCCGCCAGGTCATTTTATGGGAGTCTTTGCCCGCGAGAGCGGAGGCACTGGAAGAATTCCGGCAGGACATGGCGTATCTCCGGGACAGCGGCCAAGGGCAGGAGGGGCAAACGGTTCATCGACAGGCGTATGTGGTGAATCCCTTTGGATACCGCTGGATTTTGGGGGAGAGGTCCAACTGGCTGAAACTGGTACTTTTTTGCCTTCAGGCGGCGGGAATTCTTTACATTCAGGTTTTGATGGCATCCTATGATAAACAAAGCGGCATGGAGGAACTGCTGCTGGCCGCTCCCAAAGGCAGGAGTCCCCGCTTTCGCCGAAAGATGGGGGCGGGCTTGATTCACGCCGTTTTTCTGTGGGCACTGGGCTGGCTTTGTCTGATCCGTGTTGTCTATTTGTCAGGGGGAACACTTCACTTTCTCCAGGCTCCCATAACCAGCTTTTCCTTCCTGCGGGAAGCCTCGCTGACAGGAGGCTTTTGGGATATTTGTCCCATTGGCGTATATGTGGGCTTTTGGGTTCTGCTGCATCTGGCTGTCTTGCTGGGAATGGTCGTGATTGTTACCTTTTGCTGCCGCCCATGGCAGAAAAAGAAAAAAGCTTGACAATTTTTGTTTTTCTGATTACAATATGGAATCATAGTGAAAGGCATGGAAGGTGTTCAGTAGTCTTCTGTTTTCCATCAGAGAGGGACGATCATCGGCTGGAAGTCGTCCCGGGTTCAGACAGCAGATGAATTTCGCACTGAAGCCGCATTTCTGAACCGAAGACTGTCGGTACTTCTCAGTAGGAGATGACGTGGGCGCTCGTTACGCGCATGGAGTGTCTGCCAACAGGCGGAAAACAGGGTGGTACCGCGGATATAGCTTCGTCCCTTTTGGGGACGGAGCTTTTTTTGTTGCCTTGGGATACTTGCACCATTTGCAATAAAAAATCCGCAGGGACTGCATTGCCGTCAGATCCAGACAGATACCGCAGAATTAATGGAAAGGATGTATAGTATGAAAGAGAAGCTGCAGAAGATCAGGGAAGAAGCCATGAAACAGATTCAGGCTTCGGAAGCGCTGGAAAAATTAAATGAAATCCGCATCAACTATCTGGGCAAAAAAGGTCAGTTGACCAGCGTCCTGAAAAGTATGAAGGATGTGGCCCCTGAGGAACGCCCAAAAGTGGGGCAGATGGTGAATGAAACCCGTCAGGCCATTGAGTCTTTTCTGGAAGAAACGAGACAAAAACTGGCTGCCAAGGCCAGAGAAGAGCAGCTGGCCCGGGAGGTTATCGATGTCACCCTGCCGGCTAAGATGAATAATGTGGGTCACCGCCATCCCAACAGCCTGGCTCTGGAAGAGGTGGAACGCATTTTCATCGGTATGGGATATGAGGTGGTGGAAGGCCCTGAAGTGGAGTATGATGAATACAATTTTGAAAAGCTCAATATTCCAGCCAATCATCCGGCAAAGGACGAGCAGGATACCTTTTATATCAATAAGGAGATCGTACTGCGCACGCAGACCTCTCCGGTACAGGTACGCGTCATGGAACAAGGGAAACTGCCCATCCGCATGATTGCCCCCGGCCGGGTATTCCGCTCCGATGAAGTGGATGCCACCCATTCACCCTCTTTCCATCAGATCGAAGGATTGGTCATTGATAAGAATATTACTTTTGCCGATCTGAAGGGAACGCTGGCCGAATTTGCCAGACAGCTGTTTGGGGAAGACACCAAAGTAAAATTCCGCCCCCATCATTTCCCATTCACAGAACCGTCGGCGGAAGTTGATGTCAGCTGTTTCAAGTGCGGCGGAACCGGATGTCGCTTCTGCAAGGGTTCCGGCTGGATTGAAATTTTGGGCTGCGGCATGGTTCACCCCC
>CAJFUP010000095.1 GCA_904420225.1 uncultured Lachnospiraceae bacterium
ATCCATGGCGCTCCCAAATTCCGCCGCCGCGCCAGCCTTCAGACCAAATTTATGGGGCCAAAGGCGATACGGAATCCCCCGGCAGTCGGAAAATTCCCCGCAGTCTCCAGTGAATTTCCCTCAGCTGTCCCTGCTCATCTCCAATAAACTCCGGCTCCCTCTGCTCCCTGACACTCTCCCATGTCCCCGGCTCCCGATACACCCACACAGGGATGACGGGAATCCCCGGAAATGCAGCCTTCAGCTTCTTTTCATATCCCTCCCGGTACAGAATGCGAATCTGCTGCCTTGTCAAAACCGTATCTTCCCCGCAGCCCAGCAATCGGCAGACCTCTGCTGTGCGGTGGCAGACCTCCCCAATGGGATGACCGGCAGCCTCCATGCCCTGCGTCACCAGAATTGCATCGGTATCCGGCAGAATCACCGGCTCTCCGTCTGCCGGCGCCTTTGTGGGCAGGTGACGGGAGCCGTCTGCTTCCGCCAGAATCCAATCCGTCTTCTCCCTCACCAGACCGTATGTTTCCTCACCCATCCAGGCCAGTTTCCCCTCCCGCGCCAGGACGCCCGCCGTCACTACTCCATACCGCTGCAGGGCCGTGCCTATTTCCTCCGCCCAGAGACGCGCCCCCTCCCCGGTGGGCGGGGCAGAACGCACACTGACCGCTCCGCCCTGGCCCAAAATATGGGTGGTGGTCACCAATAAAACCTTACGCCCCTTCTCCGCCTCTCTGGCGGCCAGATAGTGGATCAGGGAAGTTTTCCCGCCAGCTCCGGCCACACAGATACAGACAGGACGGGACAGAGGCTCTCGGGCTGGCCCCCCGCTTCTCACTTCTTCCATGGAATTTCATCCTTCCCATTTTCTATTCCGCCGCTTTCTTTATGGCATCCCCTGAAAGCCGATAAATGGTCCACTGATCCATGGGCACCGCTCCCATGGAGCGGTAAAAGTCAATGCTGGGCTGATTCCAATCCAGACAAACCCACTCGAATCGCTGGCACCCGCGCTCCACGGCGATTTGCGCCAACTTTTTGAAAATAGCTTTTCCATATCCCTTTTTCCTGTACTGGGGTTTGACAAAAATATCCTCCAGATACAGACCAGCTCTGCCCACAAAGGTGGAAAAGTTCTGGAAATACAGGGCAAACCCCACCGTATCCCCCTCCGCCTCAGCAAAGATAACCTCCACCATCTTCTTTTCCACCATCCATTCCCGGATGGACTCTTCTGTGGCCACCACTTCATCCAGCATCTTTTCGTACTGGGCAATTCCTCTGATGAATTCCAGCACCAGGCCCTCGTCTCCTGCTTTGGCCTGGCGAAATGTCATTTCTTCCATAATCTCCTCTTTTCCGTGATTCATCCCCCGGCAGTCCGCGCCGAAAGATGCTCACCTGGTATTATTCTTTTGGGCCGTTCTTAAACGGCTCCGCTTCTCTGGGGGCGCAGACAGCAATACCCTCAGTGGATCATGATGCCGCATGCCCTGGGCAGAAGCAAGCATCTCTCAATCCCGCTGAGGGTATCGTACCACAAAACAGAAAAAATCGAAAGTTCCAATCTCCAAATCCTCCTGGATGACTGCCCTCAGCGCACGGCTTTGAAAAGACGCACCGCTCTCACCGCCGCATCCACCTGCTCTGAAGTGTTCATATGGGAAAAGCTAAACCGCACAGCTCCCTGGCTTTCACACCCAAAAATGCGGTGCATCAGCGGCGCGCAGTGTCCCCCCGGCCGGGTATCGATGCCATAGTCCTCCGATAGAATATCGCTGACCTCCCCGGAATCCATGGCGCCGATGTTCAGAGAGACAATGGGAGCCCGCTCAAAAGAGGAAAAATCCCCGTATACCGTGATCCCTGCGACACCACAGATTCCTTCATAAAACTGCTTTGTCAGAGCCTGTTCTTTCTTTCGCAGGCGCTCCATTCCCTGCTCTTTGATATACAAAAGTCCAGCCCGCAGACCGGCGATGCCGTGGCCGTTTTGGGTTCCCGCCTCCAGCGCCGCAGGCATCTGCTGGGGATGCTTTTTCTGGTACGTTAATATACCGCTTCCCCCGGACAGGAGCGGCCGGATGGTTAGTCCCCGCTTGACGCACAGCCCGCCCGTTCCCTGTGGCCCCATCAAGCTCTTGTGTCCGGTGAAGCAGACCACATCCACTCCGTCTTCTTCCATATGGATGGGGAAGATCCCAGCAGTCTGGGCCGCATCCAGCACATAGACTGCCCCATACGCACGGCAGAGCTGTCCCACCCGATGGATATCCACCAGATTACCTGTGAAATTGGATGCATGGGTGGTGACCACCACCACCCGGCGCCCCTCCCCGGAAAACTTCTGCTTAGTCTGTCGGCGAATCTGTTCTTCCAGCATATCATAATCCAGATTTCCCACGCCGTCGCATCCCGCAATGGAAAGTGCAGCACCTTTTTCTTTCATCTCATAAGCCGGACGAAGAACGCTGTTGTGCTCCAGCACAGTGGTGATCAAGGCATCTCCAGGCCGCACCAATCCCTTGATGGCCGTATTCAGCGCCTGGGTCACATTGGCGGAAAATGCCACCTGCTCCGGCCCGCTGCCGCCAAACAGCTCACACAAAAGACATCGAGTCTCATACAAAATCCTGGAGGATGCCAGCGCCTCCCGATGCGTTCCCCTGGAATCATTTCCCATGGCCGCCATGGCCTGCATCACTGCCTCCGCCACACAGGGCGGGCGGTATAGGCTGGTGGCCGCATTGTCCAAATAAATATGTTCCGTCATTATCCTTTTCTCCCTTGTCCATCAATTCTTACTGTGCTCAGACATCGCGCACCGTATCACTCTCCCAATGCCCATAACTCCCGAAATGATTGCGCGCATTCGGCCATGAGAAACCGCTAAAAAGCAGCCACGTCTCAGCCCCTCCCGCTGAAACGCCGCTGCTTATTGCTATTTGCAATGGAAGCATGGGATTTCCTTGATTTGGTTAAAGTATCTGATCCATTCCCGTTTGATCAATTCATGGCCCATATTGGTGGGATGGACGCCGTCTCTGAGCCAATACTCCGCAGGGCACTGTTTCTCTGCTTCCAAAAATTTTTCCTGCAGCGGGATAAAAGTCAGATGATGCCGCCGGGCCACTGCCTGCGCCTTCTCCGCCCTTTTATACACTTCCCCGCGAAAACATTCCCACTCCCCCTCTGTGGCGCTGGCTTTCAGCACAAATGGCTCCAGTATCATGATTTTCACATCCGGCAGCGCTGCCTGCACCTCGTCCAGCAGCATAGTATATATCTTTTCATACTTTTCCGCATCCACGCCGTTATGTCTACCGCCCAGCTCATGCCACACGTCATTGACACCAATGAGAATGCTCATCACATCCGGCTTCAGATTGATGATATCACTCTTGATCCTGGCGTACAGGTCCACTACCCGGTTACCGCTGACACCCCGATTTAAAAAATCATAAGCTCCCGGCTCTTCAAACCCCAGTTCACTTTTGATCAGGGTGGCATACCCTCGCCCCAGATCGCTGAAGTCTTCCCTGGAACGGCCAGCATCGGTGATGGAATCTCCCTGAAATAATATGGTCTTCATAATCTCCTCCCTGCCAATCCATTTCATATTTTATGCTATTATAAGTTGTTCCCTCTCCCCGGTCAATCCCCTTTCTCCATTTTGCCCCTGGCACCATGTTTTTTCCTTATGGTAGAAAAAAAAATCAACTTTTTCTACCAGTGGTTTCTTCTTATTCCCTGAATGAAATGCTATACTATAGTAAATGAGATAATCTCAGAATCAAAGGAAAAGAAAGGAATTGAAACAAACATGGAAAATAGATTATACGAAACCATCCGCAAAGCGCGCAGAGAGCGGGGTCTGACCCAGGAGCAGCTGGCGGAAGTCATGGGCGTATCTGTGGGTGCTGTGTCCAAGTGGGAACAGGGGGGTTCACTTAGATAAAGATACCACACCAATCCCACGCTGACTTTTGCTCAACCAATACAGCCGGAGGGCTGGATA
>CAJFUP010000096.1 GCA_904420225.1 uncultured Lachnospiraceae bacterium
AGATTCTGTACCGCAATGCGTCTTTGTATCTCCAGTATCTGCGAAATATCGATAAAAAGAGTGAGGAAATCGAGAGAAATCTCAAAAAATTTACGAAGAATAAAGAATTGCTGGAACTGAGAGAATTGGAAAAATCCCTGGTGTACTTCACCACCTCTCTTCGCTCCAATGAGCTGGTGATGGAGCGTTTGATGCGCAATGAAAAGATAAAGAAATATCCGGAGGATACCGATCTTTTGGAGGATGTCATCACAGAGAATAAGCAGGCCATTGAAATGGCAAATATATACACGGGGATCTTAAATGGTACCATGAATGCGTTTTCTTCGGTGATTTCCAACAATCTGAATATATCCATGAAATTTTTGGCCGCCATCACAATTATCATGTCCATCCCCACCATGATTGCAAGCTTTTATGGGATGAATCTAAATGTGGACGGCATGCCGTTTGCCCATTCTGTCCACGGGTTTTGGATTGTAATTGGGATTGCCGCGCTGATATCGGGAATTGTGGCTTTGATCTTCAAACGGAAAAATATGTTTTGAGCGCTGCTAAACAACAGGCATGTCCCAGAGGGGAAATGCCGCATAGTGGGAAAGGATGCTGTCTATGAGCAATTTCATTAACAAAATGGAGCGGAAATTCGGCCGATATGCCATACCAAATCTGATGCTGTATATTATTATTGCCAACGCGGTGGGGCTGATACTTCTCTATATCAATCCAGCATTTTTGATGGGATATCTGCGGTTCAGTGCCGAGGAAATTCTGCACGGTCAGATTTGGCGGCTGGTTACGTATATTTTTATGCCCACATCCACCAATCTGTTGAGCATGGTATTGTTTTGCCTGGTCTATTATATGATCGGTGTGTCTCTGGAAAGGGCTTGGGGAGCGTTTCGCCAGAATTTATACATTTTTTCCGGCCTTCTGGGCCAGGTCATCGGGGCATTTTTGGTATATGCCTTTACGGGAATTGATATGACGATGTTGAATACATCGTATCTGAATGCTTCTATGTTTTTTGCGTATGCAGCATTATTCCCCAATATGCAGTTTTACTTTTATTTCATCATCCCCATCAAAGCCAAATGGATGGCTCTTTTAAGCGGTGTGTTCTATATTTATGAATTCTTTGCTTACGGTATAGAGACGAAAGTCATGATTGTCATGTCGCTGATTAATTTTTTGGTGTTTTTCCTGGCTACACGCAATTACAGAAGAATTTCGCCGATACAGATCAAGAAAAGGCGTACATTTGAGAAGAATGCCAGGCCGGTGGACGGACCAAAGCATAAATGCGCTGTCTGCGGCAGGACGGAGCTGGATGGAGACGATCTGGAGTTTCGGTATTGCTCCAAGTGTGACGGACAATATGAGTACTGCCAGGATCATTTGTATACACATAAACATGTGACCGCCCAGGATCATTCGGGGAATGCACCGGGGGAGCATTGATGAGCCCAATGGAAAAGATTTCTATATTTGGAGAAAAGCCGCCCCTGGGATGACAGTATTGCAAATGCGGAAAAGTAAAAAGACACAGGAGGATGATGAGATGGAAAAAATACCATTTGTGACACTCGATCAAGTGAAGGAGATTGTGAAAAAATATCCAACGCCGTTTCATATTTATGATGAAAAGGGGATTCGGGAAAATGCTCGCCGCCTGAAAAAGGCGTTCGCCTGGAACAAAGGGTTTCGCGAGTATTTTGCAGTGAAGGCAACCCCAAATCCATATCTTATGGAGATCCTAAAAGAAGAAGGAATCGGAGCGGACTGTTCCTCTTATACCGAACTCCTCATGGCCGACGCCGTGGGATTGGAAGGGCACGATATTATGTTTTCTTCCAATGTGACGCCTGCCAAAGATTTTGAGGAAGCGGCAAAACTGGGGGCCATTATAAATTTCGATGATTTGAGCCATGTGGACTTCTACGCAACAATTGCCCCGTTCCAGGAAACCATGTGCTGCCGCTATAATCCAGGCGGTGAGTTTACTTTGAAAAATGAGATTATGGATACGCCGGGAGACGCCAAGTACGGTATGACCAAAGAGCAGATGAAAGAAGCGTTTCGCAAGCTGAAAGCGTATGGGGTGAAGCACTTTGGAATTCATGCATTTTTGGCCAGCAACACAGTGGCTCTTGGATATTATCCCAAGCTGGCGAGAATTCTATTTGAGCTGGCGGTGGAGCTGTCCAGAGAAGTAGGAGTCCATATTGCTTTTGTCAATTTGTCAGGAGGTGTGGGCGTAAATTATCGGCCGGACCAGGAACCCAATGACATCTTTGCCATTGGTGAAGAAGTGAGAAAGGCTTATGAAGAGGTCCTGACGCCTGCGGGAATGGATGACGTGGCTATTTTCACAGAGCTGGGACGCTTTATGTTGGCGCCTTACGGCCATCTCATTGCCCAGGTTTTGCATATGAAACATATTTATAAGGATTATGTAGGGCTGGATGCCTGTGCGGCCAATCTCATGCGCCCGGCTATGTATGGCGCGTATCATCATATCACGGTACTGGGAAAAGAAAAAAAGCCATGTGATCATAAGTATGATGTGACGGGAGGCCTTTGCGAGAACAATGATAAGTTTGCCGTCGATCGTATGCTCCCGGAAGTTGAGGTGGGAGATTTTGTGGCTATTCATGACACAGGTGCCCATGGCTTTTCCATGGGATACAATTATAATGGGAAGTTGAGAAGTGCGGAATTGCTGCTCTGTGAGGACGGTTCTGTGAAACAGATCCGCAGGGCTGAGACTCCGGCAGATTATTTCGCCACACTGGACTATCCGGGATTGGAAAAA
>CAJFUP010000097.1 GCA_904420225.1 uncultured Lachnospiraceae bacterium
AAAAAAGCGGCTGGGGGGCTTGGGAAAACGATGCTTGGCCTTTGTCAGGGGGGTGAAAGAACGGATTCTCTTTCTTTGGAATGCCGCCAAGTCCAAAAAGGAGCAGTGGGAACGGGTCTTGGAGCTGTACCATGATGAAAAAAACCAAAAAAGTTTGGCTCTGTTGAAGCAGGAGGGATTGCGTATCCTGAGAAAGATTCGGCCCCAACGGTTCCGAGCTAAGCTTTTAATAGGGCTTGGAGAACCGGCGGCAACAGGGTATTTTCTGGCCGCAGCGGCTTGTCTCATGGCTCTGTATGAGGATGCTTTTGAAATCCAGCCGGATTTTGAGCAGGCTGTGGCGGAGGGCTCTGTGGAGATAAAAGGAAAAATTCGTTTGGCGACATTTGCCCTGACAGTGTTGCGTTTGTGGAAAGATAAAAATCTGCGCTCCCATGTGAGACGTCTGATGGGATAGGCGGCGGAGAATAATTGATAGAGCAGGAGGTAGCGATGGCAAAAGAAAATAATGATTTCAATTCTTCAGTGGAGGCGTTGCTGAAAGGTATGGACGGATTCCTTTCATCCAAGACTGTGGTGGGGGAAGCCATACATGTGAATGATTCTGTCATTCTTCCGCTGGTGGATGTGCAGTTCGGAGTGGGCGCAGGGGCGTTTACCAATGAAAAAAAGAATAACAGTGCAGGCGGTATGGGCGCCAAGATCACGCCTTCAGCGGTATTGGTCATTCAAAATGGTGTGACCCGGCTGGTGAATATAAAAAATCAGGATACCCTGACCAGGTTACTGGATATGGTGCCGGATGTGGTAAATAAGTTTACCGCGCCAAAATATAAAGAGGACAAAGATGTGGATGAGGCAGTGGACACCATCCTTTCCGGAGAGGAAAAGAAAACGACCAATGCCTGAGGACGGATCCCGTAGCTTGCGATTGCCTGAAAAGGAGAATGAAAAAAAGTAGGGCCGCATAGAATACAGTAAAGATACGATCAGGTGACGGTATGAAACGACTGTGCGGCCTTATTTGTTTTTGGATCGGGGTTGGAATGGTGCTGATGGTCATTCTTCCCCTGAACCTCATCACGTTTGCCATTATGGTGTGCTGTCTGTTTGCGGGATACCATCTATTTTGTTCTTGATGAAAGATTGGGATGGGGAGAGAAGAGGGCAAAGAAAAAACGTGTACCTGCAGGTACACGTTCTTAACGTTTCTTTTTGTTTTGAGCCTAATCCTTATGCTCTTTCCACTTTGCCGGAACGCAGGCAAGAAGTACAAACATACATCCTTCTGGCAGCACCGTTTACTTTGACTTTGACAGACTTAACATTGGACTTCCACATTTTATTGGATCTTCTATGGGAATGGCTCACAGCATTGCCAAAGTGAGCGCCTTTTTCACAGATAGCACATTTTGCCATTTTATTGCACCTCCCTTGAGTAATTTAAGCTCTCATAAGCCTACAACATGTTTATGATAGCAGAAACACTTGATAAATGCAAGTGATTTTTGAAAAACTTTTTTGGCTTTTTTTCCTTTTTCCCATATTTTTGAAAAAAATTGTATTCCTTTTTCCTTTGAAACAGGTTATAATAGCAAAAGGAATAGTTTAGTGAGGCCGAAGGTCTGCAGAAACGGAGGTTTATTATGAAAGGTCGCATTTCCAATAAAATGGGTGAGATTTTGATAGATGAAGATGTCATCGCCAAATACGCCGGTTCCACTGCAGTGGAGTGCTTTGGTATCGTGGGTATGGCTGTTGTCAACATGAAGGAAGGGCTTGTCAGGCTGCTGAAGAAGGAGAGCCTCACCAATGGTATTTCCATTGCCATCCATGACAATAAACTGACCATAGATTTCCATGTTATTGTGGCATACGGGGTGAGCATACAGGCGGTGGCGGACGTGCTGTTTAGCAGTGTCAAGTACAAGGTAGAAGAGTTCACCGGAATGGAGATTGAAAAGATCAATATGTACGTGGAAGGCGTACGGGTCATTGACTGAGAGCGAAAAAGGGTTTAAGGAGGAACAATACTGTGTCAAGCAATAAGATAGATGCTGCCATGCTGAAAACCATGTTTCTGGCAGGTGTCAAAAGTTTAGAGGCGAAGAAGGAATGGATCAATGAGCTGAATGTTTTTCCGGTGCCCGATGGGGACACTGGAACCAATATGACGCTGACGATTTTATCCGCTGCCAAAGAAGTGATGGCGCTTGATGAAGTGACCATGGAGGGGCTGGCAAAGGCGATTTCTTCCGGTTCTTTAAGAGGAGCCAGAGGGAATTCCGGCGTTATTCTTTCTCAGCTGTTCCGCGGTTTTACAAAAGAGATTCGTACGGTGGAAGAGATTGACACCATCGTCATGGCCAACGCCCTCTCCCGTGCCGCTGAGACAGCTTATAAGGCGGTTATGAAGCCCAAGGAAGGAACCATTCTGACAGTGGCCAAGGGAATTGCGGACAAAGCCATGGAAATCGCCGGTGTGACAGAGGATATGGAATCTTTCATCAGACAGCTTTTGGAGCACGGCGATTATGTGCTCAGCCAGACGCCGGAACTTCTTCCAGTGCTGAAACAGGCCGGAGTGGTGGATTCCGGCGGCCAGGGCCTGATGCAGGTATTGAAGGGGGCTTTTGACGGCTATCTGGGAAAAGAGACAGATTTCAGTTTGGATCAGATGACACCTGCGGTGAAGCAGCCGGTGATGGATAAATCGGAAATTGACACGGCGGATATCAAATTCGGTTACTGCACGGAGTTTATCATCATGCTGGAGAAGGAATTTACCCATTCGGATGAGAGAGCGTTCAAGGAATACCTGGAATCCATTGGAGATTCCATTGTCTGTGTGGCAGATGATGATATTGTGAAAATCCATGTTCATACCAATGATCCCGGCTTGGCCATCCAGAAAGCATTGACGTACGGACAGCTGACCAGAATGAAGATTGATAATATGCGGGAAGAGCATAGGGAGCGGGTCATCATGGATTCAGAGAAGATGGCCAGAGAGCAGAAAGAGGCAGACGAGAGGGAGAAGGCAGCTGAGGCCAGAAAAGAGGCGGGATTTATTGCGGTATCCGTTGGCGATGGGCTCAGCGAAATTTTCAAAGGACTGGGCGCAGATTATATCATTGAGGGTGGCCAGACCATGAATCCCAGCACTGAGGATATGCTCAATGCCATCCAAAAGGTAAACGCTGACACCATTTATATTTTCCCCAACAATAAAAATATCATATTGGCAGCGGAGCAGGCTCGGGAGCTGACAGAGGATAAAAGAATTGTGGTAATTCCCACCAGGACAGTTCCTCAGGGAATCACAGCTATCATTAACTATATGCCGGACAAAGGCCCAGAGGAAAATGAGGCGGCCATGAAGGAAGAGATCGCCAAGGTCAAGACTGGACAGATCACATATGCTGTTCGGGATACCAGCATTGACGGCGTGGAAATCCACAAGCAGGATATTATGGCGCTGGGGGACAGCGGGATTCTGTCTGTGGGAAACAATGTGGAGGATACGGCTTTTGAGAGCATCAAAAAATTGGTGGATGATGACAGTGAATTGATCAGCATCTATTTTGGAGAGGATATTGCCCAGGAAGATGCCCAGAAATTGGAAAAGCGTGTGACAGAGGAATACCCCATGCTGGATGTGGAGCTGAACCATGGCGGACAGCCCATTTATTATTATATTATTTCTGTGGAATAGCAAAGGTTTGACTGGAAAGCGTTCCCAAAGTTCTTTTTGGATCCAGGCGGCAAGTATCTGTCTGGAATTGGACTTTGGGGATGCTTTTTCTTTAAGAGGATGAAAAAATGGACAGCGGTAGTTTGATCATGGATATGAAGGGAATCGGCCCCAAGACCAATGCGTTATTCGGCAAGCTGGGGTTGAGGACGGTGGGGGATTTGCTGGAGTATTATCCCAGGGAGTATGACCGTTTTCAGGAACCGGTATCCGCGGCTCAGGCCAGGGTGATGGATTTTGCGGCTGTTAAGGGAATGATTGTTACCAACCCTTCTGTGAAAAAGGTAAAAACCCTTCAAATCGTTTCCATGCAGATTCGGGATGATAATGGGGATCAGATGAAGGTGACATGGTTTAACATGCCGTTTCTCTGCAAGACAATGCATCCCGGTATGCATTACGTATTTCGGGGAAGAATAAAAGGATATGGAGCGGACAGGCAGATGGAACAGCCCCAATACTTCACTCTGGCTCAATATGAAAGCCTCGTGGGAAGTATGCAGCCCATTTATGGCCTTACCAAAGGCCTCACCAGCAAAATGATCTCCAAGGCAGTCCGACAGGCGCTGGAACAGGGAGTACGCCTGAGAGATCCATTGGATGTATCTGTGCGGGAGGCATACGGTCTCATGGAAAAACAGGAAGCGGTGGCTGGGATTCATTTTCCGGGAAAGCAGGAAATGTTTTTGGAGGCCAGAAAACGGCTGGTGTTTGAAGAGTTTTACTGTTTTTTGCTGGGAGTCAGACAAATGAAAGCCCAGATGGCCAGTCAAGAAAACCATTTTGTTATCACGCCAAAGAGAGAAGTGGAAGAACTGATACAGCGCCTGCCCTATGCTTTGACCAAAGCCCAGCGCCGTACACTCCAGGAGATTCAGGCGGATATGACGGGGCCGGGCGTCATGAATCGTCTGGTTCAGGGGGATGTGGGATCTGGAAAAACCATTGTGGCGTTTTTGGCCCTGTATCAGGCAGCGCTCTGTGGCTATCAGGGCGTCATGATGGCTCCCACGGAGGTTCTGGCCAGACAGCATTATCAGTCTTTCTGCCGTCTGGTGGAAGAGCAGGGGCTGATGCTGACAATAGAGCTTTTGACGGGCTCTATGACGGCGTCCCAGAAGAGAAAAGTGTATGAGAAAACAGCGTCTCACCAGGTGGATATCGTCATTGGAACCCATGCGCTGATCCAGGAAAATGTCCATTATCAGGATTTGGGTCTGGTGATCACGGATGAACAGCACCGGTTCGGCGTCAGACAGCGGGAAGCCCTGAAAAATAAGGGACAGCTTCCCCATGTACTGGTCATGAGCGCTACTCCCATCCCTCGAACACTGGCCATTATTTTGTATGGGGATTTGGATATTTCTGTCATGGATGAGCTCCCCGCCAGCCGTCTTCCCATTAAAAATTGCGTGGTGGATATCAATTATCGCCCCAATGCCTATGCTTTTATTCAAAAGCAGGTGGAAGCTGGGAGACAGGCATACGTCATATGTCCCATGGTGGAGGAGAGCGAGGCCATGGACGCGGAGGATGTGGTAACTTACAGCCGGAAGTTGACCGGGGAGTTGCCTCCGTCCATTCGGGTGGCGTATCTCCATGGGAAATTGAGTAATCAGGAAAAAGATAGAATTATGGAAGCCTTTGCCGCCAATGAAATTCAGGTTCTGGTTTCCACCACCGTTATTGAGGTGGGCATCGACGTTCCCAACGCTACGGTGATTATGATCGAAAACGCGGAGCGGTTCGGCCTGGCACAGCTTCATCAGCTGCGGGGGCGAGTGGGGAGAGGAGCACACCAGTCCTACTGTATACTGGTCAATACGTCTTCCTCCCGGGAGAGCCAAAAAAGGCTGGAAATCTTAAACCACTCCAACGATGGGTTTTTCATCGCGTCTGAAGACTTGAAGCTGAGGGGGCCGGGAGAGTTTTTCGGCGTCCGACAGAGCGGAGAATTGGCTTTCAAATTGGGGGATGTTTACACAGACGCCGAGATTTTAAGGGAGGCATCAGAGGCTGCCAAAAAGACAGAGGCAGTAGACTGGGCGATTCCCGTCAGTATGTAAACGTCACAGGGGATGCTGGCATCCCCTGTGTTTTATTCCGCCCAGTCGGTCAGTTAATGTTGGCTGCCTGCGGGGGATTTGGTTTCAGCAAAAGAGATCTGGCGGTTTATTTGCCGGCCATCTTCTTCTCCTGCTCTTCGATCATCTTCTTTACCATATAGCCGCCAACGCTGCCGTTCTGGTAGGAAGTCAGGTTACCATTGTAACCTTCTGTCAGCGGCACGCCCAGTTCATTGGCAATTTCCATTTTGAACTTGTTCATCGCTTCCTTCGCTTCCGGTACAGCCATTCGGTTGCTGCTGTTTGTGTTAGACATCTTCATGTCCTCCTTTGCTTTTTGTGTTTTCCTGTTGCACAGTACGTCCAGGCTTTCTTTCCGGTGCCTGAATCCTTTGTAACGTTTGAAGCTTCATTTCTGTTACACTCCTATTATGTGCACAGGAAATGATAATACACTGGAAAGTTATGAGGCATTTGGAAGAATGTGGTCTTTTCGCTATACGGCGTGTACTTTTTGGATAAAATATGATATGATGATACCAAGGTCAAAAACAGGACCTGTAAAAAAGAAAAATCAACCTGCCCAATGCCCCATAAGCGGATATTGGACAGCATTTATTATAGGAGGTTCCATGAGGGTTATTGCGGGAAGCGCCAGAAGTATGCCGCTGAAAACGGTTCCTGGTCTGGACACAAGGCCAACCACGGATCGAATTAAAGAAACGTTATTTAATATTTTGCAGAGTGATGTTCCGGGATGTGTTTTTTTGGATTTATTCAGCGGAAGCGGAGCCATTGGCATTGAGGCTTTGAGCCGTGGGGCAAAGGAAGCGGTTTTTGTGGAGAAAGCCAGAAATGCTGCGACTTGCATCCGGGAAAATTTGAAGTTTACTCGGCTGGAGGACAGAGCGCTGGTTATGGAAGGTGACTGTGTCTGGGCCGTGGAGCAGCTGGGAAGTCAGGGGAAGATATTTGACTGTATCTTCATGGATCCCCCGTACCGTTCTGGCCAGGAGAAAGCAGTGCTGGCTGCTGTCAAGGCGGCTGGAATTGCCGGGAAGGAGACGCGGATTATTATAGAGGCGGCTCTGAATTCCGATTATGCTTGGGCGGAGGAAATGGGATATCAAATTGACAGGGAAAAAAGATATAAAACCAATAAGCATGTATTTATGCATCTGGAAGGGGGAAGTGTATGAGGACAGCCATTTATCCTGGAAGCTTTGACCCGGTGACCTTCGGCCATTTGGACATCATCCAGCGAGCCAGTCATGTAATGGACCATCTGATTGTAGGGGTTTTGAACAATAATTCAAAAAGTCCGTTGTTTTCTGTGGAAGAACGTGTTAAAATGTTAAAAGAAGTGACGGCTCATCTGCCCAACGTGGAGGTACAGTCCTTCGGAGGTCTTCTGGTGGATTTTGCGGTTCAGTCAAAGGCCAGCGTTATTATCCGCGGGCTTCGGGCCATCACGGATTTTGAATATGAACTTCAGATGTCTCAGACCAATAGAAAAATCGCACCCAACGTGGACACCATATTTTTTACGACAAATTTGAAGTATGCGTATCTCAGCTCCAGCATCGTAAAAGAAGTGGCCATGTTTGGAGGAAATATTGATGAATTTGTCCCACCTATGATTGCTCAGTATGTCAGAGACAAGTTTGAGCAAAAGCAGTAATGAAGGAAAGAACAGCATTTCGTTTACATAAAGGAGAGAAAGTCATGAGTAAAATTGAACAGTTAATTGGAGAAATCGAGGAGTATATTGATGGCTGTAAATTGCAGCCGTTTTCATCCACCAAGATTATCGTGGATAAAGCCCAGCTGGAAGAACTGCTCACTGAGCTGCGTCACCGCACGCCGGATGAGATTAAGAAGTACCAGAAAATATTAAATAACAAAGACGCCATCATCGCCGATGCCAGATCCCAGGCAGACGCTCTCATCTCTCAGGCTCAGGCAGAGAGGGATCGGATTATCAATAATAACGATATCATTCAGACGGCC
>CAJFUP010000098.1 GCA_904420225.1 uncultured Lachnospiraceae bacterium
TGAGCGGACGCAGATGGCTCTGGAAGCCGGAGCGGATCTGGTACTGGAACTGCCAGTTTCCTTTTCCACCTCCAGTGCGGAATTATTTGCCAAGGCCGCCGTTTCCCTGCTGAACCACACAGGAGTCACAGACAGTCTCTGCTTCGGCAGTGAGTGCGGAGAGATCGCCCCCTTGGAGCAGACGGCTCGTATCTTTTTGGATGAGCCTCCCATATTCCGCGAGGAACTGCAAAAAAGCCTGCGGGAAGGCAATGCTTACCCGAAAGCCAGAAATGAAGCCTTGATCCAGTATCGCCTCAAGGCCGATTTGACTTCCAGCTCTGTGGAAAGCATCTATCGGGCCGCCTCGCTTCTGGCTTCTCCCAATAATATCTTGGGGATCGAATACCTAAAGGCTTTGATCACCTCCCACAGTTCCATTACTCCCCATACCATCAGCCGAATGGGCAATGGGTATCATTCCATGAATCTGGATATGCCGTTTTGTTCTGCCACGGCTATCCGGGCTTCTCTGGAGGAACAGTCCGATTTGAGTCAGATCCGCAGCCAAGTCCCCGACGGCTGTTTCCGCCAGCTGCAGGCAGCATTCGGCGTATCCTGCCCTGTCACTGCCAATGATTTCTCCTCTCTGCTCAACCAGCGCTTGCTGACAGAAAGCCGCTATGACATTTACGACGGATTTTCAGAAGAGCTTGCCTCCCGTCTGAACCGCCTGCAGCCGGATCTGAAAACTTTTGAAGAATGGGCCGATGCCCTGAAAACAAAATCTTATACCCGAACCAGGATTTGCCGCAGTCTGCTCCACTTGATTCTGGGAATCCGCGGCAGCGATGTGGAAACTTATCTTAAGTATGACGCCTGTCTGTATGCCAGGATTTTAGGTTTTCGCCGGGAGGCCGATCCGCTGCTGACCCATATGAAGAGCCACAGTGACGTCCCAATGATCACAAAAATAGCGGACGCCGACCGTCTGCTGTCTCCGGTGGGCAGGGAAATGCTTTCTCAGGAACGATACGCATCCCATATCTACAATCTGGCAGTCTTCCAGAAATTTGGGACCCGGCTGAAAAATGAGTATACGGCCGGAATCATAAAAATCTGATGTTCCCCGACTGCCGTAAAAAATGGCATCCAGCGGAAGGTATCGCCTTTCCATGCGCCGTTCTGCGCATGCGATATCCTCCGCCGGATGCCTTTCTTTTCACAGATCCTTTTATTTGATCACATGAATCCAACCTTCAGGCGCCTTGATATGTCCCATCTGGATGCCTGTCAGGGTATCATACAGCTTCTGCGTAACAGGGCCCATCTTCTCCATACCGCTGGGGAACAGGATTTCCTGGCCGTGGTTCACCACTTTGCCCACCGGGGAAATGACAGCGGCGGTGCCGCAGAGACCACATTCGGCAAACTCTTTCACTTCATCAAAAAGAACTTCTCTCTCTTCCACTTCCAGTCCCAGATATTCTTTGGCCACGTAGACAAGGGAACGGCGGGTAATGGAAGGAAGAATGCTGTCTGACTTGGGCGTCACCACCTTATTGTCTCTGGTGACAAACAGGAAATTGGCTCCCCCTGTCTCCTCCACCTTGGTTCTGGTGGCAGGATCCAGATACATATTTTCATCGAATCCATGGCGGTGGGCTTCCATAATGGCATGGAGACTCATGGCGTAATTGAGCCCGGCTTTGATGTGTCCGGTGCCATGGGGCGCCGCCCGGTCAAAATCGCTGACGCAAATGGTCAGCGGCTTGGCTCCGCCTTTGAAATATGGCCCCACCGGCGTGGTCAGAATGCGGAACTGATATTCATCTGCCGGTTTCACGCCGATGACAGGACTGCTTCCAAACATATAGGGACGGATATATAATGTGGCGCCGGATCCATACGGGGGCACATACGCCTCATTGGCTGCCACCACCTGTGTCACAGCATCCACAAAACGCTCTTTGGGGAATACCGGCATCTCCAATCGCTTAGCCGAATCCTCCATGCGCTGCGCGTTGAGATCCGGACGAAACGTAACAATATGTCCATCTTCCGTGGTATATGCCTTCAAGCCCTCGAAGCATGACTGGGAATACTGCAAAACTCCCGCACACTCACTGATAACAATCTGATCATCCGCAGTAAGTGTTCCCTCGTCCCAGGCTCCGTTTTTATAATTGGAAACATAGCGCATATCTGTCTTGCGGTAAGCAAATCCAATGTTGGCCCAATCCAGATTTTTCTTCTCCATAACCATTACTTCCTTTCTCTGCCTTTTGGGCAATCTATGATTATGTGTATTATCAAACTTTCTCCCGCTTCTGTCAAGATTTTCTGACATATTTTTGAAAAAAATATTCCAGGTCAAAGTATGTCTGCTCTTCACTTTCCTCCGCCATCACCCACTCGCCGTCTGCTTCCAGATTGGGAAAAAAGGTATCCGCGTCATAGGCATACATGATTTTCGTCACATAAACCGTATCCGCCCAAGGGAGAAACTGCCTGTAGATACTCTCTCCGCCTATGATGTACACATCCTCAGCGGCATACTGTCTCAGCGTCTTAAGGGCTTCTTCCATGCTGTGCACCGCCGCTGCGCCCTTTCTCTGAAACGAGCGGTCCCGCGTCATAACCAGATTCACCCGCCCCGCCAAAGGCTGGCCGCCGGGCAGGCTCTCCAGCGTTTTTCTCCCCATGACCACCACTTTCCCCATGGTCTTTTGGCGAAACCACGCCATATCACCGGGAATTCGCACCAAAAGCCCGCCGCGCAGTCCAATGGCCCAATTTTGATCCACAGCCACGATCATCTTCATGCTCTCTCCATCCTTTCCGCTGCCCTTTTGCCACAGCACGGCCCGTGATTAGTTTTTGAAACTATGGATGGGAGCCGGAATCCGTCCGCCCCTGCTGACAAAGGCTTCACAGGATTTGCTGTTCACCGGCATGACAGGCGCATAGCCCAAGAGGCCGCCGAATTCCGCTTTCTCTCCCACGCCCTTACCAATCACCGGGATCAAACGCACTGCCGTGGTTTTCTGATTTACCATACCGATGGCCGATTCATCGGCGATGATGCCGGAAATGGTGGAGGCTGGCGTATCTCCCGGAATCGCAATCATATCCAGTCCCACGGAGCAGACACAAGTCATAGCCTCCAATTTTTCCAAGGTCAGCGCCCCTTCCGCAGCCGCGTCGATCATGGCCTGATCTTCGCTGACCGGGATAAATGCGCCGCTCAAACCGCCCACATAGGAGGAGGCCATGATGCCGCCTTTCTTCACCTGATCATTGAGAAGCGCCAATGCAGCCGTGGTTCCCGGCGCCCCCGCGCATTCCAAACCAATCTCCTGCAGGATCTCTCCCACACTGTCGCCCACCGCAGGGGTCGGGGCCAGAGACAGATCAATGATGCCAAAGGGCACACCCAAACGCCTGGACGCCTCCTGCGCCACCAGCTGGCCCACTCGGGTGATCTTAAACGCCGTCCTCTTAATGGTCTCGCACAGCTCTTCAAAACTTTTTCCCCTGACACGCTCCAGAGCACTCTTAACCACGCCGGGACCGCTGACTCCCACATTGATGACAGCATCTGTCTCCGTCACACCGTGGAACGCTCCCGCCATGAAAGGATTATCATCCGGCGCGTTGCAGAATACCACCAGCTTGGCGCAGCCCAGAGAATCCTGATCCGCCGTCCGGCTGGCCGTCTCCAGAATGATTTCTCCCATGAGGCGAATGGCATCCATATTCATGCCTGTCTTGGTAGAGGCCACATTGACGGAACTGCATACCCGTTCCGTCTCCGCCAAAGCCTGGGGAATGGAACGGATCAAAAGCTCATCCGCCTGCGTCATACCCTTGTTGACCAGGGCGGAGTAGCCGCCGATGAAGTTTACCCCCACTGTCTTGGCCGCGTCATCCAGGGTTTTTGCAATGGAAACAAAATCTTCCGGTGTCCTGCAGGCAGCGCCGCCCACCAATGCAATGGGTGTGACAGAAATCCGTTTATTGACAATGGGCACGCCGTATTCCTTTCCTATGGCGTTGCCTGTCGCCACCAAATCCTTGGCCAGACGGGTGATCTTTTCATAAATTTTTCGCCTCACCGCCTCCAAATCGGAATCACAGCAGTCCAGGAGGCTGATGCCCATGGTGATGGTACGGACATCCAGTTTCTCCTGCTCAATCATGTTGTTGGTCTCATTGACTTCAAAAATATTTATCATCGGATCATCCCCCTTAAATGCGGTGCATCTTTGTAAAAATTTCTTCTTTCTGGCAGCGGATTCTGACGCCAATTTCGTCGCCCAGCTCCTCCAATTCCGTCACCGTGGCGCCAAAATCCTTATCCGCATTGGTCACATCCACAATCATCATCATGTTGAAATACCCCTGAAGAATGGTTTGAGAGATATCCAAGATATTGATGCTGTTTCCAGCCAGGTATGTGCACACCTTGGCGATGATTCCCACGGTATCCTTTCCCACTACAGTAATAATTGCCTTTGTCATTGCTCTTTCCTCCTACAAATAGATAATATCTGACATGGTGTCCCGTCTGGCTACGGTGATGGGAAAATCCGACGCCGTATAGGGCTTCTCACTCATTGTCACTTCCAGGCAAACGGTTTCGTATGCCAATGCCTCATAATTGTTTTCCTTGCTCAAATGTCCCAGCACCACATGCTTCATACCGTCATGCAGCACTTCGTTCAGCAAGCGGCCGCTGCTTTCATTGGACAAGTGGCCATAGTTTCCCATAATACGGCGTTTCAGATAGTATGGGTAGGGTCCTGTCTCCAGCATTTTCAGATCGTGGTTGGCCTCCAGCAAAATAGCGTCCAGCCCCAGCAGATGATTGACGGTATACTGACTGTACACCCCCAGATCTGTCACCACTGCCACCGATCGCTTCCCCTGATGGATACGGTATACCACCGGATTCGCCGCGTCATGGCTGCTGGAAAAGGGATTCACCAAAAAATCCCCGGTCTTCACCGGCACATCCGGCTGAACTGGGCAGTACAGCCCCTCATCAATTTCGTGTTTCTTATCGAAACTTCGAATCCGGTCCAGCGTCTGCTGGGTCCCGTAAATCCCAATGCCGTATTTTTTTGCCAGCACCCGCAGCCCCTGGATATGATCCGAATGCTCATGGGTGATGAAGATCCCATTTAGCTCCTCCGGTTTCACATCCAGACTATGTAAGCTGTCGGCTATCCTCTTGCAGGAAATCCCCGCATCCACCAAAATATGGGTATCTCCGCTTCCAATATACGTACAGTTCCCGCTGCTGCCGCTGGCAATACTGACAAATCTCATGTTTTCTCCTGTCTCCTACACTGATGTTATTGGCGTTTTAACAAATTTCTGATCTGCTGTTTCGTTTCCTCGAAATCTTCGCTGTTATCAATGACGGCGTCGGCTTCCCGGCGAAACTGTTCATCCGACAGCTGCCGATCCATGACCGCCTGACACCGCTGTCTCGTATAGCCGCGGCTTTCCATGAGCCGCTTGATGCGTACTGCGGAAGATGCGTACAGATACCACACAGCGTCGCAGAATTCCGTCAGACCTCCTTCCCGCAAAAGAGCCGACTCCACCACCGCATATGCATGCGTTTGAGCCTGTCTCACCTGCTCCAGCTCCTGGGCCACCGCCTCCTTAACCAGCGGATGGACAATGGCATTGACCCGCTGTACGGACGCTTCATCCCGAAACACCAGCTCTGCCAGCCGCTCCCGCCGTATGGTGCCATCCCCAGCCAATATCGTCTCCCCGAACGTCTCCAGGAGAGAGCGATATGTGGCGCCGCCTGGCTCCATGAGGCGCCGCCCCACCAGATCCGTCACTATGACGTAAGCATTCCACTCCTCCCGCATCCACTCAAGAACCGACGATTTACCCGCTCCCACTCCCCCTGTCAAACCGATTACTTTCATCTTTCCTCCGCAAAAACGCCTCCGCTATTTGGTCTCGAACCAACTGCTTCCCGTTTTCATATCAATTTCCAAAGGCACATCCAGGTGAGCAGCCCCCCGCATTTCCTCCGCAAGAATGGCCTTCACCCGCTCCAATTCTTCTTCCTTGGCCTCAATCAGCAGCTCATCGTGGACCTGCAGCACAATCCGGGAAGAAAGGCCCTCCTCCTCCAAGCGGCTGTCCACACGATTCATGGCGATTTTTATAATATCCGCCGCTGTGCCCTGAATGGGAGAGTTCATGGCAATGCGCTCTCCAAACGATCGCTGCATAAAGTTTGAAGATTTCAGTTCCGGAATGGGACGTCTGCGCCCAAACATGGTGGTCACATATCCCTGCTCCTTTCCCTGCTGTACCAGTCCGTCCAAGAACGCTTTCACCTTGGGGTATGTTTCAAAATATTTTTCAATGTATGCCAAGGCTTCCTTTCTGGTGATACTCAAATCCTCACTGAGGCCAAATGCGCTGATCCCATAGACAATGCCGAAATTCACTGCTTTGGCATTTCTTCTCTGGAGGGGCGTCACCTCCTCCAGGGGAGTGTGGAACACCTGGGAAGCCGTCATGGCATGAATATCCTGGGCATGACGATATGCGGCGATGAGACTCTCATCCCCGGACATATGGGCCAGCACCCGCAGCTCAATCTGGGAATAATCGGCATCCACAAACCGGTATCCTTCCTTGGGGACAAAAACCTTTCGGATTTCCCGCCCCAGTTCCATACGGACAGGGATATTCTGCAGATTGGGATCCGTACTGCTGATGCGCCCTGTGGCCGTAATGGTCTGGTTAAATGTCCCATGAATCCGCCCATCCTCCCGAATACAGCCAAAAAGCCCGTCGGCATAGGTGGATTTCAGTTTCGTCAGCTGCCGATACTCCAAAATTTTTCCCACCACCGGATATTTAGGAGCCAGTTTTTCCAGCACATCAGCCGCTGTGGAATACCCGCTCTTGGTCTTTTTGGCATAGGGCAGTTTCAGTTTGCCAAACAGAACCTCCCCCAGCTGCTTGGGCGAATTGATATTAAATGTCTCCCCGGTCAGATCGAAAATCTCCTGTTCCAGAGTCTCTATGCCGTCCACCAGCCGATCTCCGTAAGCCTTCAGCGCCTCTCCCTTCACCAAAATGCCGGTCTGTTCCATGCGGTAAAGGCTATACACCAAAGGCAGATCAATCTCGCGGTAAAGGGAAAACATCCCCTCTTCCTTCAGCTGTTTCATCATAACACGTCCGGCAAACAGCGCCGTATACGCCATGCCGCAGGCATACTGCTTTTCCTGCTTGGGCATAGCAGCCATTTCACTCACGGATGCTTTGCCAAACAAGTCTGCTCTGGACGGCAGCTCCAGATCCAAAAATGTCTTGGCCTGATATTCATAAGGGTAGGCTGCTTCCAATGGATTCAGCAGATATGCCGCCACACCAGTGTCCAGATAAGGCAGGCTGCCTTTCTCATACAGCCAATGCAGCATAGGTTTTAAATCCACCACATAGATGGCCGCCACCTGGCTGGCCAGCTGCCGAATCCATCCCGCAATCATATCCTGGGTAATAAAATACTCCGCTGGGATAAAAATCGCTGTCTGATCCGGCAGACAGATCCCCACGCCGTTCATCTCCTGATTCTCACAGATCAGCTGCAGCCCGATCTCCTGCTGTTTCGCTGCCCTGGCAATCCACTCTTCAGCCTCCGCCAAATCCGATGTGTCGAAAAACTTAAGAGAAATATCTTCCCTCTCTTCTTCCTCCCCGCAAAACTCCGGCTTCAGGGAACGGAACTCCAGCTCATCCAGTACACGCTGCGTTTCCTTTCTGTCCAAATCCAGCTTCAGATTATCCAGCGTCACATCATCCAAATCGATATCGCATTTGATGGTGGCCAGCTTTTCACTGAGCAGCGCTGCCTTTTCTCCCACCAATTCCGTATCGCTCTCTTTTTTCAAATACGTCAGAGGAGAGCGTTTTAAATCCAGTTTTTCTTTCCAATAAGCCTTAATGGCTTTCTCCCCTTGGCTGTCCAGGTCCCGAATGGCATCATAAAGATGCGAAACAGTGCCATATTCCTGTATCAGTTTTACAGCTGTGGCCGGTCCGATACCTGCCACCCCCTTGATATTATCGGATGCATCTCCCATAAGGCCCTTGAGGGAATTGACATGCTCCGGCAAAACCCCAAACTCCTTTTCCACCAGCTCTGGTGTAAAACAAAACGCCCGTTCCGGCACATTGGCTTCTGCTTTATTGATATGATACTTTTTAAACAGCTCATCGGTCTTTTCCGCCGTGGTATGCATCATCCACAGATTCGTCCGGTCCGTCACCAGCTGCAGATAATCATTATCCTTGGTCAAAATCCGCACCGGCACGGTTTCCTCAAACTTTCGTGATAAACTTCCGCAGAAATCATCCGCCTCGTACCGCTCATCCATGAACTGACGGATATGCATCCTCTTCAATACCTCCTGACAGAGGGCAAACTGCTCTTTTAAAGGTTCCAGCGTCTCTGTACGGTTGCCTTTGTAATCCGCATACATTTCCCGCCGGAACGTGTCCCGGGAAAGATCCCAGGCCACCGCCAGATACGTGGGTTTTTGTTCTTTGATGATCTTAAAAAGAGTCCGCAAAAATCCAAACACGGCATTGGTATACGTCCCTGTGGAAGTCATCATGATTTTATGAAAATACCGTTCTTTTTCCTCCAGGGTTTTGGCAAACATGATTTCCCTGGGCAGATTCCCAAAAAACTGTGTCGTCAGCAGACTGGAGCCGTCGATCAACAGCAGATACTCCTTTTCCAAATTTTCCTCCATTCTGCGGCACCGCCGCTTACAGCCATCTCTGAAACTGAATCACCACAGCAGCCAGCGTTCCCACCGCCGACGCGCATCCCATCAGCACGCGAAACAGCGTGAACATATGCCGGGACTGTACCTGATTCTCCGCTTCTTCCAACTCGGTCTTCAGCGCCCCGGACAAATCGTATGTTAAAAAACGATCCTGATCCAAGCCTTGGATCCCGGCATGCACCGTATAGTATATCTCCAATTCCTCATAACAATCCCGGCACTGCTTCACATGTTTCAAAAATGGCTCCAGCTTATCCTCCGGCATCTCCCTCCGAATAAAAGACATAACATAGCTTCTCGCTTCCTTACAATCCATTTTTCACTCCACTCCCGCAAAGACCGCCGCTTCTGCCGACCCTGCCCTTTGGGAACATACCCATTCCCGAAATGCCTGCCGCCAACCGCCTTGTCCCATCTTTGCTTTATGCTTCACGATCCAGTACATAATCGAAGAATTCCTGCATCTCCTTCTCCTCAGAAAACTTCGCAAGATACATCTGATCGCCCATGGCTGTGGCCAGCACCTCCGGCAGACGGTCACTCATGGTGATATTGGCCCGGTAGCGGGACAAAAGCTCCACATGAGAATGCTTGTATGCTTTATGATTTCTCCTTCCCACATACGCACAGAAGAAATGCTGTTTCTGCTGGTCCACTTTGCTGGAATCAAACGCCACCATATCCGCCCATATCTTGAATACATTGACACTATTGGCATAGTTGAGCATATCCGGCGTAAACCCTCCCGACGGCCGCATATTTACTTCCAGTCCAATGATGGTTCCGGCTTTGCCCAAGTCTTCATACTCTCTCTTGAGACGAAAAAATTCAAAGTGAATGAAACGGCTCTTCACATCAAAGGCTTTCACACACCGTCTTCCCGCATCCCGCACATCGTCTGCCAGGGACTTGACGATATAAAAATAAGCGCTGTCCCGGTTATTGACAATGTCCATGATGGGAATGGGCGTAATATTTCCCGACTCAAAAATCGGCTCTCCGCGGCTGTCTATGATGGCGTCATAAGAACAAATTTGTCCGTCCACATATTGTTCCAGCACAAAAGCCTGACTGTGCTTCTGTTCAAAAAACTCCTGCAGGTCTTCATCCCGCTGAATCGTAAACGTATCCTGAGCCCCCACCCCACTGTCCGGCTTTAAAATCAGTGGATATCCATACCTTTGCGCAAACTTTCTGGCGGCTTCCCAATTATCCGCCGGAATGCAGGCAGGCGCCGCCAGTCCTGCTTCCCGATAATACCCCTTCATGGCATATTTGCTCTTGATCTTGGCAATCTCAGCAGGGCGGAATCCATGACCAATATTGAAATCCTCCCGCAGTCTCGCGTCCTGCTCCAGCCAATATTCATTATTACTCTCCAGCCAATCGATCTTTCCATATTTAAATGTGAAATACGCCACAGCGCGAAGCATCTGATCGTAATTCTCCATACTATCTACTCGATAATACTCCGTCAGCGCATTTTTCAGTCCCAAAACCAAGCTATCATACGGGGCGTCCCCGATCCCCAAAACATTCACCCCGTCCGCCTTCAGCTGCGCACAAAAATTCCAGTAATTCGTGGGAAACTGGGGGGAAATAAAAATAAAA
>CAJFUP010000099.1 GCA_904420225.1 uncultured Lachnospiraceae bacterium
CTTTCACCCGTTAGAGCCCGCCCATGGCGGGCGAACTGAAAAAGAAGGGAGTGCCGCAAAATTTTGCAGCGCTCCTTCTTTTTTTATTACACAGGAACCAAGTTTCCTATATAGTAAAACCATGAGCCAGACATCTTGTCTGGCTCATGGTATAAAATGGATTCAATATATATTTCCCGATATATTATCCAAGAATGGACACATATGCTGCAGGCTGCTTGTACAGAACCGGCGCAGATACGATTCCAACTGCCGGGCTGGCAGCATGTACCATCATACCGCCTCCCACATAAATAGCCACATGATTAATGGCTCCGGGGCCGCCTGCCGCTGTATAGAAAATCAGATCGCCGGGCTGCAGTTCGCTGTAGCTGATCTGTCTTCCAGCACTTACCTGGGTATAAGAAGTTCTGGGAATGGAAATACCTGCCACTCTGCTATACAAAGTCTGAGTAAAACCGGAGCAGTCAATGGAACCGCCAATGCTCAAGTCGTTTCCGCCATATACATAATTACATTTTCCAACCCAATACAAAGCCTCCTCTGCCAAACGGGTCCTCACATCGCTCACCGGTACTGAAGGCTCTGTCTCCGGCTCTGTGGGCGCAGGCGCTGTGGTCGCAGGAACTGTAGGTGCTGTAGTTGTGGGCGCCTGTGTGGTGGGCGGTACCGTCACAGCAGGAGCCGTGGTTGTGGGTGCCTGTGTGGTGGGAGCCACTGTGGTAGCAGGCGCCTCAGTATCCGGCGCAGCCGTGCTGGGAGCTCCTGTGGTGCCCTGAAGTCCAGCTTCGTATTCTGCAATCAACGCGCGAACTTCTTCCAGCTTATCCTGGGCCTCCGCCTTGCTGGCAGCAGCATCGGCCAGCACATCATCCATACCGTCATAGGGCTCAGCCGTAGCAACAATACTATCGGACAGTTCCAGTACATACTCCAAAACCCGCTCTGCCGCATAATACAATCCTTCATTCATGGCATTGGGATACTCGGTATTGAAGCAGTAAGCAATATCCTGCTGATAACTTTCAATAACGCCCATCTGCTCGTTTCTGTCAACCACAACGGCGCCATCATATACCTTGCCAACTGTCACATAGTCTTTATGTACATATCCCACCGTACCATCGGGAGCTTCCACTTTCAGGAAATCTCCCTCTTCGGACAGCACGACACATTCTTCATCCAAATAAACCTTGGTGAGTACATCACTGTTCTCATCAGCCGCCTGGCGGACATTCAGCACCTCTGCGGTGACAACTGCAACCGTCTGTCCCAGAGACTCCGCCTTCTCCTCAGCCTCTTTGCCGACAACAACATAATCACCCTTCACATAACCTTCCACATCGCCGGAGATGATGTGATACCAGATACCATTCTCTCCATCCACTTCTTCCATAATGCTCACAACCGAGTCATTATAGGCACGTCCCACAGGCTCAGCAGCTGTGGTGGGCTCTTTTCTGATAATCAGCGCGCCGACTACTTTGATCACGCCCACAGAGGTCTCAGAATCCTCGGCAGCAATGGTAGTGGACTCGATCTCTCTGCTCTCTCCTGTTGCTGTAGTCTGGGCCACAGAAATTCTCTTTTCCTTAATGGTATAGGAAGCCGAAGCCACAGATGGCTTCAGAAATGCCAGAATATCCGCTTCCGGGGAAAGGCTGGTAGCATAATAATTGTTTAAAGCAACCGACATACCGGCGGCCGCTGTATCTGTCTCGAGAGTTGTTGCGCTGACGCTTGCCGCATTGCTAAGTACGATGGCACCGCCCACACAGGCAGCGGTTACTTTAACAAATTTTCTTCTCATCACATACCTCCAAAAAATTATGAAATCCTTTATTGTCCCAATGGCAAATTGTTGGTCAATTCCAATTCATGCCCGTTACATGTCTGTCATATTTGTTACAGATTTATTACATTTCTTGTCCATTATAACAAGGGGCCTGGGGTTTGTCAATACTTAAAATCGAATTTTCCCTTTAATTATTACATAAATATTACGACATGTTTCATGGGAGGTGCTGTGACTTTTTGCTTATAAAATAAGGTTTTTCTCTTTTATGTTCATTACAACTACAGTTTCTATTCATTACATATCTATTACCAAACAGAACAACTTCTCCGACGACTTGCCACAAATATATTAAGGATTCATGTCAAATTTTGGCAATTTTTATATACAGGATGTCCATATTGCAAAAACCGGCAGAAGCTCTTAAATCCATCCTCCATCCATGACCACCACCTGGCCAGTTAAGTACGTCTCTTTGCAAGTCAAATCATACACCAACTCCGCCACTTCTTCCGGCTTCCCAAAACGATTCATGGGAATCTCTTCTTCCAGCGCCTTGCGCTCTGACAAATCCAGGAACTGATTCATCTCCGTATCAATGGCCCCGCAAGCCACAGCGTTGACCCTCACATTGCTGGGTCCCAGCTCTTTGGCCAATGCCTTTGTCAGGGCATTGACTGCTCCTTTGGAAGCGGAATAAGCCACTTCACAGGAAGCCCCTGCGATTCCCCATACAGAAGAAATATTAACAATACTCCCCATTTTATTTGCTATCATTTCCGGTACTGCCAATCTGGTACAGTTGAAAACAGAGTCCAAATTCACCCGGATTATCCGTTCCCATTCCTCAGGTTTCATATCCTGAAATAAACCGATATGGGAGATTCCCGCATTGTTCACCACTGCATCCACATGGCAAAACCGCTGTTTCGCCTGCTGAAACAGCCGTTGGCAGACGTCATATCGGCTCACATCCCCCAAAAACGCCAGACAATCCACACCGCATGCCAGAATTTCTCGCTTGACTTCTTCCAGCTGTTTTTCCCGAGCCACACCATTGACAACCACATTCCATCCTTCCCGGGCAAATTTAAGCGCCACCGCCCTACCGATTCCCCGGGACGAGCCGGTAACAAGCACGGTCTTTCTTTTCACAAATATCCTCCCTTTCCGCTTCGGCCGCAGCGTTTACAAAACGCTTGAGGCAAAAGTTTTTTTGATTTTTTCTCCGTTTGCGATTGAATCAGCCCAAGGATGTATATTTTTTCTCCAGACTTCACACACTAGTGTACGGTACCGTTCAACATCATTCACAGACAAGGAGGGATTGATCCATGACATCCATCAACGAAATGGAACTGCAGACCATCCGCCATCTGATCATGGCCAATGACACGCTTTCCTGCAAAATGGCCGATTATGCCCAGGAAGCACAGACACCGGAGATCAAACAGTATTTCCAGAAAGCTTCCCAAACCGCCGCAGAGGCCAAAACAAAACTATTGACTTTTTTGAAATAGGAGGGTTCCACATGCAGGAGAAAATAATGGTTTCCGATGCGCTTTCCGGCATAAATGCCAGTCTGGAAAGCCTGGGTTATATGATCAGCCAGACCGCCAATCAGCAGCTGCGCCAGACACTGATTCAGATGAGAAACGCCAGTGAAACATCACAATTTGAGCTGTTTGAAATAGCCAAGAGCCACGGTTATTATGAACCGGCCGCCGAAGCCAGTCAAGAAGAAATCAAGCAGGTCCGCGACATCTTCAGCGGGTCTTCTCTGCTCTGATCCGGCAAGCGCCCCTCCCCGCCCTCTTCCATTGATCCCGCCGATATGGCGCCTTCGAAACGGTGGGGAAGAGCGGCCGCTCTGCGGCCAAACTTTGGAAATTTCAACGGCAGACCAGTTTATCTACCGACATTTTTATCCTTTCCGGGGTCTATCTCAAACACCTGTCCCCTCTTATTGATGTCCGCCACATGGCAGCCCTTTCCAGTGATGATTCCCCTTTGCTTCAAGCGGGCGACCACGTCGTATTTCTCCCAGCAATGCATGGGAAACAGATGCGCAATGGTTACCGCCTCCGCCAAAAGCTCCGCGCCGTCGCAGGCGTGGGACGCAAGACGCGGATCCACCGGCACAAATGCAGCGTCAATATGGCGTCCTTTTATGGTATCCAAAGCCGCTCGATACGATTTCTCCATCTCCAAATTCCACTGGGGATCTTCTCCTTCCCAAATCCAGTCGTTCAAATCCCCGGCATGATAAAGAACAGGACCTTGGGGCAGAGTAATGAGAAATGCCACGCCCTCATCTGTGGATTTCAACGTCTCCACCCACATTCCATCCACCATGATCTTCTCCCGCGATTCCATAAAGATCACTTGATTTCGCTCCATTTCCGGCACACGGCTTTCCTGGATGTCATAAGAAAGGATATAGAGACAGCGGACTTTCAGCCTCCTGGGGATATCAAAGATACAGGGAGAAAAATGGTCTCCGTGCACATGGCTGGCAAATATATACCAGGGTTTCCCAGATTCTGTCTTGGGCAATTCTCCTTCGGTATAATCGAACAGCAACACAGCCGCTTCCGTCTCCACTAGAAAACTGCTGTGGGCAATGTATGTGATTTTCATGATGGATGGATACCTCCTATCGCTCAAATCCATTCAGCTTTGACGCTCTGCGGGGCCTTTTCTTTTTTGTCCCAACGGTCTGCGCCTTTCCATGTTTCCCCTCAGTCCCCTGACGCCACAATATCCTGGAAGGTACAGCGGCAGGCTTTTTTATAGTCCGCAGGTTTCAGCTCAATCTGCATCCCCAGCTTTCCGCCGCTGACGATCATGGTATCCAGGCTTTGCGCAGACACATGCACTACAGTGGGATAGTTTTTCTTCATTCCGATGGCGGTGCAGCCACCTCGTATATATCCAGTAATTCGATTGATATCTTTCACATGAATCATCTCCACAGACTTTTCATGAACCGCCCGGGCCGCTTTCTTTAGATCCAGTTCCCGGTCAATGGGAATCACAAAGACGTAGTATTCCCCGCTTTTTCCCTGAGTCACCAGTGTCTTGAATGTCTTCTCATGGGGAAGGCCCAACAGATCGGCCACGGCTATCCCATCCGTGAATTCCTCGCATTCATACGTATACTTGCCATAAGGGATATGCTCCCGTTCCAGGATCCGCATGGCATTTGTCTTGATTTCTTTATCCTTGGCCATTTAATCCCCTTTCCGGCTCCTCGATTCCCCGGCAGTCAAAATCCGGGATAAAACTCTCTCTCGCCGTTTTTCCCCGCTGCATATATCCGTTTTTCACTCCCAGCTCCAAAGCATAGTCCACCACCTTTTGGTACTCATACGTGGTGAGCCGCCGACTGATCTCGGGGTAATCCGCTGCCCTGGGCAGCGGCGTATACTGATTCATGAGACTGATATAGATCTGATCCCCGTATGTGCCATACAGGTATTCCACGATTTTCATGGAATCCCGGATATAACCCGGCAGCACCAGATGCCGGACCACAGTACCTTTCCTCAGCATCCCATGGGAATCAAAGATACACGGACCTGTCTGCCTCACCATTTCCTCCAATGCTGTCTTGGCTTTTTCGCTGTAATCCGGCGCATGGGAATATTTGGCGGACAACACCGGACTCATATATTTGAAGTCCGGCAGATAGATGTCCACCGCTCCCTCCAGCAGCCGAAGACTCTCCACCTTTTCATAACCGCTGCAATTGTATACCACCGGAATTCCCAATCCTCTCTTCCTGGCTTGCTCCAGCGCTTCCAGGATGGTCACCAGGAAATGATCCGGCGTCACCAGGTTGATATTGGCTGCATTCTGCTCCTCAAGCTCCAAAAAGATCTGCGCCAGCCGCTCTGTTGTCACCGGCCTGCCCACCTGTCCGGAAGATATGGAGCCATTCTGACAGAACACACACCGCAGACTGCAGCCGGAAAAAAACACTGTGCCGGAGCCCCTGTTCCCCGAAATACACGGCTCTTCCCACATGTGCAGCGCCGCCCTGGCCGCCATTACCTGATCCGTCTCCCGGCAGAAGCCTTTTTCTCCCCGAGTGCGGTCCACATGGCACTCTCTGGGGCAGAGCACACAGTCCCGAAGCAGCGATCTCAAGTTATCATCCATAGCAGTTTCTCCCTTCCGCAAGACAAAAAGGGAGCGCCGCAACCATCCTTTCATGCAGCCCCATGGCCCCGCATGAAATTCGTTTTGCGGCACTCCAGTGATACACTCCAGTGATA
>CAJFUP010000100.1 GCA_904420225.1 uncultured Lachnospiraceae bacterium
CAAAGCCACATAAATCCTCATTTTTTGAGTCCTAGCGCCCGCAACTCTCCTCACCAGTTCTTCTATTTCCAGCGAACATTCACAGGCCGAAGGGAGCGAACCTTTTCTCTGGCGGGCTTTGAAAAACGTCGGCACTTGATTTTTCCAGCTCTTCAAGAGCGCAGAAAAATCTTAGTACCGCTACGTTTTTCACGGAGCGAGAGCGCCCCGACAGGGAAAAGGTTCGCTCCCTTCGGCTGTCCGGGTTCTCACTTTAAAAATTCTATTCCTTCCAATGAGTTTCGCAATCGCCTACTTCCATCCCTTTCAGGCGTTTGCAAAACTATGAATGTCGCATGGCTTGTTTTTATACGTTTTATTTTCCCATACAAAACTTTTCAAAAATGCGGTTGACCAGATCCTCGTCCACTTCCTCACCCAAAATGTACCCCAGCTGTGTATATGCTTCCATCAGATCAATGGTAAAAAAGTCTTCCGGCATTCCCTCTTCAATACTCTGCCGCACCATTTCCAAACTCTTTTTTGCCTCCTGAAGGCAGGCCAAATGGCGGGCATTGGTGATCATAACCTGATCATTAAAGGATACTTCTCCCTCCATAAACATGGATTTCAATATTTCCTCCAGCTTATCCAATCCCTCTTCCTGCTTTGCCGATATGGAAATCACCGGATGCCCCTGAACCGCCTTCAGCAGCTCTTGTACTGTGACACTGACTGGCAAATCACTTTTATTCAGTAGCACCACCGCTTTTCTATCCCGAATCAATTCCATGATTTCTCTGTCATTTTCATCCAGAGGTACAGAAGAATCCACCACATAGAGAATCAAGTCTGCCGACTCCGCTTCCTCCATCGCCCGTTTCACACCAATTTTTTCCACCAGATCTTCTGTGTCCCGAATGCCGGCTGTATCCACAATCACCATTCCCATATCACCAACTCGTATTTGTTCTTCCAATACATCTCTGGTGGTGCCGGCAATTTCTGTGACAATTGCCCGTTCCTGACCTGACAGCACATTCAGAAGAGAGGATTTTCCCGCATTGGGCTTTCCCAAAATCACTGTGCGAATTCCTTCTGCTAAAATTCTGCCATTGCGGGATCGGCGAATAAGATAATCCATTTCTTCCATCATGGGTTCCAGCTGTCCGCTGAGGGTATCGGCATATCCTTCTATACTAATATGTTCAGGATCATCCAAAGCCGCCTCAATAAAGGCAATGGCGTCCAAAATGCGGTCCCGCAGCTGCCTAACCCGCTGCGCCACAGCTCCCTTCAGTTGGTTTAAAGATGCCTTGAGAGCAAAATTATTTTGGGCGTGGATCACATCCATGACCGCCTCCGCCTCTGATAAATCCATCCTTCCATTTAAAAATGCACGCTTGGTGAATTCACCTGGCTGGGCCGGTCTGGCGCCCTGGCGCATGACTGCCTCCAATACACGCTGCGTCACCAGCACGCCTCCATGACAATCGATTTCCACCGTATCCTCCGCTGTAAAGGTTCTGGGTCCCCGCATGAGCATAACCAGCACTTCATCCACCATTTCTCCCTGATCCCAAATCATACCATAATGAATCGTATGGCTGCTTTGCTCCAAAAGATTTTTCTTCCCTCCCGGCGTGCGGAATATCTCATTGACCATCTCCCAGGATTGCGGCCCGCTGACACGGACAATGCTGATTCCAGAAGGACTCATGGCCGTGGCCACCGCCGCTATGGTCGCAGTATCAGTCTCCATCCTCATGCGCTATTTTCCTTTCTTCTCCATCAAATGTTGTCCACCATGGGAAAACGGGACAGGAAAAGACATCTCTTCCTGCCCCGCTTCATCAGCCGTATCACTGCCTGAGCCGCGCACACCGCTTTTTAGGCGTGCACATGCATCGGCTTCTGACCCTTTTTCAGCATCACCACCACGTGGCGGAAAGGTTCTTCCCCTTCGCTCTTGGTGAATACATACGCATCATTCTGCAAAGCAGAGTGAATAATCCGCCGCTCATAAGGATTCATGGGTTCCAAAGCCATGGGCCTCTTGGTACGCTTCACCTTATAGGCGATATTCTTGGCCAGATGTTCCAAAGTTTCTTTTCTTCGCTCCCTGTAATTTTCCGTATCCAGCTTGACACGCATATACTGTTCGCTGTTTTTATTGATGACCAGGCTTACCAGATGCTGCAGGGAATCCAGCGTTTGTCCTCTTTTTCCAATCAGCACTCCCATCTCACTGCCGGAGAGATTGATGGAAACCACATTTTCCTCCTGATCCACAGATATATCGATGGTCACATCCATATTCATTTTTTCGAATACTTTTTCCAGGAATTCTCTTCCCTGGTCAATGATATCCATCTTTTTCCTGGCCTTGATCACTGCCGGCTTTGCGCCGATTCCCAAAAAACCGGCGGAACCCTTCTCCAGTACCTCATATTCCAGCTTATCGCTGGTAATCTCCAGTTCAATCAAAGCCTTGGTTATTGCTTCATCCACTGTCTTAGCAGATATCTGAATAAATTCAGCCATGTTTGACCCCCTTATCAAAAACTCGGCCAGCCCTCAGGCTTTCTGGCAGTCAAATCCGCCGCCGCGGCATTGCTGCTATTTCTTTTCCGTATTTTTTCTCTTTTCGTTTTTAACTTTTTCCTCATACTGCTGCACCATGGCTGCCTTTGCCGCCAGACTTCCCTTTTTCTTGGTGGCAGTCTTGTCATAATACTCGCTGGCTTTCTTTGCCATCTCCGCCTTTTTCTTTGTCTCTTCCTTCTCGATCTTTTCTTCTTCTTCCAGATTCTTTACAGAAATCACCGGCTTATTGGAAAGCTTCTTGGGAGGAAGCCCCTTCTTGATCCGCTTTTTATTGATCTTATCAATATTTTTCTGAACCATGTGGTTGATATCAACCTTTTCCATGTAGCGGTTTACAAACAGCTGAATGATAATCTGAACCACTGCGGAGGCAATCCAGTAAACACCGATACCAGAAGCAAACGTGAAGCAGAAAATCATGGACATAATGGGCATGATGGTGGTCATGCTCTTCATCATGCCTGCTCCCGGCGCGTCGCTGTTATTGGTCTGCTTGGCTGCCTGGGAACTCTGTCCGATCTTGGTACTGATCCACTGGGTCAAACCAGCCAGAATCGGAATCAAAACTCCCGGCCACAGCTGCTGAATGGGGGACTTGGACAAATCCAGGGTGAGGAACAAGTTAATATTGTTAATCTGTTCCTGAACACTCTGATACGCGCTGGTCAGCGCCGGATTATTGAAAATGTTCAAAAATTGACTCCATTCATCGGGGTCAAAATTATAAAACAAATCAATGATGCGGTCGCTGTTTCCCAAATCGGCAGCGGCAATGGCGTTGCTCTGCGCCAAACTGATGAAATCCTGATTGGCGGCATAATCTTGAATTCCCATGAGAGCCTTCTGAATGGGAACATAAAACTCTTTTACCTTGGCAATATGCCCCGGTATATGATAGATAACCTGATACAACGCAAACAGGATCGGCATCTGGATAATGAGCTGAAGGCATCCGCCGGTCATGCTGGTACCGTATTTTTCGTATACCTCCTTCATCTCCTGCTGCTGCTTCATCACGGATTCATTGTCTTTTTTATCCTTATACTTTTTCTGAATGGCCTGCAGTTCCGGAGACATGACAGCATTCAGTTTGGAAAATTTCTGCTGCTTTATGGACAAGGGCAGCATCAATGCTTTAATAATAAATGTGAATAGTATAATACTCAAGCCAATGTTTGGAATTCCAATCAGATCCAATACTTCATAGATCCCGTTCATAACCCAGCCGAGCACGACGGAAATGGGTCCGATTAGAAACCAACTGCTGGTGGTTGCTGTTATGAAGTCCACTTAATATCCTCCTTTTATTCATGGGACAGGATCGTATCCGCCCTTGGCAAATGGATTGCAGCGCAGGATTCTCCACACTGCCAGCGCGCTGCCTTTGATCACTCCATGCTTTTCCAGCGCCTCAATGGCGTATTGAGAGCATGTGGGCGTATAAATACAGTGAGTGTAAACCTTCATAGGCGACAGATATTTCTGATAAAAACGTATCCCCTTGATCATTGCTTTCTTCAACAGGATCACCTTGCCTTTCCTGGACGCCTTAGCGTTTCATCACTTCGATTCCTTTATAATGCGGTGCAGTTTCCCCAGATGGAGAAATGCCTGTTCAATTCCGAAAAACTCCTGTTCCCCTGCCAGCGGCCTGGCTACGATTACGATGTCCCATCCGTCTGCCAGCTTGTCTTTATTTAAGCGATATGCTTCCCGGATCAAACGAGTGACCCGGTGCCTGACTACACTGTTTCCTACTTTTTTACTGACTGAAATGCCGATGCGGCATTCTCCCCCGTCATTTCTGGCGGTATACATCACCAAATACCGATTGGCAAACGAATGCTTCTGCCTGTATACCATCTGAAATTCCCGGTTTTTCTTTAAAGAGTTGATCCCTCTCATGCTGATTCCTGACCTTTAGACGCGATAAGCATATTTTTCCATATAGAAAGAAAAGGCCACATTTCTGCGACCTAAGCGGATAACACTTTTCTTCCTTTTGCTCTTCTTGCGGACAGAACCTTTCTACCGCCAGCTGTGCTCATTCTGGCACGGAACCCATGAACCTTAGCTCTGGATCTCTTCTTTGGCTGAAATGTCATCTTCATACCGAAACACCTCCTTTATTATCAAATGGAATCCTGCCGCACCGTTTCCGATACGGCAGGATTCATGGTTCTCTCTGAACACTTTTGCAAACTGCCAGTTATAAAACCAGGACATCACACCAATTATATTGAAAAGGAGGACATTCGTCAAGCATTATTTGAAGTTTCTTCACGATTTTTGGCCGTGCAGCGCTTTTCCTCCATGAAAAAATCCGGATTTTGACAGAGCGGGACGCAGCACACGGTACAAAATGCACACAGCCATTACAGACAAAACGGCGTTGACAAAGGTCACGCCTGCCGTCAGCTTTGCAGTGATGTCTGAAAAGTGCGCTTCCATTTGAAGAAGATATCGATTTCTGAAAAATCCCACCAGCGGATCCAGCACAATGTTGGCCCCCAGGCTGACAACAGCCGCTATGGCACACCACACCATATATTTTCTGGCCTCCAGTTTCTCATTAATATGGCCGATTCGGTGAGCCACCAGTCCGGCGATCAATCCCATGACCAGTTTCAAAAACAACGTGGTCACCGCATAAATGGGCAGTCCTGAAGTCAAATCGGCGATGGCCAAACCGATGCCTCCTGCCAATCCGCCATAGACGCCTCCCAGCATCAGAGCGCCCAGTACCACAAACGTATTTCCCAGATGGAAGTACGTATTATCTCCTCCCGGCAATTTAATGGGAATTTTCAGATACTGAAACGAAATATATGCCAGCGCCGCAAACAAAGCTGACATGGCAACTTTCTGGGTTGTGGAAAATTCTCTGTTCATACCTCTCAAGCCTCTCTTTTCCGCATTCAATCATGCATTTACTAAAAACGCTGGGCTTTGGAATCCCCTGCATTTTCTGTATACCGATCATAGCACTGAAGTGGCTATAGGAAAAGGGTCACTTTTGATTATTTTTATCATGTCAGTTTTGTGGAAAACCCGTGGATTTTTCCTTTATCTCTTTTGAGTTGGCACCAAACCCCCATTTTTTCCACCGGCAGAATGTGACTTTCCAGCCGGCTTATGCACTTATCCACATTTTGTGAATAACTTGTGGATAAGCCATCTCTTTTTCTGTTAATTTGCCGTTCCTTTGGGATAACTTTCCTTTGATTTATCAGCTTTTCCCCATTGTGGATTTGGTTGTCCCACTTATTCACATTTTATCACGTATTCCCACTGTCCACAACGCTCTTTGGACAAATTCCAATGGCTCTTCCACCATTCCACATATCCACGCAGTACACTTATCCACAAAAAAATAGTCCCCATTTTTTTGTTCCGTTTTTTCCACTTTATCTGGATTCCCCATATGAATTCAGTCATTTCTGCCCCATCGGCGCCATCCCCCATGGCTTTATGGCAATTCTCCTGACAATTTTTTTCATTGAAAAAACCGCGGAATTGGTATATGATAGGATTGTATGAGTATCAGTATAAGGGATTCTCTGCCCACGCGAAAGAAAAATAGATTTGGGAGATAGCCATGTTAGAGCGATTAAAGGAAAATTGGGAATTGATCAAAAATAATCTGAAAGAAGAATATGATATTACCAGCGTGTCCTTCGATACCTGGATTAAGCCGCTGGAGCTGGCTGCCGTGGAAGGCGAAGTGGTCAAAATTTCAGTGGGTGAAGCCAATGACAAATTTGTCATTGACTATCTCACCAAAAAATACCAGCGCCTACTGCAGGTCATGATTGAAGAGACCACTGGCTTTCACTGTAAGGTTCTTTTTGTCATGCCCGGCGACGTGGTTCAGCCGGTAAAAAAATCAAAACCTACTCAGGATATGATCACCATGGCTTCCATCAATGCCAACCTGAATCCCCGCTATACTTTTGACACGTTTGTGGTGGGAGCCAACAATAAGTTTGCCCACGCTGCATCCCTGGCTGTAGCCGAATCGCCGGCGGAGCGATACAATCCTCTCTATATATATGGAGGCGTAGGGCTGGGAAAGACGCACCTGATGCATTCCATTGCCCATTTCATCATAAAAAATAATCCATCCTCCAAGGTTTTGTATGTGACCAGTGAAAAATTTACCACCGAGCTGATCAACGCCATCCGCGACAGCAATAAAAACAGTACGGCCAACGCAGAGTTTCGCGAAAAATACCGCAATGTAGACGTTCTTTTAATCGATGATATCCAATTCATCACAGGAAAAGAAGGAACCCAGGAAGAATTTTTCCATACCTTTAACTTCCTATATGAAAATAATAAACAGATTGTGATTTCCTCCGATAAACCGCCAAAAGCGCTGGAGCATCTGGAGGAGCGTCTCCGCTCCCGTTTTGAAATGGGGCTTCTGGTGGATATCTCAGCGCCGGATTATGAGACGCGAATGGCTATTCTCCGCAAAAAGGAGGAGCTGGACGGCTACAACATTGACAATGAGATCATGAAATATATTGCCACCAATATCAAGTCCAACATCCGTGAGCTGGAAGGGGCGCTGACCAAACTAACCGCATATGCCCGGCTGTACCAGTGTGACATCACGCTGCAGACAGCGGAGGATGCCTTAAAAGACCTCATCTCTCCCAAAGCCACCAGGGAAGTTACAGTGGATCTGATCATCGAGGTGGTGGCCGAGCACTTCGGCTTTAAGCCCTCCGAGATCGCCTCCCAAAAGAGAAACAAAGAAATCGTCTATCCCCGCCAGATTGCCATGTATCTCTGCCGTGAGATGACATCCACCTCTCTTCAGCTCATCGGCAAATCCCTTGGAAAACGGGATCATACCACCATCCTCCACGGGATTGAGAAAATCGCGGCAGACTTAAAGACCAATGAGTCCCTGGCTTCCACCATTGAAGTTTTGAAGAAAAAGATAAATCCCAGCTGAGGAGAGTTTCTTTCTCTTCTATAGATAATTGGTCGCGTTTTTCCACATTTTTCCCGGTTTATCCACTTTTTTCTGTGGATAACTGTGTGGTTTTGTTGTGAAAGGCCTGTGAAAACTCTGTGGATGGGGAGAAATTCCACTTTCTCCCTGTTTTTGAGCTTTGTGTATAACTTGAGACAAATCCCCAAGAAATACCGCCTTGATTCAGAAGTTTTCTCAAGGTCTTCACCCTGATAAACTCTGGGGTTTCGAGGCTTTTACACAAATCCACAACCCCTACTACTACTACTACTAAACTTTTATATCTATACATTCATGCAAATTTGCCGTTCCCGGCACTTTTACACACTGTCAGGAGGCGTCCACACTGACTGAAAGGAGTTTACGTTTACCATGAAGATCATATGCCAGAAAGAAGACCTGCAAAGGGGAGTATCCATCGTATCCAAAGCGGTTCCCACCAAAACTACCATGCCAATATTGGAATGTATTTTAATTGACGCCCAAGACGGCACCATTCATATGACAGCCAATGATATGGAGTTGGGAATTGAAACCGTTGTCACCGGTATGGTGGAGATGCCGGGAAAAATCGCCCTGGAAGCAAAAGTGTTTTCCGAGATCGTCAGAAGGCTGCCGGACAATGAGGTATCCATAGAAACGGATGAATCCGGCACCACCACCATTGTATGTGAAAAGGCTAAATTCGCCATTCCCGGCAGAGCCGGCGATGACTTTGCCTATCTGCCTCAGGTGGAGCGGACCAAGAGTATTTCTCTGTCCCAGTTTACCTTAAAGGAAATCGTACGCCAGACCATTTTTTCCATTTCCGACAATGAAAACAACAAAATGATGTCCGGAGAACTGATGGAGATCGACAACGATACCCTCAAGCTGGTATCCCTGGACGGCCATCGTATTTCCATCCGCAAGGTTCATCTGAAGGAATCCTATGAACCCATCAAGGTGGTTATCCCAGGAAAAACGCTGAGTGATGTCAGCAAGATCCTATCCGGGGACAATGATAGTCAGGTATCTCTATTCTTCACAGAGAATCATGTGATTTTCGAGTTTGATGAGACTACGGTGGTATCCCGCCTGATAGAGGGGGAGTATTTCCGCATCAACCAGATGTTAAACAGTGACTATGAAACCAAAATCATCATCAATAAAAAAGAATTTCTAAACTGTATCGACCGCGCCACTCTTTTGGTGAAAGAGAGCGATAAAAAGCCGTTGATCCTCACGGTTACGGACAGCAATATGGCTGTGAAGCTGCATTCCGCACTGGGATCCCTCAACGAGGACATTTTTGTGGAGAAGACTGGAAAAGACATTAAAATCGGCTTTAATCCCAAATTTTTAACGGATGCCCTCCGGGTCATTGATGAGGAGACTGTCACCTTGTACATGGTGAATCCAAAGGCGCCGTGCTTCATACGGGATGAGGAGGAATCGTATATTTATCTGATCCTCCCTGTTAACTTTACAGAAGAATAGTGGGCATGCAGCCATGAAAAACATGTTATAACAACCATGTCGGCAGAGCCGCAGATTTGGGGCTCTGTCCGCGGAAAAGAGGGACAATGGAACAGACAATTATGCTGAGAGAAGAGTTTATCAAACTGGGCCAGGCCTTAAAGGCGGCACATCTGGTGCAGTCCGGTGTGGAGGCCAAGGAAGCAATCACAGCCGGCCAGGTGACGGTCAACGGCCAGGTGGATTTGAGAAGGGGAAGGAAACTTTATGATCAGGATGTGGTTTCCTACAAAGGGAACACGGTCCGCATTGTGAAGTAGTGCTGGAAAATGATTGTTCAGTCAGTTGAATTGGAGAATTTCAGAAATTATAAAGAGCTGAAATTGGAATTTCATGAGGGTATCAATATCTTTTACGGTGACAATGCCCAGGGAAAGACCAACATTCTGGAAGCAGTGTATCTGTGCTGCACCAACAAATCCCACAGAAGCAGCCGCGATCGGGAGATGATCCGGTTTGAGGCGGAGGAGGCCCATATCAAGATGCTTTTGAACCGACAGGATTCCCCCTATCGAATCGATATGCATCTCAAGAAAAATAAGGCCAAGGGCATTGCCGTCAATGGAATTCCCATACGGCGGGCCAGCGAGCTTTTTGGTATTGCCAATGTGGTGTTTTTTTCTCCGGAGGATCTGCAGATCATCAAAGAGGGTCCATCGGGAAGAAGAAAATTTATTGATTTGGAATTGTGTCAGCTGGATAAAATCTATGTATACAACCTGGTAAATTATAACAAGGCGCTGAATCAGCGGAACCTGCTGCTGAAAGATCTGGCCGCTCGTCCCCAGTACATGGATACTTTGGATGTATGGGATGAACAGCTGATTCGCTATGGCTCGGTGCTCATAGATCTGAGAAAGCAGTTCGCGGATGAGCTGGCGCCGGTGGTGGAGGCCATTCACCGACGTCTGACGGGGGAGAGGGAAACGCTGTCCTTGACGTATGAACCCAATGCGTCCCAGGAGGAATTTCGGCATATGCTTCAAAAAAATCGGGATAGGGATATTCGCCAAAAGAGCACGCAGACCGGACCCCACAGGGATGATATTCGTTTCAGCGTCAACGGAGTGGACATTCGTACATACGGGTCCCAGGGACAGCAGCGGACGGCGGCGTTATCCCTGAAGATGGCGGAAATCGAATTGGTGAAAAAGCGAACAAAAGATACGCCTGTTCTTTTGCTGGATGATGTGCTCAGTGAGCTGGACGCCGGCAGACAAAACTATCTTTTGGGCAGTATAGAGGGTGTCCAGACCATGATCACCTGTACGGGTCTGGATGATTTTGTGAATCACAGGTTTCATATAGACAAAGTTTTCCGTGTCAAAAGCGGAACAGTGGTAAAAGAAAACTAACTGCTGCGGAAAAGGAACCGTTCCGGCAGCTGGAACACTTGGCAGGAGGGCACAAATGAGTGTAGATTATGGTGCAAATCAGATTCAGATATTGGAAGGATTGGAAGCAGTCAGAAAACGTCCGGGTATGTACATCGGCAGCACTTCTTCCAAGGGGCTACACCATCTCGTCTATGAGATCGTGGACAATGCGGTGGATGAGGCTCTGGCAGGGGTGTGCGATACCATTGATGTACAGATCAACAGCGATAACTCCATTACAGTCATCGATAACGGACGCGGCATTCCCATCGGTATCCACCCCAAAGCCGGCATTCCAGCAGTGGAGGTGGTGTTTACTATCCTTCATGCCGGCGGAAAGTTCGGCGGCGGCGGATATAAAGTGTCCGGCGGCCTTCACGGCGTGGGCGCATCCGTGGTCAACGCACTGTCGGTGTGGCTGGAGGTACAGATCTTCAGCGAGGGAAAAATCTATCAGCAAAGGTATGAGCGGGGAAAGGTGGTATATCCCCTGAAAGTGGTGGGCGAATGCGATCCCCAGAAACATGGAACCAAGGTATCCTTCAAGCCGGACGGTGAGATTTTCGAGGAGCTGGAGTATGATTTTGATGTTCTGCAGACCAGACTTCGAGAAATGGCATTTTTGACCAAAAACTTAAAGATCATTCTCAGGGATGACCGGGAGGAGAAAAAAGAACGCACGTTCCACTATGAGGGCGGTATCAAGGAATTCGTCCAGTACCTCAACAAAAATAAAGAGCCTTTGTATCCAGATATCATTTACTGTGAAGGCATGAAAAATAATGTGTACGTGGAAGTGGCCATGCAGCACAATGATTCCTATACGGAAAATGCCTATAGTTTTGTCAATAATATCAACACGCCGGAGGGGGGGACCCATCTGGCAGGTTTTAAGAATGCGCTGACCAATACGTTCAACAAATATGCCAGGGCCAATAAGCTGCTGAAGGATAATGAGCCAGCCTTGGCCGGCGAGGATATCCGCGAGGGACTTACCGCTGTCATCAGCGTCAAGATCGAGGATCCCCAGTTTGAAGGACAGACCAAACAGAAGCTGGGAAACAGCGAGGCCAGAAGCGCAGTGGACGCTGTGGTTGGAGAACAGCTGACCTATTTCCTGGAGCAAAATCCATCGGTGGCCAAGACCATGTGTGAGAAATCCATCCTGGCTCAGCGGGCTCGGGCGGCTGCCAGAAAAGCCAGGGAATTGACCAGAAGAAAGACGGCTTTGGATGGCATGGCGCTGCCTGGAAAGCTGGCAGATTGTTCCAATAAAGACCCGGAAAAATGTGAAATCTACATCGTGGAGGGAGATTCCGCCGGCGGTTCCGCCAAGACGGCCAGGAGCAGGGATACCCAGGCGATTCTTCCGCTGCGAGGAAAAATCCTCAATGTGGAGAAGGCCAGACTGGATAAGATTTATGCCAATGCGGAAATCAAAGCCATGATCACGGCTTTCGGCACAGGCATCCACGAGGATTTTGACATCACCAAGCTGCGCTACCACAAGATCATCATTATGACGGATGCCGATGTTGACGGCGCCCACATTAGCACGCTGCTTTTAACGTTTTTGTACCGCTTCATGCCGGAGCTGATTAAACAGGGTTATGTGTATCTGGCACAGCCGCCGCTGTATAAGCTGGAAAAGAACAAGAAGGTTTGGTATGCCTACAGTGATGAGCAGCTGGCCAACATTTTGAATGAGGTGGGCAGAGATCAAAATAACCGAATCCAGCGCTACAAAGGATTGGGTGAAATGGACGCGGAGCAGCTGTGGGAGACCACCATGGATCCCCAGCGGCGTATTCTGCGCAGGGTCACCATGGATGATGATGATCTGGCGGAGATTGATGAAACCTTTAATGTACTCATGGGTGATCGGGTGGAACCCCGCCGGGAGTTCATTGAAGCCAATGCCAAGTATGCGCAGAATATTGACGTATAAGCAGCATGCCCATTTTATTTCGGACGCGAGTCCGCGGGAAATTGGCCCATGAAGTGATATAGATAGTTAGTGATAGAGACAGCCGGGAAATCGGCGGCGGTCAGTATGGAAATTGGCCGTTGCTTTCTCGGCGGAAATGAGGGAAAAATGGACGAGACAATTTTTGATAAAGTCCATGACGTGGATCTGAAGAAAACCATGGAAGAATCGTATATTGATTATGCCATGAGCGTCATCGCATCCCGGGCGCTGCCGGATGTGAGGGACGGTTTGAAGCCGGTTCAGCGTCGTGTGCTGTATTCCATGATCGAACTGAATAACGGGCCGGATAAGCCCCACAGAAAATGTGCGCGTATCGTCGGCGATACCATGGGTAAATATCATCCCCACGGTGACAGCTCCATCTATGGCGCCCTGGTCAACATGGCGCAGGACTGGTCCACCAGGTATCCGCTGGTGGATGGTCATGGAAATTTCGGATCTGTGGACGGGGACGGCGCGGCTGCCATGCGTTACACAGAAGCGCGTTTAAGCAAGATTTCCATGGAGATGCTGGCCGATATCAACAAGGATACCGTGGACTTTGTGCCAAACTTTGACGAGACGGAAAAAGAGCCGGCAGTACTCCCCTCCCGATTCCCCAATATCCTGGTCAACGGAACCACGGGAATTGCCGTTGGCATGGCCACCAATATTCCTCCGCACAACCTGCGGGAAACCATCCAGGCTGTGGTGAAGATCATCGACAACCGGGTGGAACATGGCCGGGATACGCAGATAGAGGAGATTTTAGGCATCATTAAAGGGCCGGATTTTCCCACGGGAGCCACCATTCTTGGAAAAAGAGGCATCGAGCAGGCCTACCGTACAGGCCGAGGCAAAATAAAAGTCCGCGCTGTGACGGATATCGAACCCATGTCCGGAGGGAAAAATCGGATTGTGGTAACGGAGCTGCCTTATATGGTCAATAAAGCTCGTCTCATAGAAAAAATTGCAGATCTCCACAAAGAAAAGCGAGTGGACGGCATCACGGAGATCCGGGATGAATCCAACCGGGAGGGTACCCGCGTCTGTATCGAACTGCGCAGGGATGTAAATCCCAATATCGTGCTGAACCAGTTGATGAAGCATACCCAGCTGCAGGATACTTTTGGCGTCAATATGCTGGCACTGGTCAACAATGAACCTCGTGTGTTGAATCTTTTGGATATGCTGAAGTATTACCTGAAGCACCAGGAGGATGTGGTCACCAGAAGAACCCGATATGAGCTGAATAAGGCTGAGGAGCGGGCCCATATCTTGGAGGGACTGCTCATTGCCCTGGATCACATTGATGAGGTGATCTCCATAATCCGCGGATCTGAGAGCGTGGCAGTGGCCAAGGGAAGATTAATGGAACGCTTCGGTCTGTCCGATGCCCAGTCCCAGGCCATCGTGGACATGCGTCTGCGTGCACTCACCGGTTTGGAGCGGGAAAAGCTGGAAAATGAGTACAGAGAGCTGATGGAGAAGATTGCGGAGTTGAAGGCGATTCTGGCTGATGAAAATAAGCTTTTGGGAGTCATTAAGGAGGAAATCCTCATCATTGCCCAGAAATATGGCGATGATCGAAGAACCAAAATCGGCAGAGGGGAAGATGATTTTTCCGAAGAGGATCTGATACCCGATGAAAATATTGTTATCGCCATGACAAAGCTGGGATATATTAAGCGGATGTCTGTGGACAATTTCAAGGCTCAAAACCGGGGCGGCAAGGGAATTAAAGGAATGCAGATCATCGAGGAGGACTACATAGAGGACCTTCTCATGACCACCACCCATCACCATATTATGTTTTTCACCAATATGGGACGGGTGTACCGTCTGAAAACATATGAGATTCCGGAAGCCGGCAGGGCGGCCCGTGGCGTAGCCATCGTCAATTTGATCCAGCTGATGCCGGATGAGAAAGTCACGGCCATCATTACCAAGCGGGATTTCAACGAAGAAGACTATCTGTTCATGGCCACAAAATACGGTATGGTGAAAAAAACGTCCCTTTCCGAATATGCCAATATCCGAAAGACCGGACTGGCAGCCATAACCCTCAGAGAGGAGGATGAACTCATTGAGGTGAAGGTGACGGATAATAAGCAGGACATTTTCCTGGTATCCAAATTCGGACAGTGCATCCGCTTTAGGGAAACGGATGTGCGTCCCACAGGACGAACCTCCATGGGTGTGCGAGGCATGAATTTGGATGATGGAGACGAAGTGGTGGGCATGCAGATGAACAGCCAAGGTGAAAAATTGCTGTTTGTGTCAGAACTGGGTATGGGAAAACGAACTGCCACAGAGGAATTTACCTGCCAGAATCGGGGCGGAAAAGGCGTCAAGTGTTATCGTATCAATGAAAAGACAGGAAACCTGGTGGGTGTAAAAGCCGTGCAGGAACACCATGAAATCATGATCATTACCACCGAAGGTATCATCATCCGCCTTAAGGTGTCTGATATCTCTACGCTGGGGAGAAATACATCCGGCGTGAAGCTCATCAACATAGACGGAGACAGTGATGTGCGGGTGGCCAGCATTGCCAAAGTACGTGAAAGTGAAAACAGCAGTGAGGAAGAAGACAGTCAGGAGGCTGCTGATGGCGAAGATGGTACGACAGAGGTACAGCAGGATCAGGAGGATGTGAGCCGATTGCTTGAGGCGGCAAAGCGGGATCAAGAAGACAGCACAGAAGGCTGACGGATGCCAGATCCCATGTATGGAAATGGAATGTTTCAATGGGGATGTCCGGGACAGCGGGCATCCCTGTTTCGAATCACTTTATTTGGGAGGAAGAGATGCGCAAAATTACGTGCAGTACTATCACAGATACGATCCGGGAGATGTGTATTGAGGCCAATCATTATCTGTCCGGCGACATGAAGCGGGTTATGGGGGAAGCAGCCCAAAAGGAGGAGTCTCCTCTGGGAAAACAGATTTTTGGCCAGCTGGAGGAAAATTTGGTTATCGCGGCAAACCAGCAGATTCCCATTTGTCAGGATACGGGGATGGCGGTTATTTTTGTGAAAGTGGGGCAGGATGTCCATGTGGATGGCGGAAATCTCACGGAAGCAATCAATGAAGGAGTGCGCCGAGGATATACGGAAGGGTATTTGAGAAAATCCGTTGTAAAGGATCCCATTCTCCGGGAAAATACAAAAGACAACACACCTGCTGTTATCCATTACGATATTGTGCCGGGTGGTCAGATGGAGATCACGGTGGCGCCCAAGGGATTCGGAAGCGAAAACATGAGCCGTATTTTCATGCTGAAGCCGGCAGATGGCATCGAAGGAGTCAAACAGGCTGTGGTGACAGCAGTAAAAGATGCCGGTCCCAATGCCTGTCCTCCCATGGTAGTGGGAGTGGGAATCGGAGGTACCTTCGAGAAATGCGCGCTGTTGGCCAAAAAAGCCTTGACAAGAAGTCTGGACGCCAGACCAGACCAAGGGTATGTACGGGATCTGGAGGATGAACTTCTGGAACGGATCAACGGTCTGGGAATCGGTCCCGGAGGTTTGGGGGGAAGCCAGACGGCTCTGGCTGTCAATGTGGAGACATATCCCACCCATATCGCCGGCCTGCCGGTGGCAGTGAATATCTGCTGCCATGTGAATCGGCATGTGACTCGGATCCTGTAATGATATCCGTGAAATAAGAGGGATCATGAGAAAAGACGGGTAACCGTCTGGAAAAGTATTTTGGGAAAGGTTTGGTGGAGATCATGGACAGAGAAATTCATACCCCTTTGACAGAAGATGTTACCAAAGGCCTAAGAGTCGGAGATTACGTCTATATAACAGGAACCATTTATACAGCCAGGGATGCCGCTCATAAGAGGATGGATGAGGCCCTGAAGGAGGGAAAGACGCTGCCTTTTGATATGCGGGATGCCGTAATTTATTATATGGGGCCCTCACCGGCCCGTGAGGGCAGACCCATTGGCTCCGCCGGCCCCACCACAGCCAGCAGAATGGACAAATATACGCCTCAGCTGCTGGACCTGGGGCTGAAAGGCATGATTGGCAAAGGAAAGAGAACACAGGACGTCAAAGATGCCATGGTGAGAAACCATGGAGTGTACTTTGCTGCAGTGGGTGGAGCCGGAGCATTGCTGTCACAATGTATTCGGTCTGCACAGGTAGTGGCCTATGAAGATCTTGGAACGGAGGCTATACGGAAACTGGAAGTGGAACGGCTGCCTGTCATCGTTGTGGCGGATTCGTATGGAGGAGATCTGTATGAGACTGCGGTACAGCAATACAGAAAAGAATGGTTTTCGGAAAATTAGAAAGCAGACAAGAGCGGTCAGAGAAGAAGCAGCTTTCAGGGGATGGATTCCCGCAGCCGTTAAAAATATTGGAACAGCTGCGGGAATCAAATGCTGAAAAAAATAATAGTAAAAAAGTGTTGACAATCCATCAACCATGGGATATAATTTAACATGCGTCTTGTGAGAGATGCTCGTTTGGAAAAGAAAATATGGAGAAATACTCAAGTGGCTGAAGAGGCGCCCCTGCTAAGGGTGTAGACCGTTCACGCGGTGCGAGGGTTCAAATCCCTCTTTCTCC
>CAJFUP010000101.1 GCA_904420225.1 uncultured Lachnospiraceae bacterium
TGGCCATACCGGTCATCGGCGTGGTGCCGGATGATGAAAACATCGTAGTGGCCACCAATACGGGGGAACCCCTGGTGGGAAGCAGTTCCCTGGCTGGCCAGGCATTTTTGAATGTGAGCCGCCGCATCATGGGAGAAGAGGTGGAATTGCTGAATCTGGAAGGAAAAACCGGGTTTTTCAGTCGTGTGGCATCTTGGTTTAGTAAGAAATAGACGGAGGCTGAACAATGGGGTTCATGGACTTTTTTAAGAAAAAAAATTCTGGCAATGTGGCAAAAGACCGCCTGAAACTTCTTCTTGTATCGGAACGGGCGGATTGTTCGCCGGAAGTAATGGAGATGATAAAGAATGATATCATCCAGGTAATCTCCAAATATATGGAGATTGATACAGAGGGATTGGATATCCAGATTACCAAGAATCTCGAAAATGGAGAACAGGATTCTTCCCCCGCGCTGTATGCCAATATCCCCATCAAGGGAAGAAAGCGTATGGACAGGCAGGACTCGACAGAACGATAAAACAGACTTTTGCGAAAGGTATGGGATTGATTTGCTGGAATTGCTGAAGAAGCAGAATATTCATCTGCGGAATTTTAATTTTAAATTGGTACTCTATGTGGTGATTTTGAGTGTCATCGGCATCCTGATGGTGAACAGCGCCACGCAGAATGAAGTCGAGACTGGATTTCTCACCACCACCGTGAAACAGTTTATTGGAGTCATTGGCGGTATTGTCATCATGGCGGTGGTATCTGTCATCAATTACAGGAAACTTTTGCGCTGGACGCCCCTGCTTTATGTGCTGAATATTGCTGTGCTGGTGTATCTGCTTCTATTTGCGGATGTGGTCATGGGCGCAAAACGATGGATTCATGTCCCAGGCCTGGGAACAATTCAGCCGTCGGAATTTTCAAAAGTTGTGATGATTATCACTGCCACGGCATTTCTTATAAAATTCAAGGAGAAGGTCAGTCGGCCCAGTGTTCTATTGCTGTATGCCGCTGTTGTTCTTCCTCCTGTTGTCCTGATTTTGGAGGAGCCGAATTTGTCCACGTCGCTGGTGATTCTATTCACCATGATTCTCCTGCTGTTTGTGGGCGGTATCAGCTATAAGTGGGTTGTGGGGGTCATGGCGGTTCTGGTCCCCGTGGCGGCGGCATTTTTGATTTTGGTTCATCAGCCGGGGCAGGGAATTTTGAATGAGGTGTTTAAACCCCACCAGATGGAGCGTATCAATGCGTATTTTTTCCCGGACGATTATCCGGATCAGGTGCGTCAGCAAAAAAATTCCGTTATGGCCATCGGCAGCGGAATGCTTACAGGAAAGGGTTTGAATACATCCACATATGAATCCGTTAAAAACGGCAACTTTCTTTCTGAGCAGCAGGGGGACTTTATTTTCGCCATTGTGGGAGAAGAACTGGGATTTGTGGGCTGTGCGGCGGTGATTCTTCTGATCGCTTTGATTGTTTTTGAATGCATCCGAATGGCGGGGAAAAGCCGTGATCAGGAGGGCAGAATGCTCTCCAGTGCCATCGGGGGATTATTTGCATTTCAAAGCTTTGTCAATATCGGAGTGGCGACGCAGATTATCCCCAACACAGGTGTTCCGCTGCCCTTTGTGAGCGCCGGGCTGAGTTCCCTGCTCAGCTCCTACATCATGATAGGGATAGTATTAAATGTTGGATTTCAGAGAAAAAAATATGAATTTTAACAGGAGGCGAGAAGATGAACGTTGGACTTATGGCACACGATTCCAAGAAAAAATTGATGCAGAATTTTTGCATTGCATACAGAGGAATTTTAAGCAAACATAATTTATACGCAACGGGGACTACCGGGCGGCTCATTGAAGAAGTGACAAATCTGAATGTAAAGAAGTTTTTGTCCGGAAGGCTGGGAGGGGAGCAGCAGCTGGGGGCTCAGATTGAACACAACGTTATAGACCTGATGATTTTCCTCAGAGATCCTGAATCGCTGCGGTCCCGAGAATTGGAATTGAGCCAGGTGATTCGGCTCTGTGATTCCAACAGTATTCCTTTGGCCACCAATCTTGCCACGGCGGAGGTGCTGATCAAATCCTTGGAACGCGGAGAACTGGAATGGCGGGAAGCGTACAAATGAGTAAAAAAGACGGGGAAGGTACAGAGGCCGCTGTGGGGAGACATTTTGGAAAGGTGAGGTCTGTCGGGCTGTTTATACTTCTGGTCATGGTCAGCAGTTTGACCGGGTGTCAAGAATCGTATCTGGAACCGTATCAGGTGAAGTTGGAGGGATATGAGCAGCTGGAGCAAAGCTTGTACCGACAGACCGGCATGGCGGAGGGAAAAAGCGTCATTGAGGATGAGAGTGTGTTTGACGCCAGTGAAGTCTCTGCCGCTGCCGCCGGAATGTTCTGCCTTGATTCGGAAAGGGTTCTCTACAGCAAAGCGGCCTTTGAGCCATTGGCCCCAGCCAGTCTGACCAAGTTAATGACCGCCCTGGTGACTTTGGAAAATGCCAGTTTGGATGAGACGGTCAGACTGGGGGAAGAAGTTTTGATCACAGAACCCGGAGCCAGGCTCTGCTATTTTCAGCCGGGAGATATCCTTACGGTGGAGCAGCTCCTGTGCGCATCTTTGATTTACTCCGGCAATGATGCCGCCGCCGCACTGGCGGTTCATGTGGGCGGGAGCGAGCAGGATTTTGTGAATATGATGAACGAGGAAGCCAGACGTTTGGGGGCTACATCCACTAAATTCAAAAATTCACATGGCCTGGATGCTGATGGCCATGTGACTACGGTATATGATCTCTATCTTATTTTTTCCCTCTGTCTGGAATACGATGATTTCTGTCGCATGATTGCCATGTCTTCATATGACTGCACGTATCAAACGGCAGAAGGAACTTCAAAGCAGGTTACTTGGCTCAACAGCAACGGATTTATGAATGGAGCGGCCTCCCTTTCAGCAGATATGAAAATGTTGGGAGGAAAAACGGGTACCACGGAAGATGCAGGGAAATGCCTTCTGGTATATACAGAGGACGTCCAGGGACGCCGGTACATATCTATTTTGCTTGGCGCGGCCGATGATACCATTTTGTATGATGAAATGAACAGACTGTTGCAGAAAATCGCCGAATAACAGATGAAAACATTCTAAAATTCTCAAAAAATGATTGAGATTTTTCGTGATTTGTACTATAATTGTGGTAGTACAAAACGAGGGGATACCCCAGAATGTAATAACAATTTAACATAAGGAGGAAATCGACATGGTTCAAATTATTTCAGGAAGGAAAGGCAAAGGGAAAACAAAATATCTTCTGGAAAAGGCGAATAATGCCGTAAAAGAGGCCAGCGGTTCCATTGTATATCTGGATAAAAGCGCGAAACATATGTATGAGCTGAACAATAAGGTTCGTCTCATCAATGTATCCGATTATCCGGTTCGTTCGTTCAACGGCTTCATCGGTTTTATCTGCGGACTGATCTCTCAGGATCATGATCTGGAAGAAATTTATCTGGACAGCTTTTTAAAGCTCGCCCATTTGGAGGGTAAGGATATTGCGGAGGAGGTAGCTTTGCTGGAGAAGATCAGCCAGGATTTTGGGGTCACCTTTGTACTCAGCGTATCCGCAGATGAGGCAGAGCTTGCGGACAGTGTGAAACCATATATTGTCATTTCCTTGTAATGTTTAAAAACTGCAGATCGTATATATTGTCATCACAAAATCGGAATCCCGGCGGATGGAATTCATCCTGTGCCGGGATTCCGGTTTTGTTTTTTGCAGAAGATGCCGCCCAGGCCGTTGGCCCGGCGTTTTTTACTCTTCTCCCATGCCACGGATTCTTCCAAAAAGGCTCAGAAGATAAAGACCGCAGATTCCTACGACCGCATAGATAATGCGGCTCAAGAGAGTCATGCTGCCAAAGAGAAAGGCCACGAGATCGAAGCGGAAAAATCCGATTAGACCCCAGTTTACGGCCCCAATGATGGCGAGGACAAGCGCAATGTAGTCTATCACTTTTGTACTCATGAAGCACCTCCAAAATATTTTGTTCCTTCTCTAACAGTATGGGGAGAATCACAAGAACTATGTATGGAAAAAAATACCATGAAAGATGGCATGTTTTTTGGAATTCAACTTTCATTCTGCTGCGAAACAGGGTATAATGAAATACGATTCGTATTTCATCACAGGCATTACGGAGGTACTTCATGAGCAAACGAAATGGAAAGATCGTTTCTTACCGCAGGCATATCCACATTACGTTTACAGGGATCTTATTTGCCTTTGTCTTGATTTATCTCATGATTCAGCTGGCAGTGTATTTGTCAAAAGGTCATGTAAGTCTTTATCAAGTGGGAGCGGCGGATACATATACATCCAGTTCTCAATATGAAGGTGTTATCACGAGAAATGAGACGGTGTATTATATGGACAGGGCTGGGGTCGTCAATTATTATGTGCAGGATGGCCAGAAAACATATAAAGGGAATACCGTATATACCATTGATGAGACTGGGGATTTTTCTAGGATGCTGGAAAGTTTGTATCAGGAGAATTCATCGCTGTCATCCCAGGACATTCAGTCACTGAAAGCTTCCCTGGTCAGTGACAGTCTGACTCTGGATTTGATGGAATTTCAGCAGGTGTATGAAAAAAAAGCGGCCATTAATGCGGAAATTTTAGACGCCTATAACCAGTCGGCTTTGGAACAGATTGACAGCAGCGCAGATTTCAGCGGTTTGACGGCTTATGACGCTCAAAGCAGCGGGTTTGTGGTGCTGAAGACGGATTCATACGATTCGCTGACAGCAGATGCCGTAACCGGGGAAATACTTCAAAAAAATAACTATAGTTCCAGGATTTATCAAACCGGGGAAAAACGGGAAGCCGGGGAGGCGGCATATAAATGTATAGCGGATGATTCGTTTACCATTACGTTTGCCCTATCCCAAGAAGACGAAAGTTTATTCCGCGATGCCACCGCCATGAAGATTGAATTGGAACCAATTCAGGCAGAGGTGACAGGAGATTTCTATATTACCACGGCTTCTGACGGAACACGGCTGGGAAATATTGATTTGGATAAATATGGTTCATCCTATTTAAGTGAGAGGTATATCACATTTAAAATAAAAGAAGATTCGGCCACAGGTATGAAAATCCCAAAATCGGCGGTCACAGAAAAGAGTTTTCTTACTATTCCCAGGGAATATATAACCAAAGGGGGAAATGATTCTTCCGATGGTGTGTATAAGCAGGTGACTCTGGAAGACGGCACATCCAGTGTGGAGTTTGTGGCAGTACGCATTTATGCTTCCAATGAAACTGATTATTACATTGAAGCAGACACGATTGCTGCCGGGGACACTCTTGTGAAGCCGGGAAGTCAGGAGACGTATCTGATGGGAGTCAGCGCTCCTCTCCAGGGAGTCTACAGCGCCAATCAGGGAATTTGTACTTTCCGCAGGATAGAGGTGCTCAACGAAACCGGCGACAATGGATACTATATTGTCAAACAGGGGACTACATACGGTGTCACTGCTTATGACTATATTGTGCTGGACGCGCAGTCGGTGGAGGAAGATGAGATTATCCATTAAAAATAGAAAATCAGGGCGCAGTCATGCTGCCCAGGAAAAGAGGTATGTAAGCATGGATGAAAGACAAGAATTACAGTACAATTTTGATACAGTGAGAGAGAATATTCGCAAAGCCTGTCAGCGCAGCAAAAGACCGGAGAATTCTGTGACTCTGGTGGCTGTCAGCAAATTCAAACCTGTATCCATGATTCGCAACGCCATGGCATGCGGCCAGACAGTTTTTGGTGAAAATAGGGTACAGGAACTGTGTGGGAAAATGGAAGAGCTCCGGGATGAGGAAATCTCATGGCATATGATTGGCCATCTTCAGCAAAACAAAGTGAAATATATTGTGGGAAAGGTAGATTTGATTCATTCGGTGGACAGTATTGACTTGGCCGCACAGATAGCCAAAGAGGCGCAGAAGAAGGGAGTAATAGCGGATATTCTACTGGAGGTTAATGTGGCAGGAGAAGAATCAAAATTTGGCTTTTCTGTGGATGAGGTCATGAATGCAGTGGAGAAGATTGCAGCCATGAAGGGTATTCATATTTGCGGCCTGATGACAATTGCGCCATTTGTGGAGGATCCGGAAGACAATCGAAAGTATTTTAAAAAATTATATCAATTATCTGTTGACATTGGTGTTAAAAACATTGATAATGTAAATATGTCTGAATTGTCCATGGGCATGACAGGCGATTACGAGGTCGCAGTAGAAGAAGGTGCGACGATGGTACGGGTGGGGACCGGACTGTTTGGCTCCCGCTAATCAAAGGATAGGAGAGTGAAAAACCATGAGTTTTTTAGACAGTTTGTTGAACAAAGCGAAATTAATGCCGGAAGACGATGATTACGAAGATTTCGACGATGAAGAAATGGACGATGAAATCTACAACGCTCCGACTAAAAATAAAACATCCAAGTTCCGTAAAAATAACCAGTCTTCTTATGATACAGTTGCTGCCGCAGAGGAAGAGGCATCGGCATCAAAAGGAAGACCCCAGAAAACAGGTAAGGTGGTGCCCATGAAAGCAACGACAGCGAAACAGTCAGAAGTATGTATGATCATGCCCAAGGGATACGAGGATGCCAATGAAATTGCGGATATTCTTCTTCAGGGAAAGAGTGTGGTCTTGAATTTGGAAGGGATGAATGTGGACGCGGCACAGCGCGTCATCGATTTTGCATCCGGCGCTTGCTATACCATGGGTGGCAATCTGCAGAAGATTTCCAAGAAGATTTTCATTGTTACCCCCAGCTCTGTGGAGCTGTCCGGTGATTTTACGAATCTTCTGGGAGACACCATTGACTTGTCTTCTCTGAACTTGAATATGTGATGATGGAAAAAGAAGAGCAGATGATACTCCGTCATCTGGTGGATTTGGCCAATGAGTGTGCCCAGAGGGAGTATCCGGTTTTCAGTGATTTTTTAAATTTAAATGAACAGAGCATTTTTTTGTCCCATAGAGAGGAATTGCCCGCCGTCTCATTTCACTTTGAGGGAGGTTACCCACTTGCGGAACGGAGGATGGTTTGTTTCATGCCGTCAGGAGCTGGGTACCAGTGCCCGGCTCCTTTGTGTCTTTTAAAAATTGCCCCGGTCCATGCGAAGTTTGCGGAGGAGCTGACCCACAGGGATTATCTGGGAACACTTTTGGGATTGGGAATTGAGAGAAGCAAGATAGGAGATATTCTGGTTCAGGGTGACAGTGCGTTTGTGTTTTGTACAGAAGGGATGGACAGATATATTGAAGAGCATCTGGACCGCGTGCGCCGAACCAGTGTCAGGTGTATTCGCCAAGAGATCAGTCAATTGTCTTGGGAGCCGCGGTTTAAGAGTGTTCGGGGGAGTGTGGCGTCTGCCAGGCTGGATGCGGTGATTAGTCTGGCATTTCATGCCTCTCGGTCTTCCATGGCCGGACTCATTAAAGGGGAAAAGGTATTTGTCAACGGAAAAGCAGTGGCATCTGCCGGTTACAGTTTAAAGGAAGGCGATGTGGTGTCGGTTCGCGGATACGGAAAGTTTATTTATCGCGGAATATCTCAGCAGACCAGGAAGGGCCGATATTTTGCTGAAATCGATGTATTTGAGTAGAAACAGATGGGAAGAGGAAAAGGTTGAGAGAAATGACAGAGCGAATGGTAATACACAGGGATGGAGAACCCATTTATGATATTGTGATTCAGGACACGTTTGATTCGTTGCGGGGGGAAGTGGAACGGCTGGGGTATCAAGGCAGGAGAATTTGTATTCTGACAGATACCAATGTGGGGAAGCGGTTTGCCGCGCAAGTGGAGACTCTGCTTCGCCCTGTGGCCAGGGAAGTTTATGTTTTTACCTTTCCAGCAGGTGAGGAAAACAAAAATCTGGATGTGGTTCGGAATTTATATACATTTCTCATTGAAAAGAAAATGGAGCGCCGAGATGTGCTGGTGGCTTTGGGCGGCGGTGTCGTGGGAGATCTTACGGGTTTTGCCGCCGCCACATACCTGCGGGGAATTGATTTTATTCAAATACCCACCACGCTGCTTTCTCAGGCAGACAGCAGCATTGGCGGAAAAACCGGCGTGGATTTTGACGGTTACAAAAATATGGTGGGAGCATTCAGCATGCCTCGGTTGGTCTATATGAATATGCACACGCTGGATACGCTGGATCGCCGTACGTATCTTTCTGGAATGGGGGAAGTGATTAAACACGGGCTTATTCGAAACCGCGGATTCTATCAATGGCTAAAGGAAAACAGCAGCCAGGTAAAGGAGCGGTCTGTTCAGGCACTGATTCACATGGCTTTGGAGAATTGCCGCTGCAAAGGTGCTGTGGTGGAGGAGGATCCAACGGAAAAAGGGGTACGCGCTTTGCTGAATTTTGGGCATACCTTGGGACATGCCCTGGAAAAGCAGCTGGGATTCTCTCTGTATCACGGGGAATGTGTTTCTGTGGGCATGGTGGCTGCGGCTTACATCAGCCATCGGAAGGGGTTTTTGTCTGCCAAGGAGCTGGAGGATGTGGAGAAAACATTGGCCATGTATGATCTGCCTGTCAGAGTAAGCGGTGTGGATGCTGAGGATGTGCTACTGGCCTCCAAAAGCGATAAAAAAATGACAGCTGGAAAGATACGCTTCATTCTCCTGCGCCGTATCGGGGAGGCTTTTATTGATACGGAAGTTACTGATGAGGATATGCACAGGGCGCTGCTTTATGTCGGGTGCACGGGAGGATTCCATGAAAAATAGAATACGAGATTATGTGGCGGCGGTGCTGGGAATATGTTTGCTTGTGGGAGCAGATCAGTGGACGAAATGGCTGGCTGTGACGTACTTAAAGGGAAAAGATCCTTTGGTAGTGGTGGAAGGCATATTGGAGTTTTATTATTATGAGAACAGAGGGGCGGCTTTTGGCACCATGCAGGGGATGCAGATCCTGTTTTATATTATCACTCCGGTGATTTTGGCTTTGGTGGCCTGGTTTTTTACCCGTCTGCCCAGGGAAAAACGCTTTTGGCCATTTCGCATTTTCAGTGTGGTATTGGCGGCGGGAGCTGTGGGCAATTTCATAGACAGAATCGTCCATCAGTATGTGATTGATTTTATTTATGTGGTGTGGATTGATTTCCCGATTTTCAATGTGGCAGATTGTTACATCACTGTATCTGCGATATTCCTTATCATTTTGTATCTGTTTTATTATAAGGATGCGGATATGGAACGAATTTTTCCATCAAAAAAGAAAAAACATCAGGAAGAAGAGTGAAAGGAAGGGAATTCATGGCCGACTGGATTTCCATTGTGGCTGAGGAAGAGGAAGCCGGAAAGAGGATCGATAAGTTTTTGGCTGATTTTATGCCGAATATGAGCCGTTCGTATCTTCAGAAGCTGTTTGGGACGGAAAATATATTGCTGGAAGGCAAAAAAGTAAAACCCGGATATAAATTGACTGGCGGAGAGCGGATTCGCCTTTTGATCCCGGAAGCGGTGGAGCCTAAGATTGAGCCGGAGGAGATCCCGCTGGATATTCTGTATGAAGATGATGATGTCATTGTAATCAATAAACCCAAAGGAATGGTGGTGCATCCGGCTGCCGGACATTACAGCAAAACTCTGGTTAATGCGCTGCTGTTTCATTGCCGCGGAGGCTTGTCCGGAATCAACGGGGTACTCCGTCCGGGAATTGTGCACCGGATTGATATGGATACCACAGGAGTGCTCATAGCCTGTAAGAATGATGCTGCCCATTCCTGTATTGCCCAACAGCTGAAAGAACACTCTGTCACCAGAAGATATTATGCGGTGGTATATGGAAATTTGAAGGAAGAGCAGGGGACCGTAAACGCCCCCATCGGACGCCATCCCACAGAGAGAAAGAAAATGGCGGTGAATTGGAAGAACGGAAAGGAAGCGGTGACCCATTATCGAGTGTTGGAGCGGATGGGGGGATATACGTGGATAGAGTGTCGTCTGGAAACGGGGAGAACTCATCAAATCCGTGTTCATATGGCCTCCCTGGGCCATCCTTTGGTGGGAGATACGGTTTATGGACCGGCGAAATGTCCGTTTTCCTTTTTGCACGGTCAGGCACTGCACGCTTATATTTTGGGATTTGTCCATCCGTCCACAAGAGAATATATGGAGTTTACAGCGCCTTTGCCCCAATACTTTCAGAAACTTTTGGAGGCGGCTAGAATCAAGTCAGTAAGCGGAACAAAAAAGATTTTAAACCCATAAGCGAATGAAGAACGCGCCTGGGAAAAGGCTTCTCGGCTTTTTTCCAGGCGCGTTTTGTTTTGAAATATTAGATACGCTGAAAGAACTCTGCCCCCCGGCCACAGATGGGACAGACGAAATCGGCGGGAAGCTCTTCGCCCTCATAGATATAGCCGCAAATGCTGCATTTCCATGAGGCGGTTTCTTTGGGCGTGTCTGCCGCTGGCTCCATATAGCTGGATGCTTTTGGCGGAGTTAGTCCTTTTTTGACCTTGTGATAGTAGTCATAGGTGATGGCGGGTTTCTCCTCCAGGCATTGGCTGTCTTCCACCAGACCGATGAAGAGATAATGAGTACCCACGTCAACAGCATTCTGGACACGGCAGGAGAAACGTGCACTGCAGTGGCGCGTTAGATATGGCAGTCCCAGACTGTCAGTGGCGGTGTCCAGTCCCTCAAACTTGTCGGTATCTCTGGAAGAGTGGAAGCCGAAAGTGCCGATCAGCTCCATGGGAACATCCTCAGTCAGTACCATGATGCCGAAAGCTTTGGTCTTCAGTATGGCGGAAGCAGTGAAATTCTCCTTATTGACAGCAATCATGATTTGCTTTGGGGAACTGGTTACCTGAGTAGCAGTGTTGATGACACAGCCCACACTGCGGCCGTCATGGGCCGATGTGATAATGTAAAGACCGCAGGTCAGGCGAAAAAATGCTTTTGAATCCATATAGCCCTCCAATCTGGTGGCAGCGGCCGACAGCCCTGCCACCTCTGTTATTCTGGCATTGGCAGCATGCCGGGGCGGGATTTTCTTTTCTTCTGGCGGCTGCCGCATTTCCTTGAATTCAGTGTATCATACAGTTTAGTTTTGTCAAGTATTCCTGGGCGTTTCCCCTTGCGGGAGCGGGGAATTTCGTGTATTATGGTAACGGCAATATTGATGAGATGGAAAGGGATATACATGCGATGAATATTTTTGATATATTGGGACCCATAATGGTGGGGCCATCCAGTTCCCATACTGCCGGTGCAGTGCGGATTGGGAAAGTGGCCAGAGCGCTGCTGGGGACATCCCCGCGCAGAGCTTTCATTACTCTGCACGGATCCTTTGCGGCCACAGGATCCGGTCACGGTACCGATAAGGCGCTCATTGCGGGGTTACTGGGGATGAATCCGGATGACATGAGAATACCTGACAGTGAGGTTTTGGCTGGAAAAGCGGGGATGGAATATCACTTTTTCACAAAGAATATCAGGGGAGCGCATCCAAATACAGCCATTCTCCAGATCGACGATGGGAGAGAGCGAAGGATCCATGTGCAGGCCAGTTCCATTGGAGGAGGAAGAATTTGCGTCAATGAAATTGATGGCATTCAGGTGGACTTTTCCGCGGAATCCCCCACGCTGATTGTCAACAATGAAGATAGACCGGGACATTTGGCGGCGGTGACGTCCATACTGGCCAAGGCTGACATCAATATCGCGACCCTGACCTTGAATAGGGGAAAGCGAGGGGGAAAGGCTATTTTTGTGGCGGAGACGGATTTGGATATTCCAGAATGCGCCGTGGAGGCCATTCGTGGAGTTCCCGGTGTTTTGAAAGTGACATATCTGAATATGAACCGAGAGAAAAATTAAAAGGAAACAAGACGGGAGGAAGAATATGCCGTTTCATTCATTGGCTGAAATAGAAAAACGATCAAGGGAAGAGGAAAAGTCATTTTTTCAAATTATTTTGGAAGACGATATCAGTGAGAGAAAAACCACAAAAGAGGCATCCATGAAAAAAATGGAAGCTATGTGGAATGCCATGTTGGATGCCGCTGATTCCTATGATCCGCAGTTACGATCCAACAGTGGATTGGTGGGAAAAGACGGCGGAAAGATGGAGGCGTACCGAGAACAGCAAGAGACATTATGCGGCCCCTTTGCCAGCCTGGTGATTACGCAGGCACTGCAAATGGGAGAATCCAATGCCTGTATGAAGCGGATTGTGGCGGCTCCAACGGCAGGAGCCTGCGGTGTATTGCCTGCTGTGCTGATTCCGTACCATAAGACATACCACACAGAGACCAACGAGATTCTGGAAGCGCTGTATGTGGCTGCTGGGATCGGCCAGGTGATTGCAACCCGTGCATTCATCGCTGGGGCGGCGGGAGGATGCCAGGCGGAGGTGGGTACAGCCAGCGCCATGGCAGCCGGAGCGCTTTGTTCCCTGCGAGGCGGTGAGCCGGAGCAGATCAGCGCTGCCTGCGGCATGGCTTTGAAAAATCTTCTGGGCCTTGTGTGCGATCCGGTGGCGGGGCTGGTGGAAGTTCCCTGTGTCAAGAGAAATGTCATTGGAGCCATGAATGCTCTGGCCAGTGCTGATATGGCTTTGGCTGGGATCCGAAGCGCGATTCCTACGGATCAAGTAATCGACGCCATGCGGGAAGTGGGGGAGAAAATGGATGTTTCTTTGCGGGAGACCGGTATGGGAGGGCTGGCGGCGACTCCAGCTGGACAGGAAATCACAAGGAAAATGAAATCTCGAAAGTTCTAAAAAGAACAGCCTCGACCATCATTATTTTGGAAAAAATTACTGAAAACTATGTACTTTTCCAACATTTTGCGCTATAATAAATGCAAGTGAAGGAGCATATGATGAATTACTACTGGAAAGGGGCGAATATTGGATGAATGGAAAGACAATTGTTACAATCGGAAGAGAATTCGGCAGCGGCGGAAGGGTTATCGGAGAAAAACTTGCGGAGAAACTGGGGGTTCGCTGCTATGACAAGGAACTGCTGACTTTGGCGGCCAAGGAAAGCGGTATGTGTAAAGAATTATTCGAGACCCACGATGAGAAACCCACCAACAGTTTTCTGTATTCCCTTGTGATGGATACGTATTCGCTGGGATATACCACCTCTTCTTTTGTGGATATGCCCATTAACCACAAAGTGTTCCTGGCCCAGTTTGATACCATCAAGAATCTGGCCTCCAGAGAAAGTTGTGTCATTGTAGGGCGTTGTGCCGACTATGCGCTGGCTGATTATCCCAATGTGACCACCGCGTTTATTTGCGCCAATATGGAAGACAGAATTAAGCGAATCTGTAGGCTGTATGAAAAAGATCCGGACAAGGCAAAGGACATGATTATCAAGACGGATAAAAAGAGGGCAAATTATTATAACTACTATTCCAGCAAAAAATGGGGGGATGCCAGGAGCTACCATCTGTGTCTAAACAGCAGTATGCTGGGAATTGAAGGCACAGTGGACGCCATATTGGAGTACCTGAAAGTGAAGGAGCGTTTCAAAAGAAAATAGCACTGTATTAAAAAATCCCGCAGCTGCTTGATAAGAAAAAGCGGCTGCGGGATTTTTGCCATCTCAACGGATAGAAATCATTCTTCTCCATTCCAGCAGTAGGTACAGAGTTTGCAGGGTTCCAGTCCAATGGAGGCAATCATGTCGTCCAGACGGTGGAATTTCAGAGAAGTGAAATTCAGCTGCCGACAGATCTCATCCACCATTGCCTTGTAGTTCTCAGAATCGGGATCCACATAGTTTTTCAGCACCGCCTCGGCGTGCTCGCCCTCCCTGTCGCGGATAACGCGGCGGGTGATCAGATCCATTTCCGATTTGGAGCGGGAAAAATTCAGATATTTACATCCATACATGAGCGGTGGGCATGCCGGACGAATATGAACTTCTTTGGCTCCGCTTTCATATAAAAATTCTGTGGTTTCGCGCAGCTGAGTGCCTCTTACAATGGAGTCATCGATGAGAAGAAGGCTCTTGTCACGGATCAGATGCTCCACGGGAATTAACTTCATGCGGGCAATGAGATTGCGCTGACTCTGCTTGGTGGGCATGAAAGAGCGCGGCCATGTGGGAGTGTACTTAATAAACGGTCTGGCAAACGGAATTCCGGAACGGTTTGCGTATCCAATGGCGTGGGCAAGACCGGAATCAGGCACACCGGCCACAATGTCAGGTTTGGCGTCATCACGCTTTGCCAGCATGTCTCCGCAGCGGTACCGCATTTCTTCCACGTTGACGCCTTCATATGTGGAAGTGGGATAACCGTAATAAACCCAGAGGAAAGAACAGATTTTCATTTCTTTTTGGGGTTCCTGTAAGACTTCCACGCCCTCTGGGGTCATGAACACGATTTCAGCTGGTCCCAATTCCTTGTAATCTTTATATCCCAAGTTGATGTAAGCAAAACTTTCAAAGGAAGCACAGAACGCATCGTCCTTGTGTCCAATGATCAGCGGGGTGCGGCCCATTCGGTCGCGGGCGGCATAGATTCCGTCCGGAGTCATGAGAAGCAGTGTCATGGAACCGTCCACCATTTCCTGGACAAAACGGATTCCTTCCAAAATACTGGTTTTTTGGTTGATCAGTGAGGCCACCAGCTCTGTGGCATTGACGCCGCCTCCGCTCATTTCCAAAAAGTGGGTGCATCCATTGTCATAGCAGTACTGAATCAGCTCCTGCGTATTGTTGATTTTTCCCACTGTGGTAATGGAAAAGCTGCCCAGATGGGACTGCACCAAAAGAGGCTGTGGCTCGCTGTCAGAGATACAGCCAATTCCCA
>CAJFUP010000102.1 GCA_904420225.1 uncultured Lachnospiraceae bacterium
ATTGCGCATCTGTTCCTCCGACAGGCCCCGGGCATGATTTTCCTCCCAAACCAGGATCCCCTTCTCATCACACAGATCCAAAAATATCTCATCATTGGGATAATGACTGGTGCGCACCGAATTGGCTCCCAGATGCAGCATCACATTTAAATCATAGTCCATGGCTTCATAGGGAAGGGCACAGCCAAACTGGGGATGATCCTCATGACGACAGAATCCCTTGATCAGCACCGGCCTGCCATTGATGAGGATCCGTCTCCCCTCTGTCCGCACGGTACGGAATCCCACCCGATCCATCCAATCGTCCACGTCTGTCCCATTCTCCCTCAAAACGGCACACAGCAAATAAAGATTGGGCGCCTCCATGGACCATTCCCGAGCTTGGGATGTCCATACTGTCTTCTTCACAGTGACCTCCCGGCCGCCCTCGGCCAAAACTGTGCCCATACAGCACGCAGACTGCGGATCCTTTCCATCAGCCTCCAGCATCAAAGACTCTGTTTCCGCACTGGCTGTGGCACAGCCCTCCAGGGAAATCCAAACCTCTCCTTCCCGTATCTGGGAGGATAGGTTTCTGATACAGGCTTCCAGTTTCAGTCCCCATACGCCGCGCTCCTCCACCGGCACAGCGTGAACCCACTGAATATGGAAATCCGGCAAATACTCCAGAGCCACCGCCCTGGTGATACCGCCGTATGTCTGATAATCATTGGGCACATGGAGGGCGGAATCCTCACTGTAATGATTGTCCACTTCCACCCGCAGTTCATGCTGACCCGCTTCCAAGTTAACCACTGCCTCAAAAGGAGTAAAAGCATTATAGTGGTGAGCCGCCAGTTTGCCGTCCACGAAGACATCCGCTGTGTGGCTCACCCCTTTGAACTCCAGCCGTATCCTGCCTGACCTTTCCACCTTAAACCGGCGGGTATAGGAAGCCCTCCCCCGGTAAGCCTCAAAATCAGGATAACACTCCCACGCGCTGGGAACAGCCACCTGATACACGTTCCCGGCCATTTCTCCTTCGCAGGGAGAAAACTGCCACAATGCGCCGCTCAGCTCTTCCTGGCGCCGGATTCTGTGTGTCTGAAATGTACGGATCATTTTACTTTTCCTCCTTTACTGCACGTTATCGCACTGCTCCTATTTGATACCGCTCTCTTTGCAATTAGTATAGCACTTTCCCCAAATTTGGGCAATGCAAAACGCCGTTTATCCCCTAGTTTCATCCAATTTTCGCAATCCCTTCGCGGTTTCTCACCTGACAAATCCCAATCCCGCTGTCACGATCCAGTGGACTGATAATGGCGCAGCCCCCATCTCCAAAACAAATAGCAGGGAATGGAAAACAGGCAGGACAGCAGAGGAAGGAACAGGAATCCCGCCTCCGACCGCTGACCAATAAGGTACAGAAACGGATAATATTGAAACAAGGCATAGGGAACCAAAAACGTACAAATGACCAAAATGTGCTTTCCATAAATTCCCAGAGGATATTTTCCGAACTCTTTTGCCCCATCGGTGAACACATTCATAAATTCCAAGCCTTCCAGTGTAAAAAAACAAATACCCGCATACAGCACAAACAGGGAGGCAAATACCACTGTACCACCAAGAACCATAAGTACCAGCCCTAAAATTTTAATTCCATTCCACTCCACGCCGCAGTTGGGAACCGCATAGCAGAAAATCACCAGAGCTTGTAAAAGTTTTCCCAAGCGAGTCAGCTCCACTTTCTTACAGATCACCTGAAACACCAATCCCCGCGGCCGCACCAAAATCCGGTCAAACTCTCCGTTGGCAATGCAGGACGCAAACGTATCAAACCCTCGGAAAAACACTTCCGCCAGGGTAAAGGAAGATAGGGTAACGGCAAAACACAGCAGACACTGGCTGTATGTGAATCCCGCCACCTGGTGAAACCGCTGGAACATAAAATAAATCCCCAAAAACACGTTGAAGGAAACCAAAAACTGTCCCAGCGCCGTCAGGAAAAATGATGTTTTATACTGCATCATGCTCTGAAGATGCATCTGCAGATGCTTCCAATATAATTTCATATATCCGTTCCTCCCTTCCCGTCAGCCGCCCTGCACCACGATTTTTTGCTTTACCCGCTGCTCCATCCATTTTCCCACCGCCACCAAGACCACCGTCCAGAATACTTGCAGGCCAATGGTATACGCCATCTCCATTCCACCGATATCTCCCCCGTAAATGCGAAACGGAGCATTATTCATGGACGCAAACGGAAGCAGTGCCAAAATGCCCTGAGCCGCGTCCGGCAAAAATGGCAGCGGGATAATGGCGCCGCAGAGAAAATCCATCAGATTGGTGGCCACAATCCGGATCCCCTGGGATGAAATGGTATAAAAGGCACTCATATAAACCAGCATGCTAAACGCGGAGACCAGCAGCAGCCCCAACACCATGGAGATAAGAAATCCCGCAAAAGCTTCCGGCCCGTCCGGAAGCCCCATCCCGTAGGGAGTCGGCAGCAATGACGCCACCAGCAGGACAGGCAGACAGCGCAGCGCAGCCCTGGACAGGCGGCGGGCAACGCTTCTGGTAAACCACATATTATAAATACTCACGGGACGGCATAGCTCATATGCCACATTTCCGCTGGCGATGGAGTCAAATAATTCGTTCTCCCACTGCCAGCTGGTGAACATGGCAAAGAATGCCTGCTGAAGCCAGATATAGGATGCCAGCGCCTGCTGATCCATGGGGAAAGCGGACGGGTCCGCCCGGTAAAATGCATCAAACAGAAACAGCTCCATGAACCCCCAGACGAATTGTGTCACCACCCCTGCCCATGCCGCGGCTCGATACTGGAGGCCGTTAATAAAACGCATGCGAAAAAAAGCCCAATATTTTTTCATTTATCTTTGCCTCCCTATACCTCATAAGCCCGATACAAAGCTGCCGCCATCTCATCCAGACTGGCCCCGGCGTCTTTGGCGCAGGCACGCACATCGGACAGCGTTCCGTCCATGAGAACCCTGCCTTTTCCAATCAATATAATCCGGCTGGCCAACGCCTCAATATCCTGCATATCGTGGGTCGTCAGGATCACCGTGGTCTTATGCTCATGATTGAGCTTTTTAATAAATTCCCGCACCGCCAGCTTGGACACTGCGTCCAGACCTATGGTTGGTTCATCCAAAAACAGAATATCAGGCCGGTGAAGCAGGGAGGCCGCTATCTCGCACCGCATCCTCTGGCCCAGAGAAAGCTGTCTGGCCGGAGTCTTTAAAATCTCCTCCAGAGACAGTAATTCCGTCAGCTCTGTGCATGTCTCCCGAAAAACCGCATCCGGCACGCTGTAAATATCCTTCAGGAGGAAAAAGGAATCCATCACCGGCACATCCCACCACAGCTGAGACCGCTGGCCAAACACCACGCCGATATGTTTCACATGCTCCTTTCTCTCCTTCCAGGGAATCCGCCCATTGACCCGGCACGTACCTCCCTCCGGGGTCAGGATTCCGCTGAGCACCTTGATGGTGCTGCTTTTTCCGGCGCCGTTGGGCCCCATATAGCCCACCATTTCCCCGTCTCTGATGGTAAATGAGATATCGTCCAACGCTCGAATCTCCTCATACTGTCTGCTCCACAATGCCCGAAAGGCCGACCGGAAACCGGCTCTTCGTTTGGCCACCCGAAAGGTCTTTGTCAGATGTTCCACTTGAATCATTTTTAGTTTCCCCCATTCTTCCAAGCGGTTTTCCGCCCCATCCCGACAGACTCCCATGACTCGGTATTCTCTCCGCACAAAAGCAGAGCCGATTGGGATATTTCCATCTGAATATTGGTCAATTCAGACAGAAATATCGAAAATCTGCTCTGTGTTTTGTGAAAGGAATTATATTATACGTCCTACAAGAGTGGACGTCAAGAGAAATTTGCCAAATCCCGCAATAAAGATTTCCTTCAGATTTTCTTCAAGCAATACCGCCGATAACCGACCAGGATGCCGACTCCCCAGACCACACACAGAATGGCGAATAGGAGCATATAGTAGCCTCCCACATAGAGCCAAATGGGACCTGCGTATTCTGACAGCCACGGCAGGCTTTTCACCGACGCCGTCAGCCCTGTTATGGGGAAGCGGTACAAAATATTTCCCGCACTGACTCCAAAAATCATTCCAAACGCCAGCAGCGCATAGAGGCCGATCCAGATTACCTTCTGTCTCTGCACATATCCCCTCCCTTTATCCGTCAGATGCATCAGCACCGGCATCCCATCTTTTTTCTCCCGATACCAGGCTCCCACCGAAAGCAGCAGGATCCAGCCTCCGCAAAGCGCCATATCCCCCAGCACATCCATGCCGCCTTTCATCAGCTTTCCATACCCTGTGGGCTCCAGCAGCCAAGCATCGGCTCCCGTCTTCCTGACCTCCCACACACGTTCCATCTCGGCGTATACCATATCCAACGCATTTTTTTGATCCACGTAACTCTCGACAGCGGCCCCCTGGGCCTCCATTATGTAGGATTCAATTTCTTTCCCTTCCTCCTGCGCCGCTTCCAAATCTTCCTCTGTAATCGGTCCTTCAAACATTTCAAAATAAGCCAGTCGAAACGCCTCTTGGCGGGAAGAAAACTGCGGCAGACGCTCCACCCGATAACTCTGAATCAGACCCAAAACCAGAAGCAGAATCAAGCCCTTTTGGTACAGGAACAGCTTCCTGCCCTCCATCCGAAAACAGCTCGCCGGTTTTCTTCTTCCTTTCCATTTCTCCGCCCACTGCTCCAGCTTCTGCGTGATCCTCCATCTCTGTGCATGGGGATATTGAACGGCCTGAAGAACCCCCAGCAGGAGTACACTCCCTCCTGCTATCCCAGCCAATGCCGATACCGTGACCCAAATCCCCCCCACCGCTCTGCCAAACAGATTGAGGTTTTGGTAGACACTTCCATACCAGTAAGGATCCAGTATGGCAAACACATTGCACCAGCTGAGAATATGAAACCGGCTGGATGCCAAAATCAGGTAGCGCGCCAGCAGTTCCGCCAACAGCAGCGCACCCAATGCCAGGCTGGCAAACCGTCTCTCCCGAAACAGACTGAAGATTCCATAAAACATCCACGCTGCCGCCGTATATCCCAGACTCTTCATCACCAGGAGGAAAACGGCGAATTCCCCCAGTGTAAACGGCAGAGCACTCAGTGAAAAATCCGGCAGGGACTGTAAAGGCGCTCCCCATTGACTGAACCCTCCGAACATTCCCAGACAAATGAGGAAGCGCAGTCCATACAGCACCAGCGTGTCTGCGCAGGCCAGCACTGCCAGCAGACCCAGGCGCCTGAAAAGAAGGCCTCCTCTTCCCTTCCCCGTCAAGCGCACCAGCTCCCACATACCTTCCCTGCGCTCCTGCTGAAACAGCAGCACAGCCAGAAACAGCAGTACGGGAATCAGAAAATCACTGAGATCCCAGGAGAGCCAATATTGCGCAAACGGGGAGGAAAGAATCTGCGGATCCACGCCCTGAAGACGCAGAGCGTCTTCCCTGGTCTTCTCTATGTTGCTTTTGGAAAAAGAACCTTCCCTGCTGAATATGGAGATGACAGACATTTGATCTGCCTGATCAATAACGCCCTGAATCGTCTCCTCATACTGTCCCACATGGGCAGCCTGCTCCTGCTTCCAAATCCGCGCATCCGGATCAGCGTCCAGACGCACCTTACACGCATCCCAAAACAGCAACGCAGCCGCCGCAAATATCAAGATATGGAACAGCCACCAGTAGCCGATTTTTATCATACGCTTCCATTCCATTCATCTGTCCCTCCCCTCTGGCATAATTGTATGTTGCATATATCTAAAAATTATTTTTTTGCAGAATAGCGGTATATTACGGATACATAAATCCACTCAATGCTTCCTGCCATGCCTCCCCATTTCCAGAAAGGGCTTCCTCCAGAGGCATATAATAAATACACTGATTTCCTCCCTCCCACCATTCATTATAAAACAAATACAAGCCCCCATCTGTCACGCCCACAAGGTACCGCTGAAAATGGTGTTCCGGATCATTGAGATCCCACTCAGCTCCCACTGTTCCGTAAGATAACGTATTGATGAACTCTCCATCTTCTGTATAGATTTCAATGGCTTCTTTGGTACTGATATAAATTTTACCGTCATAAACAAGTTCCGAGGTACTGTTTTCCAACTTCTCCTCCTTTTCTATGACTACACGTTTTTCCCCATCTTCATATTTATAAAACTCGCCCTCTTTTGTTCCGTAGTAGCAGGCTGTCTCGTTGAAAAATTCAAAAAATATCTGATCCGCAAACAGCTGCTGTAAGGTCTGACTTCCTTCCTCCAAAAAATAAATTTTTGATTCAACATCGTCATAATAGACGTACACCCATACGCCATTGACAGATGGCTCCATAAAGAAAAGTCCACCTCTCTCAATGGACATTGTACAAAGAAATTCCGGCTGCGCATTCTCTTTCATTTCCACGCGATATATGTCAAACACTTCGTCCTCTTTTAACTGTCCCAACTCTGTCACAAATGCCGTCAAAGCAAAATAATAGTACCCATTGGAGCCGCACGAACCGAGATGACTAAGCCCTTCCTCATTCGTTTGGGCCAATGTGAGAAATGGATCAAAGCCGCTGCCATCCGGACTCACACGATAAAGTACATATCCTTCATCTTCTGACACAGGCACATAAATATTTCCCTCGTATATGTATGTTTCTCCCGCAGCATGCAAAAACGCATTGCAGACTCCTCCCAGCATAGGAGGATGTTTACAATTCGGCTTGTTGCATAAAAGAGCCGCTGTCTCCGTTTTCTCATCAAAATAGTAGACATAATCACCAAAAAAATAGACTCCGCCATCTACTGCAACAACAGGAAATCCATCCGAGTCCACCACGCCATTACTCTCCAGTGAGGCCGTTCCGTCCTCTATGCCGCAGCCTGCCAAGAAAATAAAAACGTATATTACCATACCGGTCAAAAAACATTTCCCTTTACTCATACTCAAATCCCCTCTCCCTTCCATCTCTACACACCACAGGCATTTGCAAAACTCTGAAAACTCTGCAATTACTATGCTTTTGAGACAGCCTACCCGTATCTCTCCTCATCATATGTCACCTGGCTCCAGAGCTTTATAGAATGGGGGAATCCATACGAAGACAAATCGCCTTTTTGATGCGTTTCGCAATTACCTATCTACATGCCAAATCTTTCTACATTGCCAAAATATTCCATCACAAACATACAGCTTCCTTTCAGCGCTCATTTTTGATATGCCATCAATTCGCATACAACAAAAACACATCTTCCAAATTGACATTTCCGGGAACTGATTGAAATGTTTCCGGAAGATTTTCTCCCACCAGACGCAGCACTTGTCCATCCTGCCGCTGATAAATATTTCCCATTCCATATTGTTCCTGGTACTGCTCCATTTCCTCTGGGGTACAATAGCACTCTTTGACCAATCCTTCTATCTCTTGAATCAGTACTTCCGGAGTCCCGGATCTTACCAGCCGCCCCTTATTCAAGATCAAAACTTCTCTGGCGATACACTCAATATCACTCACCACATGAGTCGCCAGAAGTACTGTATGGTCTCTCCCCATGGCCGAAATGAAATTTCTCATACGAATCCGCTCCTTGGGATCCAGCCCCGCCGTGGGCTCATCCAGAATAATCAAATCCGGCTCTCCAAGCAAAGCCTGCGCCAGCAGCACTCTTTGACGCATTCCCCCGGAATAACCTCCAATTTTTTTGTCTGCATGCTCCAAAAGACCAACCATTTCCAAACGCCTGGCCACTTCTTCCTGTATCACTTTTCCACCAATTCCCTTCAGCCTTCCCATATATGTCAGGAATTCTCTGGCCGTAAACTGCGGATAAAATCCCTGCTGCTGCGGAAGATATCCGACACGGCGCCGAAACTTTTTTCCCAGCTTTCGCGTCTCTTCCCCATCGTACAGGATTTCCCCGTGGTCCCGCACGGTATTATCTGTAATTATATTTAAAAGTGTACTTTTCCCCGCTCCGTTGGTTCCAAGAATTCCGTAGATCCCTTTTTCCATCACATACGAAAAATCTATCAGAGCTTTAACCTGACCATATGATTTGGATAATTCCTTGATTTCCAGCATAAACTCCCCCCTCTCTGGCTGCAGTCTATCTCCTTAACCTTTCCTCAAAGGCCGTATCATTTTTCAAAAGAAACATTCATAGATTTTTTAATTTTATAGAGCAAAGAATTTTCAGGAGATATTGGAATACTTTTTCAAAGATTTAGTCATCGTTCTTCATGTTTCCTTTATTATAAATCATCCCTTTATTTTATGTCAATATTTCTCAATATTATTAAGCTTATTGTAAGTTTTTTTGTAAATTATAACAATTTTTAAATGGTTTGTACCCTACTTTGTGCTTTTTAGCCATGTTTAAAAGCCTCCATCAGGAGTACATCTATCATTACCACTCTCTGATGAAGGCTCATATCGTTACATTTGCAGGATGGGAAAATCTCTATGTCATCTGCGGCCAATACATCTAATCTATGCGGGCGCTTCTATCATGACATACCCTGCAGCAGCTGAGAAGGCTCTGGCAGACGCACG